>JBDLWA010000027.1:0-8927 GCA_039804505.1 Pseudomonadota bacterium
TCATGAGGTTTCTCTCGAGGGTGGTTATTCTCACCAGCCAGTCAGGGTGAATTGCCCTAAACAAGCACTGGACACTGCAGCCGGCGACTGTATCATGTTGCAACGCACCAATCTTGAGCCGCGTCACTTACATTGACATGACGCGGCAACTTTTTTCTTGGGAGAGCCCTGAATGGCTAAAAAAATATTCATCGACGGCGAAGCTGGCACCACGGGGCTGTTGATCCGTGAGCGTTTGGTGGGCATGCCCGAAGTTCAGTTGGTGAGCATTGCGCCAGAAAAACGCAAGGATCCCGCGGCCAAACGCGAACTCATGGCCCAAGTTGATTTGGTCATTTTGTGCCTTCACGATGATGCGGCCAAGGAATCAGTGGCCATGATCGATGCCCTGCCTGGCCACCAACCCCGCATCATCGATGCTTCTACAGCCCACCGGGTGAACGATCAGTGGGTCTTTGGTTTTCCCGAAATGCGCGCCGGTCAACGTGAGGCTGTGGTGAATGCACAACGCGTTAGCAACCCCGGTTGCTACGCCTCCGGTGCCATTGCCATCTTGGCGCCCCTGATCAGTGCAGGCATTTTGCCACCAGATTTTCCGGTGGTTTTGCCATCAGTAAGTGGTTACTCCGGTGGCGGCCGAACCATGATTGAAGACTTTGAAGCGGGTCGTGCACCCCTGCATGAGGCCTATGCTTTGGGACTTCAGCACAAGCATGTGCCCGAGATCATGAAGTACACCGGACTGACCCGTCGTCCCATTTTCTTGCCTGCCGTGGGTAATTTCCGGCAAGGCATGTTGGTGGAGTTGCCGCTGTTTTTGGACGACCTGCCAAGCAAGCCGAAGGTGTCTGATGTGCAAGAAGCGTTGCGCGCGAACTACGCCAGCAGCCAAAACGAAGGGGGTTGGGTGAGCGTGTTGCCTGCAGAAGAGAGCGGCAAACTGGGCGCCACAGGCAACAATGATTCCAACAAATTGGAAATTCGGGTGTTTGGCAATGAGGCCCATCGCCAGGCCGTGGTGATTGCGCGCTTGGACAATTTGGGCAAGGGCGCCAGTGGCGCAGCCGTTCAAAACTTGAAATTGATGCTGGGTCTTTGACCCGGCAGAGCATTAGGCGTCGAAGTCTTCATCGGGTGCGCCAGATTGTTTGACCACTTTGCGGACCACTTCGGCCGAGAAGCCCCGCGTGAGTAAAAACCGATAGTGTTTGGCCCGCTCGTTGGCATCGTTGGCAGGCGCGCCAAACTTCTTCTGCCAAACGCCCTGCGCGCGCTCAAATTCTGAGTCCTTTAAATCTGACATGGCCTGCGCCACTGCGGCAGGCGCCAGACCTTTGGCTTGCAGTTCTTGCTTGATACGGCCGTTGCCTAATTTGGAGGCACGGTGGTTGAGAACGGACTCCAAGACCCGAGTTTCGTCGATGAAACCTTTGGCTTGGAGGTCGTCGAGTGCTTGTGCCAACTCGCCGGGCACCTCCTCATGCACAGACAGTTTGCGAACCAGCTCAGCCCGAGAGTGCTCGCGCTGCGACAAAAGTCGCAGCGCACGTCCTTTGAGGGACAACTTAAACCCAGGCTGAGCCATTGATCAAGGAACGCAACTGTTGAAAAGCACGCGCTTAGGCCGCGTTGACGGCTTCTGCCAACAACGGAATGCCCAAGGATTCGCGCACTTTGTTTTCAATTTCGGCGGCCAGCTCGGCGTTTTCACGGAGGAATTCGCGCGCATTGTCGCGGCCTTGGCCGATTTTTTCGCCCTGATAGGCATACCAAGCGCCCGACTTGTCGATGATTTTGGCTTCGACGCCCATGTCGATGATTTCGCCTTGGCGGCTGATGCCCTCGCCAAACAGAATGTCGAACTCGGCGGTTTTGAAAGGCGGGGCGACTTTGTTTTTGACCACCTTGACTTTGGTTTCGTTGCCGATGGCTTCGTCACCGCGTTTGATGGTGCCGGTGCGGCGGATGTCGAGGCGCACAGAGGCATAAAACTTGAGCGCGTTGCCACCGGTGGTGGTTTCGGGCGAACCAAACATCACGCCAATCTTCATGCGAATTTGGTTGATGAAGATGACCATGCAATTGGTTTTCTTGATGGTGGCCGTGAGTTTGCGCAGGGCTTGGCTCATGAGGCGGGCTTGGAGGCCGGGCAAGGAGTCGCCCATGTCGCCCTCGAGTTCGGCTTTGGGGGTGAGTGCGGCGACAGAGTCGATGACGACCAAGTCAACGGCGCCTGAGCGAACCAGGCTGTCGACAATTTCAAGGGCTTGCTCGCCGGTGTCGGGCTGGCTGATGAGCAGGTCTTGCAGGTTGACACCCAGTTTTTGGGCGTACTGAATGTCTAAAGCATGCTCGGCATCGACGAAGGCGCACTGACCGCCGATTTTTTGCATTTCGGCAATGACTTGCAAGGTGAGTGTGGTCTTGCCAGATGACTCTGGGCCGTATATTTCAACCACGCGACCGCGTGGCAAACCGCCGACGCCCAAGGCAATGTCGAGGCCCAAAGAACCCGTTGAAACGACTTGGATGTCTTCAATGACTTCGCCCTCGCCCAAACGCATGATGGTGCCTTTGCCGAATTGTTTTTCAATTTGGGCCAGGGCTGCTTGCAGGGCTTTGGTTTTGTCGCTGTTTTGGTCGCTCATGAAAATCTCCTTGAGAATCAACGGGTTAAAAATGGTGCATCTAGAAAGTTGATCAAAGACTGGATGCTTGAACAGTACTGTAACGGCATTGTCTCAACGATTCAATAGATTTTTTGGTCAGTTTGCTTTACTATTTGCAAATGCCAGTCAATGACAGTTTTAGCCCGCATTCAGCGCGTCAACCCGCCCCCCGACTCGCTCGGGAAAGCGAACCAGAAAATGATCCCGAAAGCGCCCGTACCAGCCGCCGTGATGACCGCTGGCGAGAAACTCATTTGGGCCGTTTATTGGGTCATTCAATGCGACGGTTTGATGCCCGTGTGTTGAGCCTGATGGCCAACAACGATCAAGTGCCATTGGCGCTTTCAAATCTGGCAGCCAGAGATCAAATCAGTGCGGCGCACATCCACATCACCCGACATTTGTCGCTACAAGGGTCGCGTTTAACCGAACTGGCGCAGGCCGCAGGCATGAGTAAACAAGCCATGGGCACCTTGGTGGATCAGTGTGAGGCGTGGGGTTTGGTGAGGCGTGAAAACGATGCGCTTGATGCGCGTGCGAGGCAAGTGGTGTTCACAGATACTGGCCTCGCCTGGCTGGCTGCCTTTCAAATGGCCGTGGCGCAAGCAGAATTGGAGTTCAAGGAAGCGGTGGGACTTGAAATTGCAACCGTGGTGGCTTTGGGCTTGGAGGCGTATTGCATGGAATGACGCCATAGTCTTGAGAAACTTTCACCGCAGCGCTCTCAGAGTCGCCTAAAATTTAAGACAAGCTCTCAAAAGGGAGCCAATGAAAAACCTAGACAAAGCCGACACACAGCCTTCACACAGCTGATAGATGGCACTACAGCGGGAGACAAAGATGCGCATTTTGATTGCCGAAGATGATCAGGTCCTAGCCGACGGTTTGTTGCGGAGTTTGCGCAGCGCCGGCGCTGCTGTTGACCATGTGGCCAGCGGCTCAGAGGCCGACGCAGCTTTGATGACCAACAACGAATTCGATTTGCTCATCCTTGATTTGGGCTTGCCCAAAATGCACGGGCTTGAAGTATTGAAAAAATTACGCGCCAGAGGGTCGACCTTGCCGGTTCTCATTTTGACGGCTGCCGACAGTGTGGAAGAGCGCGTCAAAGGTCTGGACTACGGCGCCGATGACTACATGGCCAAGCCCTTCAGTTTGCAAGAACTCGAAGCGCGCGTTCGTGCCCTCACACGGCGCGGCATGGGCGGTGCCACCTCACAAATCAAACATGGCCCCTTGATCTATGACCAATCGGGTCGCGTGGCCACCATCGATGGCAAGATGGTTGAACTGTCGGCGCGCGAATTGGGCTTGCTAGAAGTGCTGTTGCAAAGAGCCGGACGTTTGGTTAGCAAAGATCAATTGGTAGAGCGCCTGTGCGAGTGGGGCGAAGAGGTCAGCAACAACGCGATTGAGGTGTACATCCACCGCTTGCGTAAAAAAATTGAAAAAGGGCCGATTCGAATTGCCACCGTGCGTGGCTTGGGATATTGCCTAGAGAAAATTCCAGGCTAAGCCGTTGCTGAATGAATCCTAAAAATTGGCAGCTGTCCTTTTTTCGCCGCGAGCAACGCTCGCTGTTTGGCGAAATTTTGGATTGGATGCTGACACCGCTGTTGCTGTTGTGGCCCGTCAGTTTGGCCCTCACATGGTTGGTGGCACAAGGTTTGGCCAACAAACCTTTCGACCGTGCCTTGGTCTACAACGTGCAAGCACTGGCGCAATTGGTCAAGCTCAGCCCCGACCAGCAGCGCGTTCAATTTAACTTGCCCCAACCCGCCAGCGAATTGTTGCGGGCAGACGATGCCGACTTGGTGTATTACCAAGTGCTGGGCCCTAAAGGTGAATTGTTGGGCGGCGACAAAGACTTGCCACAACCTGTCGATGAAGAAAAATTAGGCAGTTACGAAGTCAAAATTCGCGACGACGAAATGCGCAGTTTGGAAGTGCGCGTCGCTTACACATGGGTGCAATTGGTTTCTGACAAATCACCTCAAGACATGAGCCCGGTGTTGGTTCAAGTGGCGGAGACGCGCGAAAAACGATCGGTGCTGGCCACTGAAATTATCAAAGGCGTCATGCTGCCGCAGTTTGCCATCTTGCCTTTGGCGGTGTTGTTGGTTTGGTTGGCGTTGGTCCGCGGCATCAAACCTTTGTCGGAGTTAGAAGAGCGAATTCGCGCGCGTCAATCGGATGACCTCAGCCCACTTGATGAAAAAGCGGTGCCCTTGGAAGTTGCGCCATTGGTGTCTTCTGTCAACGATTTGTTAGGACGCTTGAAAGACTCCATCGGGACCCAAAAAAGATTCTTAGCAGATGCGGCACATCAACTCAAAACGCCCTTGGCAGGTTTGCGAATGCAAGCAGATTTGGCACAGCGATCAGGCGCAAGTGAAGAAGATTTAAAACACTCTCTCAAGCAAATTGGTCGTGCCAGTGTTCAGGCCACACACACGGTGAACCAATTGTTATCGCTGGCACGCGCAGAAGGTGGCAGCGCAGTAGACATGCAGTCGTGCGACATGGAAGCCTTGATTGGCGAGGTGTTAAACGACTCACTGCCACACGCAATGGATAAAGGTTTGGATTTGGGTTATGACGGCGTGGACACCGACAACAAGCGCCGCTTCTTGAAGATACAAGGCAACCCCACCTTGCTCAAAGAAATGATTAGAAACTTGGTCGACAACGCCATTCATTACACCCCGAGCACGGCAGAGCGCATGGGTGTGATCACGGTGCGATTGTTGGTCGACCCCTACAGCCAAGCGCTGGCGGTTCAAGTGGAAGACAACGGGCCGGGCATTGCGGCTGCCGAGCGCGAGCGCATTTTTGAGCCCTTCTATCGCGCCTTAGGCAGCAATGTAGATGGCTCGGGTTTGGGCCTGCCCATTGTGCGAGAAATTGCGCACCGCCATGGCGCCACGGTGTCTGTTGACTTGGCGCACCCCGGTCAAACACCGCCTGGCGCGTGTTTCACCGTTCGCTTTGCACGCGCCAGCAACAAGTTCAAAACCAGTATGGTTTAAACCGCCGTCGGCTTGAACAAGTTCAATTGCAGACGCTCACGTTCAATCACGACAGCCACTGCAGCGTCAGCCGCCACTTTGTTGATGTGTGACCACAGCTGGGGGTAGCTGGTGGGATCGATGCCTGCAATGGAGCCCCAGCGTGTGAGGGTTAAGGCATAAATATCCAGGGGCCCTAAACGCTCACCTGAAAGCCATGCGCCTTTGGCCAATGCCGCTTGAACCAATGCCTCAAGTTCGCTCAGCAAACCTTGATAGGTTTGTGTGTTGAAAGTTTTCAAGGCCGCGTGAACTTCAGACTGGTCGCTGAATTTTTGCGGCATGAAGATGTGTGTGAAGGTGGGATGAACGGTGTTGTTCATCCAAGCCAAGGTTTCAATGGCCTTCGCGCGCGCAAATGCGTCTGTGGGCAGAAACTTGGCGTCAGGAAATTTTTGATCGATGTACAAGATGATGGCCACAATTTGTGTCACCACTTGGCCGTTGTCAACCAACACGGGCACTTGGCCTCTGGGGTTGATGGCTTTGTACTCGTCACCGTTTTGTTCACCCTTGTGCAGCTTGACCATGACGGGCTCGTAGGCGGTGCCGCTCAATTGCAATAAGCAGTGCGGTACAAAAGAACAAGCGCCAGGGGCAAAGTAAAGTTTCAAGCTCATGAGTTTTTCCTTGTGATCACTAGGTTGTCCGGATTGATTTGTTGTTGCAGGCGTTCAGGTTCGCGCGCGCTTTCAGGGGCCCAAGCCCAAGGCGCGAAGCCACCTGTGCGCCACACATCAAAGAGGGCGTTGAGCACCATCAACACCAAAATGAACCAACGCAATTTGAGGTGTTTCATAGCGGTCGAACGCTCACTTCAGCAGAATTGATCAAGATCATGCCATTCTCCGTCGCCATCTGCAAAGTGCCTTGCGCGTCCACGCCTTCACAAAGGCCTTGAAGGCCATCACTGGTGCGGATGTTTTTGCCTTTGAGGGCGTCGCGTTGATCAAACCGCTTTTGCAAGGGTGTAAAACCGTCGGCCTCAAAGGTTTGCAAGCATGCCATCAGGGGCCCTACAACCTTTTCGAGCGCTAGGCCTGCGGTGACCCCTTCCCAAAACTCACACAGAGCCGCAGGCGGCGTTCTCAGGTCTGCCTCAGCCGGCAATTGAATGTTCAGCCCCACGCCAATCACGGCATAGCTTTGCTGCCCTTGGGTGCTGGCTTCGATCAAGATGCCGCCCAATTTTTTGCCGCCGCGCCACAAATCGTTGGGCCACTTCAGTTGTATGTCGGGGTTGAGCGATTCCGCCAAACTCAAACCAACGGCCAAGGACAAGCCAGACCATTGACGCGGTTGGTAGGGCAGTCCGATGGAAAAGGTGAGGGCATGGCCTACTTCGCCTAACCATGCCCGGCCGAGTCGTCCCCTGCCTGCAGTTTGCCTTTCGGCCACCAACAAAATGGGATCGAGCTGGCCATTTTTAGACCGGCGCATGAGCTCGGTATTGGTGGAGTCAATTTCGGGCAGGATTTCAACGCTGAAACCTGGGAGCCGAGGCACCACAGCTTCCCAAATATTTTCGGCGGGCCAGCGTTGAGGCAGGTCAGGGTCGCGCATCAAGCTTTCTTTTTAACGACCTTCAGCTCTTTTTTGAGCTTCTTGATTTTCTTCTCAATCTTTTTAATTTGACTGGGAATCTTGGGGGTGGCGGGCCGGCGCTTGGGTGCCAGCAAGGTTTTGCGGCAATTGGGGGCGCCACACCAGCAAGGGTATTCGGCCTTGAGTTTGGGCGTGTAAGGCTCGTCAATGATCAAGCCGTAGTCGTAATTGAGTTCTTCACCGGCCTTGATATTGCGCAAGGCTTTGATAAAGATGCGGTCGTTTTCTTCGTCGGCTTCGCAGTTGGGGTTGCAGCTGTGGTTGATCCAGCGGGAAGAGTTGCCGCCGTGAAGCGCATCGATCACCCGGTCTTCGTTGACGTGGAAGTAGAAGGTGTGGTTGGGGTCAGAGGGGTCGTGGGGGTGGCGGTCTTGCGCTTCGTCCCAGCTGATGACCTCGCCTACATACTCAAACAATGTCTCGCCTTCGGCAAGGTCTTGCAGGGCAAACACCCCTTTGCCGTGGACACCCGAGCGGCGAACCTGGACGCGACGGCCAGAGGCAGGCAAGGCCTTTTTGGGGGCGCTAGGCTTGGCGGCGGGCTTTAAAGTCGATTTTGTCGACAGATTCGATTTTTTGACCACGGCGTGAAAAATTTGTTATGGTGAAAACATGTGGGCGCGCGTGTGCGCGTGCCCGTGTGTGTACACGTGCGCATGCGCGCACGCGAGACCGGATTGTATGAGATGAAAACATTGGTTATTGCAGAGAAGCCTTCAGTGGCTCAAGACATCGTGCGTGCTTTGACGCCGATCGCAGGTAAATTTGAGAAACACGAGGACCACTTTGAGAGTGAAACCTATGTGGTCACCAGCGCGGTGGGCCACTTGGTCGAAATTCAGGCGCCTGAGAAATTTGACGTGAAACGTGGCAAGTGGAGCTTTGCCCATTTGCCCGTCATCCCGCCTTACTTCGACTTGAAGCCCGTCGACAAGACCAAAACGCGCCTGAACGCTGTGGTCAAGCAGGCCAAGCGCAAAGATGTGGGCGCTCTGGTCAACGCCTGTGACGCGGGACGTGAAGGTGAATTGATCTTCCGTCTCATTGAGCAATATGCCGGCACGCAAAAGGCGGGGCAGACCATTCCTTTGGGCAAGCCCGTGCAGCGCCTGTGGTTGCAGAGCATGACGCCCCAAGCCATTCGCGATGGCTTTGACAAGTTGCGATCGAACCAACAAATGCAAGGCCTGGCCGATGCGGCGCGCAGCCGCTCTGAAGCCGATTGGCTGGTGGGCATCAATGGCACCCGTGCCATGACGGCCTTTAATTCACGCGATGGTGGTTTCTTCTTAACCACCGTGGGCCGCGTCCAAACGCCAACTTTGGCCGTGGTGGTCGAGCGTGAAGAGCAAATTCGCAAGTTCATCAGCCGTGACTATTGGGAAGTGCATGCGCAGTTTGATGCGGCGGCTGGCACCTATCCAGGCAAGTGGTTCAACACCGCCTGGAAAAAAGACGCTGAAGACGCCGAGAAAAAAGCCGACCGTGTGTGGACTGCTGCCGAAGCAGAGGCCATTGTGCAAGCCGTCAAAGGTGCCAAAGCCACCGTCACAGAAGAAGCCAAGCCCACCACACAGGCCAGCCC
>JBDLWA010000028.1:0-3528 GCA_039804505.1 Pseudomonadota bacterium
CTTCATTGATTCCAGCGGCATTGTGTCTTGGCGGTTTTTCAGTGCCAAGCCCGATTACGAATTTGTGGAATGGAACTTTGCAGGCCAGGGCAGCACCGCCAATGCCGATGAAGCTGCCAGCTTGAAGGCCATCTTGGCAGACATGGGCAAAGAGGTTTACACAGCGGTGCACGACCAACTGGGCGCCATTGCTTGTCGAATTTTGGTGCCAGGCTATTCTGAAATCTATCCCGTGGAAGATTTAATTTGGGACAACACTAACAAAGCGTTGCTGTTCCGTGAAGACATTTTGAACCTGCATCAATTAAACGAAGCTAGCTTGTCTGCGCTACTCGATCGTTTGGAAAACAACGAGCTAGACGAATACGCCGACATTGCCACCCTCATTGGCATTGAGTTTGATGAGAACACGGTATGGGGCCAACTTACCGTATTGGAGTTGAAACTGCTGATCAACTTGGCTTTGAAGCAGTTGGATGTTGCGCAAGACTTAGTGGGTGCGTTCTTGCAATACAACGACAACACCGTGGAGCGCAAACTGTTCTATCAAGCCTTGAACGTGGTACTTGAAGTAGCTATAGACTCAGAACTGGCCATTGAAAATTATGAACACAATTTCAGGCGCATGTTTGGCAACGAACGCATGGATGCTGTGCTGGGATCGGTCAATGGCAGCGTGCGTTTCTATGGCTTGACGCCCACCAGCATGAAGCTGGAAGGCTTAGACAGGCACCACCGATTGCTGGACAGCCTGAAAAAACTGCATGTGGCGCGGGGACGCGTGAAAGCGATTTAAGTTTTTGGATTTAAGGCTTTGACTTGATGGCCTCATAGGCCTGATCACAAAGCTCAGCCAGCAAGATGTCTTGCGAACTCAAACCTTTCACATCGTGCGTGGTCCAAGTGATGCCCACCTTGTTGTAAACATTGCGCCACTCGGGGTGATGGTTATGCTTTTCTGCCAGCAAGGCAACTTGGCTCATAAAGCCAAAGGCTTGGACAAAATTTGAAAATACAAACTCACGTGTGATGGCCTGCGATGAGCCATCTAAGGTCCACTGGGGCAGTGTTGTCAATTGCTGCAAAGCAGCTTCAGCCGTGAGTTTATGAAGTGTCATGGTGCTCAGAAATTGAAGGGTGCCAACATGCGGTCTGAAATCTTTTGAGCCAACATGGGTCTCAAATTGGCATGGACAAAGCGACCAAAAAATGTTGCCTGCTGGCCTTGTCGCAATTGGATCAGGGCGTTCTTGTGCAAATCTTTGTCAACACGGGTTAAAGACCGCACCAATTCAACTTGGGTGGTTTTGAAACCAATTTTGCTTTCAATGTGAATGGTGCCTTCTGTCAACACCAATTTTTCGTAGTCATTGGCATGGATGGCGTGGTAGAAAAAGGCGATGAGCAGAGCCGCCACTTCAATGATGGAGAAGGGCAGAATGAAAGACGCGCCCAGCCAATAAAAGGCAGAACCAATGAACAAGGTGATCAGGCTCAAACCCGCCAACAGCCGGGCAAATTGCGCGGGACCCATTGAAACATTGCGCTTCAAATGCCAGCACCAGTCGGCACCATGGGACTGGCCTTGAACGTTGGCAAGGGTTGAGCTGAGCGACATAGTGGGTTGAATGTGTAAGTCATCATTATCAGAAATGTGGGAAGGCACAGCTCGAAGTAAGGTATTTGCCCGAATACGAAAATACGCATCCCTCCTTCTGAAGTTGATTCCATGCGCTACAACCTAGTTTGGTTCAAACGTGACTTGCGTTGGCAAGATCACGCTGCGCTTGCGCATGCGGCCCAATTAGGGCCGGTGCGGTGTATTTACGTATTGGAACCTCAACTCTGGGTACAGCCCGATGCCGCCCTTCAGCATTTTGAATTTGTACGCGAGTCGCTGCTGGAGTTGGATGCGCATTTAAGAACGCTAGGTGGCTGCCTCGAAGTCCATACGGGTGAGATGACCGAGGTGTTGTCCAAACTTTGGCAAGAGGCTCCTTTTGCGGGTGTTTACGCCCATGAAGAAACCGGTAATGCTTTTACGTATGAGCGCGACCTGAAAGTGGCGGCATGGTGCAAGGCGCAAAGCGTTAGCAGGCAAGAGTTTCCGCAGTTTGGCGTGGTTCGCGGACTTAAAAACAGAAACCTTTGGCAGCCCGCTTGGGAGCGACACATGGCCTTGCCCATTCAAAAGCTTGAGACTGTGGTGTTTTGGCGCCCGCCCACAGACGTTGCTATCCAAATGGTTCCCCCGGCACATCTGCAACACAACCCACCCTTCAGGCAAAAAGGCGGCCGCACCCATGCCTTAGCTGTGCTCCACAGTTTTCTTCATGCGCGCAGCATTGGTTATCGCGGGGGCATTTCTTCCCCTTTGTCTGCGCCCGATGCATGCTCCCGAATTTCGGCCTACTTGTCGTTTGGTTGCATCAGCATGCGTGAAGTGGTGCAAGCCACCCGCGCGCACATGGCCAGCTTGCCCCCTCAGGCTAGCCGGCATCGTGCGGGTTTGAGTGCCTTTGTCAGTCGCTTGTATTGGCACTGCCATTTCATTCAAAAGCTGGAAAGTGAACCGGCCATTGAATGGCGCAACATGCACCGTGGGTACGATGATCTGCGCGAACAAGAATTCAACACCGACTACTTTGAGGCACTCAAAGCAGCACGCACAGGCTGGCCTATGGTCGATGCCTGCGTCACGATGCTTAGAGAAACAGGCTGGCTCAACTTCAGAATGCGCGCCATGTTGGTGTCGGTGGCGGCTTATCCGCTTTGGTTGCATTGGCGTCCGGTGGGCGAATGGTTGGCCACGCAGTTTTTAGATTACGAACCCGGCATTCATTGGAGTCAGTTGCAAATGCAATCGGGCACTACGGGCATCAACACCACGCGTGTTTACAACCCCATCAAGCAAGCGCAGGATCACGACCCGCATGGGGTCTTTGTCAGGCGTTGGTTGCCCTACATGCGATCGGTGCCCGACACGTGGTTGTTTGAACCTTGGCAAATGCCTGCGCCGCTTCAGGCTCAATTGGGCCAAGGCACAGACATTCCTCAGCCCTTGATTGAGTTGGCATCTGCAACTCGTACCGCCAAGCAGCGCCTTCACGCCAGACGGCAAACTTCTGAAGTGAGGGCTGGCAAAAAAGCCGTGGTCGAAAAGCATGCTTCGCGCAAAACCATCACCCGACCCAAAGCAGTCAGCCGCAAGGCAGACAACACCCAGCAGCTTGGGTTTGATTTTTAAATGGATTGAAGCAGTTCGATGCCCAGAAAAATATCCATGTATGTGTTGTTGATGGTGATCGTGGGCGTCTTGCTCAATCACTTTTCATTCAGCCAAAAAGAAAATGGCTGGCTACTGAACGTCGATGGGCGAGAGGTGGATGCCATAGGGATGGCTCAGGAAAAGTGGGTCCAACTCACGCGAAACTGTTCGCAAGTGAAGCAGCTTGATGCCAAGTCTGAATCGTATTTGGCAGTTCAAAAGCTCATCCAGGAATACAGCCCACCCAGCTCGGAGTCGGC
>JBDLWA010000029.1:0-4356 GCA_039804505.1 Pseudomonadota bacterium
CTCTTGCATGCCATGCAAGCGCTCTCCCAGCTGAGCTATACCCCCTTTGTGATGCTTTTAAACATCCCTCGTTGGTGTCGAGAAATGGATTATAGACAGATTTTTACGCGTTTTTCAAGCGCTCCAAAACTTTTTGCTTTTCGCACAAAGAAAGCACCGCATCCAGCGATGGGGTTTGTGCCGTTCCCATGACCAAAACACGCACGGGCATGGCCAATTGGGGCATCTTCAAGCCTTCAGCCGCCAACACTTCCTTGATGGCAGCCGCAATACTGGCCTTGTCCCAGGCACAGGCAGACAACTTTTCTACCAACAATTGGAGGGCGGGCTTGACGGCGTCGGTCACGTGTTGCGCCTTTTCATCCGCCTTGGGTTGCACATCGCCATAGAACACAGCCACCCAATCGGCCAGCACGCACAGCGTATCGCAACGGTCTTTGAACAAGCCACAAATGGCGGCCAGGCGATCATCGGCATCCATGCCGCGCTGCTTCAAGATAGGCTGAACCCACTGAGCCAGTTGCGCGTCTTCAGTGGCCTTCAAATGTTGTGCATTGACCCAACGCAATTTGGCATCGTCAAACTGCGCAGCACTGCGGCCTAAATGATCAAGGTCGAACCAATCTAAAAACTGTTGACGGCTGAAAATTTCGTCATCACCATGGCTCCATCCCAAGCGTGCCAAATAGTTCACCATGGCATCGGGCAAATAGCCTTCATCACGATACTGCGTAACAGGCTTGGCGCCATTGCGCTTACTCATCTTCTCGCCCTGCTCGTTCAGCACAGTGGGCAAGTGCGCATACACAGGCACATCTTTGCCCAGTGCTTTGAAGATGTTGATTTGGCGTGGCGTGTTGTTCACATGGTCATCACCGCGAATCACGTGCGTGATGGCCATGTCAATGTCATCCACCACCACACAGAAGTTGTACGTAGGCGTGCCATCGGGGCGTGCAATGACCAAGTCATCCAACTCTTGATTGCTAATTTCAATACGGCCCTTCACCTTGTCATCCCATGCCACCACACCATCCAGCGGATTTTTGAAGCGCAGCACAGGCTTGACGCCTTCAGGAACGGGAGGCAAAGTTTTGCCTGGCTCGGGGCGCCAGGTGCCGTCGTAGCGTGGTTTTTCTTTGGCCGCCATTTGCTTTTCACGAAGCGCGTCCAACGCTTCAATGCTCATGTAGCAAGGGTAGACCTGCCCCGTGGCTTGCAACTCGGCCAACACTTGCTTGTAGCGGTCCATGCGCTGCATTTGGTAGAACGGACCTTCGTCTGGGTTCATACCCAACCAAGCCATGCCTTCCAAAATCACATCGACCGAGGCCTGATTAGAACGCTCCAAATCGGTATCTTCAATGCGCAAAATGAAGGTGCCGCCTTGCGACTTGGCAAAGGCCCAAGGGTACAAAGCAGAACGAATGTTGCCTAAGTGAATGAAGCCTGTGGGTGACGGCGCAAATCGCGTGCGAACCAGTTTTTGTGTAGAAGTCATTGTTGTTGTTTTCAAAATTAAAGCGCTTGAAAGCCCCGAATGAAATCGGCTTTCAAATCTTCCAAATGCTCAAGGCCGACGGCCACACGAATCAAGCCCTGTTGAATACCCGCCACTTGGCGCTGTGCTTCAGACAAGCGACCATGCGAAGTACTGGCAGGATGCGCCACCAATGTTTTCACATCGCCCAAGTTGGTACTAAGGGACACCATGCGCGTGGCGTTCATCACCTTGAAGGCGTTCTCACGACCTTGCTCTGGTGAATTGGCTTTGACTTCAAACGACAACACCGCACCGCCCATACCCGACTGCTGCTTCATGGCCAGTTCGTGTTGTGGATGACTTTTCAAACCCGGGTAAAAAACGCGAGCCACTTGTGGCTGCGCTTCCAACCACTGCGCCAAAGCCATGGCTTGTTGCGATTGCGCGTGCATGCGAATGCTGAGCGTTTCCAAACCTTTTAAAACCACCCATGCATTGAAAGGCGACAGGGTCATGCCAGCGCTGCGCATGACGGGACCAAACACATCGTCAATGAGTGCTTTGGAGCCACACAAGGCTCCCGCCATGACGCGACCTTGGCCATCCAAATACTTAGTGCCCGAATGCACCACCAAATCAGCACCCATCTCTAAGGGGCGTTGCAAGATGGGCGTGGCAAAACAGTTGTCGACCACCAGCAAAGCATTGCCAGCGTGTGCAATATCGGCCAAGGCCTGAATGTCGCAAACATCTGTCAAAGGATTGGTCGGTGTTTCGGCAAACAGCAAACGGGTGTTGGGCTGCATGGCGGCCTGCCACTCAGCCACATTGGTTTGCGACACATAACTGGTTTGCACCCCAAACTTGGCAAACTCGCTGCCAATCAACTTGATGGTGGAGCCAAACAAAGAGTGCGAGCAAATGACGTGGTCACCACTTTTCAGCAAGCCCAAGCACATCAACAAAATAGCGGACATGCCGGTGGATGTGGCAACGCAAGCCTCAGCACTTTCCATGGCGGCCAAGCGCATTTCAAAGCTGCTAACAGTGGGGTTGCCCAAGCGCGCGTAGGTGTAGCCCACCTCTTCCCCCGCAAAACGGCGTGCTGCTGTTTCTGCATCGGGCTGAACATAGCCGCTGGTGAGGTAAAGCGCTTCGGAGTTTTCGCCATACTGACTGCGATCGACCGCAGCGCGGACTGCCAAGGTGTCGACGTGTAAATGATCTGGCAAAGGGTGTTGACTCATGTCTGTCTTAGCTTTGAAGCTGTTGGATATTTTTGAAGTTAGTTGAATGTCAACTTAACTGGCATTGGGCAAAGCCAAGCGCGAACGGTCTGCGTCGGCTTCTGATTCATCCTGCTGCGCGGGGCGGTTTTCATTCAAGCGCTCAATGTCTTCGGCAGACACATCGCCTGTGACATACACACCGTCAAAGCAAGAAGCATCAAAGCCCTGCACTTTGGGATAGCCAGGCAAGACCGCATTGGACACCGCCGATTTCATGGCGTCGACATCTTGATAAATCAAAGCGTCGCAATCAATGATCTGACGAATCTCGTCCACGGTGCGATTGTGAGCCACCAGCTCGTCGGAGGTGGGCATGTCGATGCCATACACATTGGGGTAACGCACAGGCGGTGCAGCACTGGCCATGTAAACCTTGCGCGCGCCGGCTTCACGGGCCATCTGAACAATCTCGCGACTGGTGGTGCCACGCACGATGGAGTCATCGACCAACAACACATTGCGGCCCTTGAACTCGCTGGCAATGACGTTGAGTTTTTGGCGCACCGATTTTTTTCTGACCGCCTGACCCGGCATGATGAAGGTGCGACCCACGTAACGGTTTTTCACAAAGCCTTCGCGGTAAGGCAAGCCCAACAATTGAGCCAATTGAGCAGCACTGGGACGGCTTGATTCAGGAATAGGAATGACCACATCGATGTCGCTAGGTGGCACCGTAGAGATCACGCGCTTGGCCAAGGTTTCACCCAAATTCAAACGGGCTTGGTAAACCGAGATGCCATCCAAAGTGGAATCGGGGCGCGCCAAATAAACGTATTCAAAAATGCACGGGTTCAGTTGAGGCGCATCGGCACATTGCTGGCTGTGGAGTTGCGTTTGCATGTCAATGAACACCGCCTCGCCGGGCGCCACGTTGCGCTCAAACTGATGCAATGTGCCTTCGAGTGCGACTGATTCACTGGCCAACATGTAAGTACCGTCTTTGCCTTTGCCAATGCACAAAGGGCGAATACCGAAGGGGTCTCTAAAGGCCAACAAACCATGGCCCGCAATGAGCGCAATCACCGCATAAGAACCTTTGACACGGCGATGCACACCCTCTACGGCTTTAAAAACATCAGCGGGCGTGAGGGGCAAACCGCGTGTGGTTTTTTCCAACTCGTGCGCCAACACGTTGAGCAACACTTCAGAGTCGCTCTCTGTGTTGATGTGACGATGATCTGTAGAAAACAGCTCGGCCTTGAGCGCTTTGGCATTGGTCAAATTGCCGTTGTGTACCAACACCAAGCCAAAGGGGGCATTCACATAAAAAGGCTGCGCTTCTTCTTCACTGAAGGCATTGCCGGCTGTGGGGTAACGCACTTGACCCAAACCACAATTGCCAGGCAAGGAACGCATGTTGCGCGTTCTGAATACATCGCGAACCATGCCCTTGGCTTTGTGCATGTGAAATTTACGATCCATCTGCGTCACGATACCTGCGGCATCTTGACCACGGTGCTGCAACAACAGCAAAGCGTCGTAGATCAATTGGTTCACAGGTGCGTTGCTTGCAACGCCAACAATTCCACACATAAATCAGTCCATTCAATTGGGCAAAAAAGCCCCAAATTTTTCAGGCAACAT
>JBDLWA010000030.1:0-4369 GCA_039804505.1 Pseudomonadota bacterium
AGCTTTGGCAAATCTGGTGCACGCCCCAAGGTGTACATGCAAGCTGCCATCCATGCCAATGAGATGCCCGGTACCATGGCGCTTCACCATTTGATGCCGATGCTGGCCGAAGCCGACAAAAAAGGCTTGATCAAGGGTGAGATCATTTTGGTGCCAACCGTCAATCCAATTGGTCAGTCTCAACTTGTAGGCAATTCTCATGCCGGTCGCTACAACCACTTGAGCAACGAGAACTTCAACCGCAATTGGATTGATGTCTCTGAAGGCGTGGCCGAGAAAATTTGGAAAAAAGTAGGCGCCGATCCTGAGGCCAATGTGAAGATGATTCGCAAAGCGGCGCTAGATGTTTTGAAGGATATGAAGCCTGCGAATGAGTTGCAAACCTTGCGTGTCGAAATGCAAAAACTCAGCACTGATGCAGACTACGTGCTTGATTTGCATTGCGACATTTACGCGGCACTGCACCTGTTTACGGCTAAGAATGATTGGGTCCAAGGACCCAAGGGCCCACTCGGCAATGAAGGCGCAGTCAAAGCCTTGGCGGCCGACTTGGGTGTCGAAGCTACCATGTTCAATGACCCCTTCCCCGCCACACTCACTTTCTCGGGCGTCAACAGCGCCCTGTGGGCCCGTTTGCAAAACAAGTTTCCACAAGCGGCCATTCCTCAGGCGTGTATGTCAGTCACCCTGGAGATGCGCAGCCAACACGATGTGAGCGATGCTTTGGGCTCTGCCGATGCCAAGAATCTGTACCGATGGTTGGTGAGGCAAGGCGTTGTGGCAGGACGTGCAGCGCCGTTAGCCAAAATGAAAACAGCGGCAGCCCCCATTAGCGGCATGGATGTGGGTTACAGCACTGGCACAGGCTTCTTGGTCTTCCACGTCAAACCTGGCGCCAAAGTAAAAAAGGGTCAACCCATCTGTGATGTGATTGACCCTGCTAACCCCCATGGCCCTAAAGCCAGAACCACTTACAAAAGCGGTACCGATGGCGTTTTGTTTTCACGCCGTTTAGACGGTTATTTGTCTTGGCCAGGCCAAGTGATGTACCGAATCTCTGGCCCCAAGCCTCTGGCACACCGCATTGGCATGTCGGGCTTGGACGATTAAGGCTTAGATTTTGCCCAGGTAATCGGCCTTGCCAATTTCCACACCGCTGGCGCGCAGCATGCTGTAAGTGGTGGTGGTGTGGAAATACAGATTGGGCAAACCATGCCCCATCAAGAACTGCATGCCTTTGTAATGCGTTTCTTTCTCGCCACGCTTCACCACAATGTCTTTGTCTTCTGTGCCGTCAATTTGCTCGGGCTTGAAGGTTTCCAAAAACGCAATGGTCTTGGCAATTCTGGCTTGCAAATCTTTCAAATCTTTTTCGGTGTCTTCATGCGTTGGGATCTCGACGCCGGCCAATCTGGCCACCAAGCCTTTGCAAACATCACAGGCAATTTGCACTTGGCGGCTTAAAGGGAACATGTCTGGGTAGAGACGCATGGTGGCAAACACCACGGGGTCAATCTTTTTGGCCTCTGCATGGGCTTGGGCTTTGTCCAAAATGTGGGACAAATTGGTCAGGCCATTGATCAAACGTGGCACGCTGGCTTGGTACATTGAAATGCTCATAAATACTCCGTGAAAAAATCGTGAATGAAATCTGTTATTTGAAATCAGCTGGCTTCTAAAAAACGTTCGACCAAACGAGTCCAGTAGGCGGCGCCATAGGACAAGTTTTGATCATTGAAATCATATTTTGGGTTGTGCAACAAAGCGCTCTCAACGCCATTGCCCAATCGTAAAAAACAGCCGGGCTTGTGCTGCAAGTAATAAGCAAAATCTTCACTACCGGTCACTGGGCCAAAGGGAAACACCACTTTGTCTGCGCCCACCAGCTCGACAGCCACTTGGCGCGCAAACTCTGTTTCCGCCGCAGAGTTAATAACCACCGGATACCCGCGTTCGTAAATAATTTCCACTTCGCCGCCATACGAGGCCACTTGCGAGGTGACCAAGTCTTTGATGCGTTGCTCTAAGCGCTCTCGCACTTCAGGGCTAAAAGAGCGAATGCTCATCGATAAGTTGGCCGTGTCTGGAATGACATTGGACACACTGCCCGCATGCGCAGTGCCAATGGTGATGACCGAGGTTTGCAAGGGATCGATGTTGCGCGACACCACCGTTTGCAGTGACATGATCAAACTGCCCATGATGACCACCGGGTCGATGGTTTGATGGGGTCTGGCGGCATGCCCGCCCTTCCCTTTGACTTTGATGTAGCAAGTGTCAGATGCCGACATGAAGGCGCCAGCGCCAAACATAAAGGTGCCCACATCAACACCCGGGTGATTGTGAATGCCAAAAATGGCATCACAGGGAAAGCGCTCAAACAAGCCATCGGCAATCATTTGCTGCGCACCACTGTTTTTGCCCGCCTCCTCGGCCGGTTGAAACACCAGGTGAACCGTGCCTTTGAAATTTTTGGTTTTTGCCAACTGCTGTGCAGCGCCCAACAGCATGGCGGTATGGCCATCATGACCACAAGCATGCATGGTGCCGGCATGTTCACTGGCATAGGGTTTTTGAGTTTCTTCTTGGATGGGCAAGGCATCCATGTCGGCACGCAAGGCAATGCCCTTGCCCTCGCCGTTCATAAGCGTGGCTACCAAGCCATGCCCCCCCACGTTGCGCGTCACTTGGTAGCCCCAGCCTTCCAATTGATCGGCGACCCATTGGGCGGTGGATTTTTCTTGGAATGAAAGTTCGGGAAATCGATGAAGATGTTGTCGAGCCTTGCTCAATGAGACTTGCGCTTCAGTGAGGTCGGAGAGTTTACAAAAACAATCGTAGCGTGCGTTCATGTCAATGGCCTCTGCAATGTTAAGTTGCTGATGCAACGTAGGGTGTATCGGCAGTGCCCAAGTCCCAATACAAGCCTGTCATCACCTGCAAGGCTTCCTTGAGTAACTCGGGGGGCAAGTGTTCGTTGGGTGCATGTTGTGAGCAGCCGGGATAAGAGTGCGGCACCCAAATGGTTTTCAAGCCCAGCACATCGGTAAAGATGTCGTTGGGCAAAGAGCCGCCTAGATTGGGCAGGATGGCCGGTTTCTTCTGGGTGGTTTGTTGCAATGAATTGGCCGCCCATGTCACCCAAGCATCGTCGGGGTCGATGCGTGTGGCTTTGAAAATTTCGTCTCTGGCCGCCGCAATTTGCACGTAGCCAAAGCCATGACTGTCTAGATGACGGCGCAAAGCGTCCAAAATATCATCGCTGTCGATGCCCACCACAAATCGCAGTTGGCATGTGGCTTTGGCTCTTGGGGGAATGGCGTTGACTGGATTTTCTGGATTGCCCGTCTTGAAGGCCAGCACTTCAAAGGAGCACCAGCCAAAGACACGCTCTGCAGGGCTTAAACCGGGCTGACCCCATTCGGGCTCAATTTGAGGGCCATTGGGGCCACCATCAACCTCGCAATCGGCCAACACACGGCGAACCGCATCGGGCAAAGACTTGGGACGCCATTCTGGAACTTTGATTTCGCCATGGTCCGTGACCAAACTGGCAATGGCATGCGCCAATTGAATGCCTGGGTTGGAGATGAGACCGCCCCAATTGCCAGAATGATGGGCGCCTGAGCGTGATTCAATGCTTAAGTCAAAATTGATGCTACCCCTAGAGCCCAAAAAGAGGGTGGGCCGCTCAGCTCTTAATCGGGGGCCGTCTGAAGCAATGAGCAAGTCGGCCTTGAACAAGTCGGCGTATTCAGCACAGACCTCCTTCAAGCCAGGTGAGCCCGTTTCTTCGCCCATTTCTATGATGAATTTGGCGTTGAAGCCTAAATGGCCACGCTCTGCCAAGACACAGGCCATGGCTTGTAAATTGACGGAGTGCTGGCCTTTGTTGTCCGCAATACCGCGGCCATACCATCGTCCTTCAAGCTCTGTCAGATCCCATGGGGTGACGCCTTCACGCCATTCTGTTTCTAAACCTCGAATCACGTCGCCATGGCCGTAACCCAATACCGTGGGCAAGTTTTTGGCCTCCAAACGTTCGGCATACAAAAACGGGGCTTTGGCCTTGGGATGCTCAATCAATCGGCATACAAAACCCATGGCCTCTAAGGCCGGCTGCAGTTCCTCTTTAAGATACGCAGGTAACTCGGCAGCTCGGGCTGGGTTTTGGCTTTCCGTTGGACGCTGGATGCGACGTTGGAGGGTCTCTTTGAAAGAGCCATCTTCAAAAACGGCTCTGGCTCGTTGGAGGGCTGACTGTCGGGACATAAAGAGCTTTGATGGGTAATGAGTGAAACTGCTAGAAAACATCAGACTACCTCAAATTGATGTTTTCAGGCGTCTTGGACTGTACAAACACACAAGA
>JBDLWA010000031.1:0-3247 GCA_039804505.1 Pseudomonadota bacterium
AGCAGTTTGGCTGGGTCACAGCCACGCAAATGATGGATGGCTTGGCCTTAGGCGAAACCACACCGGGTCCGCTCATCATGGTGGTGGCCTTTGTAGGGTTTGTTGGCGGTTATGTCAAAGACGTACTGGGGCCAGACAGTCTGTTTTTAGCAGGCGCACTGGCAGCAACAGTGGTGACATGGTTCACGTTTTTGCCCTCCTTCATTTTCATCTTGGCTGGCGGCCCCTTTGTTGAGAGTACCCACAACAACTTGAATTTCACCGCACCTCTCACTGCCATCACGGCTGCAGTGGTGGGGGTCATTTTGAATTTGGCCTTGTTCTTTGGTTACCACACCCTTTGGCCACAAGGCTTAAGCGGATCATTGGATATTGCGTCAGCGTGCATTGCTGTTGGCGCTGCTATGGCGTTGTTTAAATACAAGCGCAATGTGATGCATGTGATTGCCATGTGCGCTTTGCTGGGCATGGCTGTCCATGCCCTTCAACATTAAGCTGACATCTTCAACCGCGCTTTAAGTAAACTTTAACGAAACTTGTTTTAAGTTTGTCAGCTTGTGCGGGCATCGCATCTAATTTGCCTTCTTTGGCCAAGGCATTCAGCGCATCCAACTCTGCACGAATAGCCTGAATTTCTGGGTCATTGGCCTCTGCTTCAATGGCCTGCAATTTTGCGTTCACGGGGTCATACAAGCCTGCAGTTTTTGCAGCATCTTTGCCATTGGCGGTGTCTAACATCAATTCCATGGCGTCGTGAAAATCAACCAATGCAACAGACAGCATGGAGAAACCATTGCGCTTGAACTGCTCTTGAAATACAGGGCGAACTTTTTCCAAATCTAAATGCGCTTGATGCAGATCGCCTGTTTTGACCGCATCTTTCACTGCCAACATCATGGCCTTGACTTGGCCTAGGTCGTTAGAAAATTGTGAATCGCTGCGCACTGCAAACGGACGGTACACGCTGTATTTGTTTTCAAATTTTTCAAAGGCGGGCACCCATAAATCGTAATTTGAAACTGCTTTTTCTCGATCAGCCTTACCCGTAAAAAACAAGGTTTGCTTGTAATGATGGTTCATGGCATTGAAGTCTTCCAAGAAAAACTTTCTTGAGAAGACAGCGCTGGCATAACTGCCTGCCATCACAGCACCCAACAAGACTAAAACGGCCACAACACGCACCCAAAATGCTGGCATTCGGCTACAAGACGCTGCACTGGGGCCAACACCGATCAATTTGTAAATTGGGCAAAAGCTGATGGCCCCCGTGACAAGCATGACAGCGCCTGCCAGGTAAGCCAGCAGTTGAGGCACGCCACTCAACCAAAAGAAGCCTGCCTCTAAAAGCACGACTGAGAGCAATAGGCGAAGAAAACGATCAATGGGCAGTATGTTTTTCATGAGGTACCTCGTTTTAAGTGTTGTTCTGAGTGTGGGGCTTCGCACCCAAAATCAAATGACATAGATCAAGGCAAACATTCATGTGAGTTCATCAAAAGCAATCAATTCAAAGCTTTACAAGATGGTCCGGATTGGGATATATTCCGACCACTCTAGTCAGAATAATTATGGGGAGGCGCTATGCAAATGTGGCAAATGCAAGAAGCAAAAGCTCGGCTGTCCGAAGTCGTTAAATGTGCTGAGACCATCGGACCCCAAAACATTACAGTGCACGGCCAGCCCGTGGCCGTGGTCATCTCCCAAGCCATGTACGAGAAATTGACGGGCAATCAACAATCGTTGGTCAAGTTCATGCGCTCTTCACCTTTGTATGCCATGGAAGATGTGCCACTAGAAAGAGACAAAAGCCCCACACGCAAGGTCTCGTTGTGAGTTACCTCATTGATACCAACGTCCTGTCTGAGCTGCGACGCAAAACACCCGATGCCAATGTTGTGAAATGGGTCAACAGCCGGCCAGCCACATCGCTGTATTTGAGTGTGCTAACTTTGGGCGAGTTGCGTAAAGGCATCGACAGTTTGGCCGATGCAAAACGCAGACGGAAACTGGTGGACTGGCTGGAAACTGAATTGCCTTTGTTTTTTGCTGGAAGAATTCTTGCAATTGACCAAGGTGTTGCCGATCACTGGGGGCGCTTACTGGCAGTTGCCGGCAGGCCTCTGCCAGCCATAGACAGCCTGCTAGGCGCCACAGCTGCACACCACGGTTTAACCATGGTGACACGAAATAGCAAAGATTTTGATAACCTAGGGCTAGAAGTCCTTAACCCTTGGAACGATTGAACAAACATGACCAAAGAATTTGACATCGTGGTGCACGGCGCCACTGGTTTCACCGGCCGCCTCATTGCAGAGTATTTACTCACCCGCGCCGACACCGGCCTCACATGGGCCATGGGTGGCCGCAGTTTGGACAAGCTCCAAGCTGTGCGCGATGAAATTGGAGCGCCTGCTTCTACCCCTTTGGTGGTCATTGAAAGCAGCGACGAAGCTTCCTTAAAAGCTCTGATGGCTAAAACACGCTTGGTCATCTCTGCTGTAGGCCCCTATCAGTTGTACGGCAACGAGTTGGTCAAAGCTTGCGCCGAATTGGGCGTGGACTATGTTGACTTGTGCGGCGAGCCCGCATGGATGCGCCACATGATTGACCAACACCAAGCCGCTGCAGAAAAATCTGGCGCACGCTTGGTCTTCTCTTGCGGTTTTGACTCTAGCCCCTTCGACCTGGGCGTGTTCATGGCGCAAGACGAAATGACCAAGAAGTTTGGCAAGCCTGCACCGCGCGTACGCGGCCGTGTGCGCAAAATGAAAGGTACTTTTTCTGGCGGCACCGCAGCCAGCTTTAAGGCCACCATGGCTGCAGCAGCCACGCAACCTGGCGTCATTGACTTGCTCAAAAACCCCTTCTCCCTCACACCTGGCTTTGAAGGCCCCAAGCAGCCCACAGGCCACAAGCCTATGGTGGATGAAGTGATGGGCGTGTGGGTGGCACCTTTCATCATGGCCACCATCAACACCCGCAACGTGCACCGCTCCAACTTTTTGTTGAACCATGCGTGGGGCTCAGATTTTGTGTACGACGAAATGATCGTCACCGGCCCTGGCGAAAAAGGAGAAGCCATTGCCAACGCCATTGCACAAGACAAGAGCATGAGCGAAGACAAACTCAAACCCGGCGAAGGCCCTTCAAAGGCCGAGCGCGAAGCGGGCAGCTACGACGTCTTGTTCATTGCCACCAACGAGCAAGGCCAGTCCGTACAAGTGGGCGTGAAGGGTGACCGCGATCC
>JBDLWA010000032.1:0-7834 GCA_039804505.1 Pseudomonadota bacterium
GTTAGCGTGCGGCCAAAATCGGACGCTGTAAAACTGGTCACCTGATTGGCCACACCCAGCTCCACCGTGGCCTTGTAAAAAGCCGTCATGGCTTCGTCTACTTTTTGCAAGAGCGGCGCATGGCGCGTATCCAAATAGTCGTGCAAGTCAAAGCCGCCCAATGTCACCATGAACACCTGTCGTTTGGCGCCCAAACTGGACCGGGCACCAATCAGTTGCGCCACCGTTTTGAGCTGATCCGCCAAATTGTTGCCGCTTGGAAAAGCCGTGCTTAAAGACACGCCTGCCAAGCCCTGCGACACAATCGATTGCGCGTTGATGCCGCGCTTCATCACGGTGTTGTACTCGTTTTCCAATACATGCGAGCTGCTCTTTTGCAGCATTTGCATGAAGGCGGTTTTGAGTTCGGCTTGGTTAAAAAAGTAGCTGTTGGCTGGGTTGACTGGAATGGCGCCTTTGGTACTGCACTGATATTGCAAGGCGGTATCGCCCGACAAAAACACGTTGTTGCCAGACAAAGAAATGCAGGTGAACAGTGAGTTGGTGTTGTTGCCCATGGCCACATCACCAAAGCGCCCACCCCAGCCCACTGTCGAGCCCTCGGCCGCTGACGATTGCCACACTGACTGTTGGTCGTTGTGTGAAAAAAGTTTGGGCGGCAGTGGATACTTTTGTCGATCGGGGCTGTTGTACTGAGCCCGAGTCAGTGGCACCACCAGTGGCCCTACATTGAGTTGCACCGCTGCCTTGCCAGAATTAAAGAGCTGCGCGAGGCCCGTCATGCTGGGATGTAAGGCGTACTTTCTGCCGCCTGCAAGTGCTTGCGTGGGCTTCAACTCAGTCGCCGCTAAAGACGACTGCGACAACACCACGCCCGACGTGTAATTGCCCGAGCCTGCGGCGCGAATGGCGGCGTATTTGGCATAGCTGTCGTTGTCGTAGGTCACCACTGTGTTGGCATAGTCATTGCCGCCCTGTAAAAAAACACACACCAAGGCTTTGTAATCGGATGCAGAAAATGCCGCTGCCTCACCGATAGCTGCCAGGTTAGCCAACCAAGGCACGGCCATGCCTGTTAAAGAAATTTGCCCAGCCTGCCGCAAAAATTGGCGACGTGAATTTGAAGTGAGATCGTTCATGGTCGATGACTCTGCTGGGTTATTTCTGCACTAAGTATTCAGCGCAGCACATCACAAACATGATGGCCTTGGCCACATAAGCGCGCTTGTTGTAATCGTCGCTGTTGGTGGTAGTGGGCTCGTAGGCAAACACATTGGTCATGTCCTTCAGCGTGGCATCCGACAGTTGCCCGGCGCACAGCAACATATTGAGTCGCGCAAACAAAGCTTGTGGATTGCCCACCAACGCAATTTCGGCGCTGTAATCCGGAACGATGTCGGGCCCGTCGGTGGCGGTGGGGTCTTCAGGCGACGTGATTAATTCGGGCGCTCTGACCCACATCCCGTTGATTAAGTTGTCTTGCAAATAATTGATGTACGACGCAGTTGTGCTTTCATTGACCAATTGAAACTCGGGCGCCGTGTATTGCAAGGCCGCCAACGCCGTGTTGGGCGGCACATAGCCCGGCCTGAAAAAATTAAACACCGACGGTGCCTGCAAGGGGCTTTGACCCAGTGCGTTTACAGCCGAATAATTGGGGTTACCAATTTTCCAGGTGCCTTTAAGAGACTTCACTTTGAAGTTACGCGCCCACTGCGCAATGCGCACCATGGGTTCGCGCAATTTGCCATAAGTGGCGTTGCTCAAACCTGATGCATCGGTGGCTTCGACGTCGGTCAAGATGGCTTTGAACACTGCGGCTAAATCGCCCCGCACGCCTTTGCCATTATTGTTGAATACAGCGGCCACGCGGCCCACGTAAGCGGGTGAAGGATTGCTGCAGACCAAGCGCTGAATCATTTGTCGGCCAAAGAAAGGCCCAACGTTGGGGTGTTGGCATAAAGTGTCTAAAGCAATTTTCAATGCAGCAGCGCCGTCGGTACCCGCAGGCACCACTGCCCCTAAAAACCGGGCCTCCAACATCGAGTGTCTGTTGGCATTGAGCACCATGCGCCTGCGCGTGTAGCCCACCTTGCGCACGCGGTAAGAGGGCGCCACCACGCTGTCAAAAAAGCCTTCGCTTTCGTCAGCTTGGTAGCCCGTAAACACGCGCGCCAAATTGGACACATCCAATTGCGTGAAGGTGTCCACTGGCGCACCATTCACTTTCACCACGGAGCCGTCCACATTCAGTTGTTGCAAGCCGATGGTGAAGAGTTGCATCACTTCGCGCGCGTAGTTTTCATCGGGCAATCGGCCTGATGTAGCGTCTTCTTTTTGGTTGCCTAAGGTGTTTAAAAACTCACCCATGGCAATGCTCAGCGTCACTTCTTCAAGCAACTGTCGGTAGTTGCCAAACGCGTTGTTGCACAAAATATCCCAGTAGTGCGCCATGGCAAATTGCGGCCAGTTCAGGGTGGACACGCCAGAGATGCCCACCACAAAAAACTCGGACAAGGCCAGCGCCATGCGCCTGCGCACGCCATCGGGCGAGGCCATGATTTGGTACCAAGCCATGTAGTTGGCGTGGTAGTCCATTTCATAAAATTTGTTGCTGTCAATGGCGCTGTAACCGCGCGCTGTGAGCCAGTCCCAGCCACCGGTGCTGGAGGGCAAACTCATTTGTGCGTCCAGCCAAGCACTGGCGCCCATGCTTTTAACGGCCGCTATGTCTGCTTCTGAGCTGGAAAACTGCGCATGCTGCAGAAAGCGCGCGGCGGCGTAGTCGCTGGCAAATGTAATGCGATCGCTAACAGGTGGAGGTGTGGGCGTTGAACTTCCGCCACCGCCACAGGCTTCTAGAAAGCTGGCAGCTGCTAATGCGGTGACCGATACTTTGAACGGCAAAGCCTGCGCTGGATTGTCCTCGATCTTCGATACCACTTCAGTCATGCAGGCCTCCAATGCCAAGCATTGTGGCCGAACAATTGGGGTCAGAGCAACATTAATTTTTTTGCTGAGAGGGATGAATGCTGAGGGAGGCTTGCTCGAATAAATGGGGTCAGATCAACATTAATTTCCAATTGAAGTGAGATAAAGGCTGAGGGGGCTTCCTCATACTGTCGTACCAGAAATCGTTCAGCCCCCTCAGCCTTTATCTCACTTCAATTGAACAAATTAATGTTGATCTGACCCCATTTATTTTGCCCCGGTCGTGTTGTTTAGGACCGCTTGCGTTCTCTGTAGAAATTCTCATGCGTGCCCAGAAGCATGAGGTGACGTGTTTCAGGATCGAACTCATAGGCCAACAACATGAGCTGCGATTGACTTTTAAATTTGTGGACATAGATGCCCAAGAGATCGCCACGTTTTTGTTCGCCAATCAATGGATTTTCAACAATGTCATGGACGGCACTGTCGACGTCCTCTTTTTGATTGTCGTGAAGTTTTTTGTAGCTTCTGGCAAATGCAGAAGACTGAAGAATGCGAACCTGATTGGCAGCCATCAACGTTTGCTTTGCGGCACGAAAGGTGTCGCCAGCGCGCGATCTTCAGCTTTTGCAATCATCAGATCCTTTACAAAATCGATGGGCAAGTCTGGGTTGTCTAACGCGGCTTTGCCAATCAAAGCCCAAAACTCAATTTGGCCCGCGATCGTTCTGCGCTCTGCGTTCGCATGCGATTTGGCCTGATCGTATAAATCGCTGTCGATTCGA
This sequence comes from Pseudomonadota bacterium, assembly GCA_039804505.1. GTDB lineage: Bacteria > Pseudomonadota > Gammaproteobacteria > Burkholderiales > Burkholderiaceae_C > Limnohabitans_A. The sequence continues at coordinate 3,717 of JBDLWA010000032.1, forward strand.
ACTGGCATGCCCATTGTGTCTCCTTGAAGCAATCTGCTACAAATGTAGTAAAGCAAACCTGCTTTGTCAATGCATCTTGGCCTGAGAGAAAAAACTAATTGGGGTCAGAGCAACATTAATTTCCAATTGAAGCGGGATAAAGGCTGAGGGGGCTGACAAATAAGTGGGGTCAGATCAACATTAATTTTTTGTAATTCTTGGTGATCTATGTGGTGAATAAATTAATGTTGATCTGACCCCATTTATTTGAGCCCCCTCAGCCTTTATCCCACTTCAATTGACAAAATTAATGTTGATCTGACCCCAATTAGTTGACCCTAATGGTTCGAAGAGTCAGTTCTCACGGCGTTGCAGCCAATCTTTCAGCGCAGTGTTGATACGTGTTTGCCAGCCTGGGCCTTCTTTCTGAAAAGCCTCAAGCACTTCTGGATCAAGCCTGATAGCAATTTGTTTCTTAGTCGAGGCACTGAACGGGCGGCCTCTTTTTTTGTAAGCCACCAACCCATCGGTCATTTCTTTTGGTGTGAGTGGTTTGTCTTCTTCGCTTTTGCCGTCCCAAACATAAAAATCGTTAGGCTTTTGCGTTTTTAAAGCCTGCAAAATTTCTTCACGGCTCATGCCATTCGTTTGCGAGCCAATTGAAATAGAAGTCAGCCTCTTTTGGGCTCGCTTTTCGGAAGCTGATGATTCTGATTTGGTCATGGCGGTTTGTATGGATGAGCGTTACAACACAGAGGTAACTCATTGCGTAGGCATATGAAATGACTCGATCTTCCCCTTGGCGATGGACAAGCAAATTAAGGCAATAAATCGACTGAAGAACTTCGACAGCATGAACAAAATCAAGTCCGTGCTTTGAATAATTGCTTTGTCTTTTGTCCTGATCCCACGTTAATTGAAGTTCCATTTATTGTAGATGCATTAAATGGAAGTGACCATCTATTCTTTTTTGTGTGAACAAACATCAGTCTGAGCTCAGCTTGCAGTTGCGTGGCATGCATTCGCTTTCAGTCAAAGAGCAATTTAATTGGGGTCAGAGCAACATTAATTCGACGCATGCCGCCGGCACTCACAAAACTCTAGTGGGTCCTGTTTGCCAAGCCAGATACTCTGAGCGGCGCAACCTGTAACGGGCAATGTTGCCTTCGTGCAAATGACTTAACGCGTTGGTCAGCATTTGAATGAATGCAGCACCATCAACCCCATTGACTACGCTGAGCGCTACTTTGGCAAGCAACTCAGGCTCGGATCGCAACTGACCTTTCACCACCATTTGAACGGCCTGAATGAGCGCCTCTCGGTACTTAATTTTGAGTGGATCGGGCTCAACCATGGTTTGTGTAATGGCTAAGTAACGTTGGCATGAGCGTTCATATGCCCAAACAAACACGTCACGCAACAAGTCAACTTCGTTCAGTTCGTACACACCCAATGTGCCCTCTACATAAGCTCGCTCCGGAACATCTACAAAAGACAAAGGACACAGGTTGTTTCTGAAGAGTGGAATATTGGCGCCAATGCGAGAAACACGCTTGTTGACATCTTCAAACGGCTGCAAATAAGGCAGTTGCACCATCAGAAAAAACGCCTGCTCAAACGGATCGGGAATGGCAGCCACCTTTGTCAACAATTGCTCAAAAAAGTCTTCAATCAGTTGTGGCAAGGCAGCTGGGTGATACACGGTGCCAGAGATTTCAACAGTACGCCGACGCAGACGCCCGCTCGATTGCGGATCTCGCATCAAGTCCTGCGACAGTACCGCATGAAGGTTCTTAAATGTGAAAGCGTCAAAGTCCACCTCATCAGCACCCTCGATTAGCATTTCAATTGCAGCCTTGTGATTCAAAATCATCTGCGTTTCAATGGCATCCTTGCCCTTCGCAATTTGTCCCAGCTCAATGAGGTTTTGCGTGTCCAACCGGCTGTAGGTGTTGCCTTCTAGTTTGGAGGAGGCCCATGACAAATCAACAAGCAAACGGCTCAAGATGTCTCGGGCGTAGGTGCCCGCTGGTCGTTCGTCGGCAGTTGTGCGCCCCATGTCATGAAGCTGGCTTCTAAGTGATGCCGAGAGGTAGAAAGTATGCCCAGGCTCATAGCCATCCAAAAATTCACGCCGATAACCTACGGGTCGACGATGCATAAGCGGCCGCCTCACTTGATCGCGAATGCCAGCGCTATGAGGTGTTACAGCCACATAAAGTTCTGTGTCCGCTTCATCCAAAGAGGCTAAAGCGGAGACACCGCTGAGTTTCACGACTTTGGCGGGTCTAGCCTTGTAGAGCAAGGCAATGCTTTCACCTTGCGCAGTCAGGCGCTTGGCTTGAACAAGCTTTTGCAATCGTCGCTGCAGGGTGCGGCGGTTAAGTTTGGCACTTTGAATGAGCACCATTTGCGCTTCTATGGCTGCAATGCCAATACCCTTGGGGCAAGCAGCCACAATAGCCTCAATCAACTGAAGCTCTTCTTGAGGTGTTGTGCGTGGCATCGGTTGCCCTTCCATTCATTGAGTGACAGTATGAAACCTTATTTTGTCGTTCAATTTGTCGCGCGTCAAGCCAATACTGTCGTGCAATGGCGAAAACAATTGGGGTCAGATCAACATTAATTTTGTCAATCAAAGGGGGTTATGGCTAAGGGGGGCTCAAATAAATGGGGTCAGATCCACTAGTGTCCGGAGATTTCTTCAAATAGCCCCATTTGAAGGTTTTCTAGGTCATTTGGTTCTGACTCGATATCTTTTAGCAAGTCTACTAGCGACGTTGTTTCAAACAAAGTGAGACTCAAAACCTGAAGCATTGAGTGCAAAGATGCTTGTACTTGAAGCCTCTTTTTAATGATCGCAACCAGAACGTAAGTGGACACTGCGATCCATATTTGAGTCTTCACGGCATTCACGCTATTGCCCACAAACGATTTGATCCGCAAGTGTTGCTTGATCCATTTGAAGAACAACTCAACTTGCCATCGGCTCTTATAAAGTGCTGCAACTTGAGCGGCATCGAGTTCAAAGTTATTCGTCACAAAAACAAAATCACGTCGCTGCGTTTCATCAAAAAATTCTATCCTTCGCAACACATGTGGATAGGTCTTGTGCGTGGATTGACCCGTTAGCAAAATGCACTCATCTTTGATAACGCCGGCAGATAGCGATTGCTTGATAGTCCCTGTACTTTGATATTTCATTTTGTTCTTTGCACGCGTTACAAAATACGCACTGGCGTGCGTAAAACGCAGCAAGCGTTCAAAATGTACATAGCCTCTGTCCATCACGTAAAAGCTGCCAGCTTCCAGAGGTAAATTGTCTAAAAACGAGACATCACTGACGCGCGATGTTGTGATCAAAATGAAGGTCGGAATATTGCCGCGCAAATCAAGCTGAGTGTGTAATTTGATGCCTGCGCGGCCCTTGGTCGCGGGCGCCCACTCGAACAAACTTAAACATAAATCAATGGTTGTTGAATCAATGGCATAGACTGTTTGCGACAAGTCAGTGCCCAGACTTTGAGAGGCGTAAAGTGGCCTGGCAATGCCAATTAAATGCAGCGCAAACTCTTCGAAGATTTGACAACTTCGTTTCTCATTCGCATCAGCAAGAGTGGAGCGCGCAATGTTGCCGCGAAAGCCTGCGTGATAAAGCTTAGAGCGCTGGCCATGCAAACAAGTGACGATGTCGCGCAAACTTGAACGCGCCGTTAACTGGGCGAACATCATGCAAAGAAACTGGTCCCAGTGTGAGAAGGAAAGCGTGGGATAGCGACCTGCATAACGAGCAGCAAAGCTCAGAAAAACTGATCGAGGGAGATATTCGCTGAGCTGAGCGAACACGAGTTTGCCTTGGCGCATTCTTGCCTCCCAAATGGGAGACAGTTTGAATGGATTTGAAAATGAAATTCAAATAGATTTAAAGGCCGACATCAAATTCTCATTTGAAATCAATGGCTTATGATGATCTCGACAAATATCTCCGGACACTAGTGGATCTGACCCCAATTAGTCGATGAGTCACCTGCTTGGCTAGATGGACTAGCCAAGACTTTGATGTGCAATTACTTGCTGGCAGGTGCAGGTGCTGCAGGCGCAGCAGCAGGGGCCGCTGGGGCTTCTGCGGGTGCCGCAGC
>JBDLWA010000033.1:0-3890 GCA_039804505.1 Pseudomonadota bacterium
AAGAGCGTGTGTTTAGTTCGCGGTGTACAGGTGTCAGTTTCGCTTCCTTCCAGAGTTTTTTAGGTTTGTTGATGCGTTTTTGGGGCTCCATCGCTTTTGTTTCTGTGTTTAGAGGAGTCCCTTTCAATGGGCAAAAAACTATACGTCGGCAACCTGCCGTACTCGGTTCGTGACGGTGATTTAGAGCAGGCTTTCGGCCAGTTCGGTTCCGTGACCAGCGCTAAAGTCATGATGGAGCGCGATACAGGTCGTTCCAAAGGCTTCGGCTTTGTGGAAATGGGCACTGATGAAGAAGCTCAATCAGCGATCAACGGCATGAACGGCCAGCCTTTGGGCGGCCGTAGCGTTGTTGTGAACGAAGCACGTCCCATGGAAGAGCGTCCTCCCCGTTCCGGTGGCGGTGGCTTTGGTGGCGGCGGTCGTCGTGAAGGCGGCGGCGGTTACGGTGGCGGCGGTGGCGGCTACGGCGGTGGTGGTGGCGGTCGTCGCGAAGGCGGCGGCGAGTCCGGTTTCCGCAGCCCTTACGGCTCTGGCCCACGTGGCGGCGGTAATGGTGGTGGCGGTCGTCGCGAAGGCGGCGGCGGCTACGGCGGCGGTTATTAATCGCTTGTCTAGGTCACCAGCACTCTAGGGTGCTAGTCCCAAAAAGAAGCCCTGCGTTGCAGGGCTTTTTTCATGGCTGAAGCCGTTTGAAGCTTTTTGACGGCGCGCGAATTATTCGTGTGCGCGATGTTTACGGGGTTGGTTTTTAAAGGTCCTGTCAAAGAGTGCATCGGGCAAGAGGCGTAAGACGCGTGCCGCCCATGCCATGGGAAACGGAATGACACGAAAACTGGTGCCCCGCGCAATGGTCTTGAAAGCTTGATGGGCAAACGCTTCAGCCGTCATCAAGAATGGCATGGGAAATTTGTTCTTCGCTGTCAAAGGCGTTTGAATGTAACCGGGGGCCAGCGTCACCACCTGAATGCCAAGGGGTTTGAGTTCGCCACGCAGGCTTTCGCAATAACTGATGGCAGCCGATTTGCTGGCGCAATAAGCGGCATGACCTGGCAAGCCCCGGATGCCGGCCACACTGGCCACGCCCACCAAAGTGCCGCCACGTCCCCCATGCTGTGGGTCTTGCGCGCGCGCTTTCATGGCCTGAATGAAGGGGTGAAATGTAGCCGCCATGCCCATCACATTGGTGTTCATCACTTGGCTCAACACCTCTAAGTCTTCACGCACACTGGTGTCCATGCCGATGCTAATGCCCGCATTGGCAATGACCACATCGGGCACCCCTTGCTCGGCGATACACGATTGGGCCGCCTCAATGATGCTGTTGGCATCACTGACATCGGCGCTGTAGCAAAGCGCAAATTCACTGGGAATGTCTTGCGCCGCTAGCCAATTTTGCATGTCGGTGACGCGTCTGGCAGCCAGCGCCAAGCGCCAGCCGGCTTGGTAATAACGCAGCGCCAACGCTTGCCCAATGCCACTGGAGGCGCCGGTGATAAAGACCAAAGGTCGCATGAGAATCTTTCTTAACGCTTTTGGGCTTGAACCACACCGCGAACTTTGCCGGTCAATTCAAATTCACCCGTCTTGCTGTTCATGACCATGCTGTCGGCAGAAAAAACATCAGCGCCCCGCCTCATTTCGACGGGTGTGAGACTGACCAAACGCTCTTCCTTGATGAAGGCCGTGATTTCTTGACTTCGAAGCTGAACAAAGCGATCGGCCTCTGTTGAAGGGGATGCACTCGGTTGTGTGAACTCAACATCGCCTTTGAAGCGTACTTCTGTGCCGTCACTCTTTGCAATGGCGCGTTCAGCACGTGCTGTGACACGTTTGCCGTTTTGGTTTTGACCGCGCATCTGCACATTGCTGATGTCGAGGGTTTCTGTGTCTGGAAAATGTTGTGCGCGGTCGCCACTGAGTTCGCGCGTGAGGCGCCCAGTGCTGTCAAAGCTTTTGACAGAAAAATGCTCGAGGAAATAGTCGGGCTCGTGACGCACTTGTTTGCTTTGGGGTTCTGTGAACAAGCTGGGTAAACTTTTGACAAGCCACCAACTGCCCAAGGCAAAGATGGCCATCAAGATGGCCGGAAAATAAAGTGCCAGTCGATCGAGTGCGCGCCTGAATGCATTCATCATGCAGCCGCAGCAGAGCCAACCTTGGCCAACAAGGCGGCGTAATGGCCGCTGGCCACCACCAGCAAGTCACAAAATTCTCGCGCCGCACCTTCACCCCCTTTGCGGGTGGTGACGAAATGCGACAGTGCCAATGCTTGCGCATGGGCATTGATGGGGGCGCAGGCAAAAGCTGCCTTTTGCATCACCGGCAAATCGGGCCAATCGTCGCCGATGGCTGCCGCTTGTTGCCACGTGTAGCCCAATGAGGCCAGATAAGCTTCTGCGGCGGGCAATTTGTCTTCAGTGCCAAATGTGGCGTGCTCAATGCCTAGCGCTTTGAGCCTGACACGCAAAGGTGCAGAGTCGCGCCCGGTGATGATGACGGGGGTGATGCCGGCATGCTTCAGAAGCTTCAAGCCATGGCCATCGAGCGTGTTGAAGCGCTTGAGCGTTTCACCTGTTTCTGAAAAATACAGCCCGCCATCGGTGAGCACACCATCGACATCAAAGAATGCCACCTTGATGCCTTGCGCCTGCAACAACAACTCGGGTGCGAAACTAAGAGCGGGTTGAATGGGTTTCATGGATGAGCTGCGGTTGAGAAAACTTAGATCACTTTGGCGCGCATCAAGTCATTGCTGTTGAGGGCGCCACACAAGCGACCCTCATCGTTGACCACCAGCACACTGGTAATTTGGAACTGCTCCATGAGTTCGGCCGCTTCAACGGCCAATGCGTTTTGGTTCACAGTGCGTGGGCCGGCATGCATCACGTCTTGTGCCTGCAATGCGCGCAAATCCACACCTTTTTCAATGAGACGTCGCAGGTCGCCATCGGTAAAAATGCCCAGCACATGTTGTTCTGCATCGACCACGGCGGATGCGCCCAATCCTTTGTGACTCATCTCGCGCATTAAATCGGTGAATGTGGCTTGAGGCGACACGCTGGGCACTTGATCGCCCTTGCGCATCACATCACTCACATGAGTGAGCAATCGACGGCCCAAAGAACCACCGGGATGTGACCGCGCAAAGTCTTCGGCTTTAAAGCCGCGAGCATCTAGCAAGGCCACCGCCAACGCATCTCCCAAGGCCAACTGTGCCGTGGTGCTGGCAGTAGGTGCCAAATTTAAAGGGCAAGCTTCTTTTTCAACGCTGCTGTCCAGTACCACGTCGGCGTGCATGGCCAATGCGGAGTTCATGCCGCCTGTCATGGCAATCAAGGGCACCCCTTGGCGCTTGAGCACGGGCAAGATGGAGACCAATTCGTCGCTTTCGCCGCTGTTGGAAATGGCCAGCACCACATCGACGGCTTTGATCATGCCCAGGTCGCCGTGGCTGGCTTCACCCGGGTGAACAAACATGGCGGGAGTGCCAGTAGACGCCAAGGTGGCCGCAATTTTGGAGCCGATGTGCCCGCTTTTGCCCATGCCGGTCACGACCACACGGCCTCTGACTTGCAACATCATTTGAACGGCTTGCGCAAAGCGAGCATCCAAACGCGATTTGAGACCCGTCAGGGCGGCCGCCTCAATGTCCAAAGTCTCGCGAGCGAGTTGGAGGGCTTGTTCTGGGTTAAATGACATGCTTGTATTTTAGCGAGGGATGGGTCAAAGCGTGACTATGATGTGGTGCATGTCGGACAGGTTGGGGGTGAAGCCTTGTGCCTCAGGTGTCCGAGTTCATGAAAAGGTCAATCCATGGTTCAGGTTTCTTTGTCGGTGAACGACTATCTCAAAAACAACATCCGGACCGTGCCCGACTGGCCGGCCGCTGG
>JBDLWA010000034.1:0-9722 GCA_039804505.1 Pseudomonadota bacterium
CATCAATGGGCGCCAGACTGTGGCGCTTTAGCGTGCCATTCAATGGGGACTGCGCGTTGCTGGGCAATGCGTTCGGCAACACCGGTGCGATCTTTCACGTCGCCCGCCAATTGACCACAAGCCGCATCAATGTCATCCCCGCGTGTTTTGCGCACCGTGGTGACAAACCCAGCCTGAATCAGGATGCTGGCGAACTGTTCAACCGCTGCATCATCAGAACGCAGCAAACCAGAGGCTTTAAACGGGTTGAAAGGGATCAAATTAAATTTGCATCGCAGCCCATTGGCTGCATGTCGACGAATGAGTTGCACCAAGGCTTGGGCGTGTTCGACTTGATCGTTCACGCCCTTGAGCATGCAGTACTCAAAAGTGATGAAGTCTCGGGGGGCCTTGCTGAGATAGAGCGTGCACTCGGCCAAAAGTTCGTCTAGGGGGTACTTGCGGTTCAAGGGCACCAAATTGTCGCGCAGCTCATTGGTGGGCGCATGCAAAGACACCGCCAACGCTACAGGACAGTCCAAGGACAATCGCGTCATCATGGGGACCACGCCCGAGGTTGACACCGTGACGCGTCTGCGAGATAGACCATAACCATGGTCGTCGAGCATGGCCTTTAAAGCTGGGATCAGGGCAGAGTAGTTTTGCAGCGGCTCGCCCATGCCCATCATCACCACATTGGAGATGACACGGTCTGTTTGGTTGAGGTGCTTGCGAAGGAAGTGTTCGGCAAACCAAAGTTGCGCCAATATTTCGGCGGTACTGAGATTGCGACTAAAGCCTTGATGGCCAGTAGAACAAAACCGGCATCCTACGGCGCAACCAGCTTGCGACGAAACACACAAAGTGCCCCGGTCGTCTTCTGGAATGAACACCGTTTCAACCGCATCACCTGCCCCCACATCGAACAACCATTTGATGGTGCCGTCTTTGGATATTTGCTGCGAAAGAATGGGGAGTGGTGCAACATGGGCGTGCACTTTTAACTTTTCGCGCAGTGACTTGGCCAAGTCGGACATGTCGTCAAAGTTGGACATGCCTCTTTGGTGAATCCAGCGAAACAATTGCGTGGCACGGAAGCGTTTTTCGCCCATGCCTTCACAAAAAACGGCCAAGCCTTCAAGGTCGAAATCTAGAAGGTTGGCCGTCATAGCGGAAGAATAAAAATTATTTGCCGCGAAGGAAGCTGAGAAAAATCAGCAGCGATTAACGTGAGTAAACGTTCATGCCAGGGAAGAAGAAACCAATTTCCACGGCAGCTGTTTCGGGGGCGTCAGAACCGTGAACGGCGTTGGCGTCAATGCTGTCAGCGAAGTCTGCACGGATGGTGCCAGGTGCTGCTTTCTTAGGATCAGTTGCGCCCATCAGGTCGCGGTTTTTCAAAATGGCGCCTTCGCCTTCCAAAGCTTGGATCATGACGGGGCCGGAGATCATGAAATCGACCAAATCTTTGAAGAAAGGACGCGCTTTGTGAACAGCGTAGAAAGCTTCAGCTTCGCCGCGTGACAAGTGCGCCATTTTGGCGGCAACCACTTTGAGGCCAGCGGCTTCAAAGCGAGCATAAATTTGACCGATGACGTTTTTTGCCACTGCGTCGGGCTTGATGATGGAAAGTGTGCGTTCGATAGCCATGATGAGTATCCTCAGTTTTATTTTAAAAATTGAATCTTAAAAACGATGTTTTTAATGCGGGTTGCACTTTGGCAAGCCGGCTATTCTAACCCGACCTAGGGCTTACCCCAAAGAATTCAAGGTTTTGTCAGTCAATGACAGACTGCCATCAAGGCAAGAAAGTCAGGGTGAATCTCAACGACTTCTTCCGCCGCTTCGGCGGGGTCCCCCGGGACGACCACCTGGGCCCTGCGCTTTGCGTTGACGGCTGAAACTGTCTGCACCGATGTACCCCACAGAGGTTTTCATCGGATCGGGCTGCGCGCCCTCAGACGGACCACGTCGTTGACCAGAAGCATTTGGCTTTTTGGCACCAAAAGCTCTATTTCTAGGGTTTTGTGTTCGTCTTTGTGCTGGGCGATTTTCGCTTGCAGGCGGGGCCGCCTCTTTGACAAATCCGGCATCTGCTTTGTTGGCAGCGTGCGTCAAAGCACGAATATCGGCTTCATCCAGCTCCATGAAGGTGCTTCTTCGCAAGCCGTGTGGCAACACCATGGCGCCATATCGGATGCGAATCAGGCGGCTGACGGCATGACCGACCGCCTCCATCATGCGTCTCACTTCACGATTACGACCTTCAGAAATGGTGACGCGGTACCAACAATTGGAGCCCTCGCCACCGCCGTTTTCAATCGAGCCAAACTGAGCCATGCCGTCTTCGAGCATGACACCATCGAGCAATTTTTGCTTTTCTTCGTTGCTCAAAGCGCCCAGCACGCGGACCGCATACTCACGTTCCAATCCAAATCGAGGATGCATCAAACGATTGGCCAACTCGCCAGAGCTGGTGAACAAGAGCAAGCCTTCTGTGTTCAAGTCCAAGCGGCCCACTGACTGCCACTTGCCATGCTGCAAGCGCGGCAATTTTCTAAAAACAGTCGGCCTGTTTTTGGGATCGTCGTGCGTCACAATTTCGCCTGCAGGCTTGTGATAAGCGATCACACGGGGTGGTGGTGGATCAATGCGAATGCGAAGCGGACGGCCATTGACTTTGACCTGATCGCCATACTGAATGCGCTGACCAATGTGAGCGGGCTCATTGTTGACAGAAATTCTGCCCTCCAAAATGAGTTGCTCCATTTCAAGGCGTGAACCTAAACCAGCTTGAGCCAGCACTTTATGGAGTTTGGGCGACTCCGCTTGAGGTGGCAAAACACGCTTGGTGATGAGAGGCGAGACGACGCCGTCAGCCGCCTGATCAAACTGCCCCGACACAACATCTTCAATTCCAATGGGCTTGAGCGGATCTTGCTCGAACTGATCAGGGGATTCATTCATTGGGGTGACCTTCTGCCGATGGGGCTGATGGAGGTTCAGAATTGTTATCGGATTGAGATTCGTCATCAACGACGACTTCTGTGTCAGCGACAGCTTCTACTTCAGATGCAACACCTTCAAGCGCATCTTCCAAGGACAAAGTGGCTTGTGTGGTGTCTTCTTCAGGTGCATTCAAGCCCGCCAAAACAGCGGCTTGGCCTTCTACACTATTGAGCAATGGCAATTGATCTAAAGAGGCCAGTCCCAAATCATCCAAGAAGTGGCGAGTGGTGGCATAAAGGCCAGGACGTCCCACCGACTCTCGGTGGCCAATGACTTCAATCCAACCGCGATCTTCCAGTTGCTTCAGAATTTGCGTATTGATGGTGACGCCACGAATGTCTTCCATGTCACCGCGCGTCACAGGCTGTCGGTAGGCAATGATGGCCAGGGTCTCCATCACAGCGCGTGTGTATTTGGGGGGCTTCTCAGGGTTGAGGCGGTCCAAGTAAACACGTAACTCGGGCTTACTTTGGAAGCGCCATCCTGTGGCCACTGAGACCAATTCCAAGCCGCGCTCGGCCCAGTCGAGTTGCAATTCTTCGAGCAGAACTTTGAGGGTGTCGGCGCCTAAAGCGTCATCGAACAAGACACGCATGTCACGCACGGTGACAGGCTGTGTTGAGCATAACAACGCTGTTTCAAGGACACGCTTGGCCAGAGCCGTATTCATGGTGTCTAACTTCCGGGATAAATGCGCATCAAGCGCGAATTGAAACGTACAGCTTTGCTAACAATTCAACAAAGGGGACTGCGCCCAAAGTACGTGACATCTAAATGAATTCAAACTGAGCTGTTGTTCAGCCTGGGCCTGGATTCAGGCATTTTCATTGTAACTGAGGGACCAAGCCTGAAGCAAACCCAACATATCCAAGGGTAAGGGCGCTGAAAAGTTCATCATTTCACCTGAAATGGGGTGTTCAAATGACAAATATTGAGCGTGCAAGGCCTGGCGTGGCATGACTTTGGACAGGCTGCCACCGTAAATAACATCCCCGACCAGCGGCATTTTGAGGGACGCCATGTGAACTCGAATTTGGTGCGTCCGCCCAGTCTCAAGAATGCAACGCACCAAACTTCCCTGGTCTGATTGAGCCAAGACATGGAAATGGGTGGTGGCTGTTTTGCCAGAATTCTTAGCCAAGTCAACCGCCGCCATTCGCAAGCGATTGCTGGGATCGCGGCCGATCGGCAAGTCCACTGTTTTTTGTTTGCTGCCTGCCCAGGCTTTGTCACTGATGGCTAAATACTGACGCTTCACCTCTCTGGCGGCAATTTTGCGAACCAGTGCATCCATGCTTTGCCGATTGCGTGCCACCACCATCAGACCACTGGTGTCTTTGTCGAGGCGGTGAACAATGCCAGCGCGCGGCAAGTTCATCAAGTTGGCATCGAAGCCTAACAATCCATTCATCAGCGTACCAGACCAATGACCTGGCGCCGGGTGAACCACCAAGCCAGCCGGTTTGTTCACCACCAACAGGTCATTGTCTTGATAAACAATATGAAGAGGGATGGATTCCGGTTTGAACGCTTGCGATTGCGGGGTGGCCCTGAGTTCAATGGTCCAAACCTCACCGGCCTTCACCTTTTGAGACGACTTAAGGCAAGCCACTTGCTGCTTGGTAACGGCCCCCTCCTCCAACAACTGTTGCAGGTAACTCCGGGAAAACTCGGGCACCGCCGCGGCCATCATGCGGTCAAGCCTTTGGCCATGAAATTCTGGGGCCACCGTGACTTCCCTCGTCTCAACGGGCAAGGCCGAAACATCTTCTGACAAAGATTCATCAGAAAGATCAAAGGGCTCGTCGAGATCCGAGGGGGTCGATATAATCAATTTGGTTTATTTCCAAGGTTGCCAGATGTTGAACATCAGATTATCGGTGCTTGCGCTTACGCTTGTTGCGTCTACTGCCACATTCCTCACAGGATGCTCTAGTACGCCTTCAGATCCTACGGCCGCTTGGACCCCTGAAAAAATATACAGCGAGGCTCGCGATGAAGTGAGCGCCGGCGCTTGGGACCGTGCCGCCATGCTGTTTGACAAACTGGAAGGTCGCGCAGCCGGCACACCATTGGCACAGCAGGCTCAAATTGAAAAGGCCTACGCCCAATATCGCGCCACTGAAAAAGTCCAGGCAATTGCCACCTTGGATCGTTTCTTAAAACTGCACCCAGCCAGCCCCGCCATTGACTATGCCCTGTACCTCAAGGGCTTGGTTAATTTCAATGACAACTTGGGTTTGTTCTCGTTTATCACCAACCAAGATTTGTCTGAGCGCGATCAAAAAGCAGCGAAAGACTCTTTCGAATCTTTCAAAGAGTTGGTCACTCGTTTCCCCGACTCCAAATACAGCCCTGACGCGCGTCTGCGCATGACTTACATCGTCAATTCATTGGCTTCGTACGAAGTTCATGTGGCTCGTTACTATTTCAGCAAAGGCGCTTACGTTGCCGCCATCAACCGCGCTCAAGTGGCCATCACCGACTACCCAGGCGTGCCAGCGGTGAAGGAAGCCTTAGAAATTTTGATCAAGTCTTATGACGCCATGGGCATGAAAGACTTGAAAGCCGATTCACAACGTGTCTTGGACAAAAACTTCCCTTCTGTTGCACCGGCACCAGAAAAGACTAAGGCGTGGTGGAAGTTTTGGTAAGTTGAGTGAGTGCCAATTCCAATTCGGCCTCATTCTTAATTCTTCGCATGGGAGGCAGGCAAGACAGCAAGCGCCTGCCGTATGCCATTCCCGTTAGTCGGGGATCACAAACCACCAAGATGCCCGTGTCGGTTTCGCTACGAATCAGCCGACCCGCACCTTGCTTGAGTGTGACTGCCGCTTCAGGCACGCTGTAATCCGAAAAAGAACTCTTCCCCATCAATTCCAGCCTTTGGGAGCGCGCCTCTACCAGCGGATCGTTGGGCGGTGGGAAAGGCAACTTGTCAATGACCACCAATTGCAAGGCATCGCCGGGCACGTCAAAGCCTTCCCAAAATGAAGCCGACGCTACCAACACACAGCCCTGGCCGCCTAAGGTGTTGCCCTCGCGAAACCGTTCCATTAAGCGCCGTTTAGGACCTTGTCCCTGAACCAAAACCTCCAACTCGCCACTGTGGCCCAAAGAGGCTGTGAGGGCTTCGCCAATCAAGCGCATGGCATTGAGGGTGGTGGTGAGCACCAAGGTTCGACCGCCCAACTGTCGCGCGTGCTTTTCAACCCATGCCGATACCGCACGGGTATGGCCCATGTCATTGGGTTTGGGCATGGTGGGCGGAACATAAATGGCCGACATCAACTCGTAGTCGAAGGGGCTGGCAACTCTCAACTTCCTGGCCTGTTCAAGACCACAGGGCTCGGTGAACCAACGCATGTTGTCGTCCTCACCTAAAGTGGCCGAGGTAAAGATCCATGACCTGGTTCTAGACAGAGGGGCGGCATCTGCAGCAAATGAGTCAGCCACGGCATTTTCGTCGTTGGCAAGCGCTGCAGACATTGCCGTCATCGATTGAGGATCGGTGGCTTCTGTGAGGCTAGCCGGATGAAGCATTTGTGTTTGAACAGCCCTTGAAATGTCTAAAGGCGATTCCACCAAGCGCATTTGCGTCCCCACTTCGACCCACCTCACAGAGCCTTCTGTAAAAGGCGATTCAAAGTGCTGAATCATGGCCAATTGCTGCGCAACACGTTCATACAAACGAACAAAGTCAGGCGACATTTCGCTGACTGTGTCCAAAGCGGCCAAGGCTGCATTTAAGGCAACTTGCAACTGGGCCAAGGACATCATCCATTCATCGGCATTGATGCCGTCTGGCACCGTGTTGATCCAACGAAGACGAGACCCTGGTCTTGAATGTTGCGCGGTTAAGCGAAGATCTCGCGTGGCTTTTTCCAAGACATTGCAGATGAGCGTCCAATCGACCAATCCTCTGGCCAATTGCACGCCAGCACCCAAAATATCTCTTGTGAGTTCAAGGAGCTGACTTGTGCCTAGATGGCGACCCAAAAAATGAATGCCAATTTCATTGAGTTGATGCGCCTCATCAAACACGACTGTTTGCACGTTGGGTAGCAACTCAGCCATGCCTGTTTCTCTGACGTTCAAATCAGCAAAAAACAGGTGGTGGTTGATCACCACCACATCGGCTGACATGGCCTCTTTTCTTGCCAAGTTAACGTGGCAACTTTTGAAATGGGGACAAGGCGAACCCAAACAGTTGTCTCTTGTGGAGGTGACCCACTGAATGACGGGCGATCGATCGTCCAAGCCAGACAGCTCAGACAAATCGCCTGTGCGAGTGGCCTGCGACCAGCTCTCAATTTTGCTCAGGGCATGGGCATGTATTCTCAAAGACGCATCGTTGCTTTGCCGAGCTTGTGACAATCGCTGCGTACACAAATAACTAGCGCGTCCTTTTAACAAAGCTACGCGGATAGGCAACTTGAGAATTTCAATGAGCTTGGGAATGTCACGAGAAAACAACTGGTCTTGCAATGCTTTGGTGGCGGTTGACACCAATGCGCGCTGCCCACTAAGCAAGACAGGCACCAAGTAGGCATAGGTCTTTCCAACCCCCGTGCCAGCCTCCACCACCAGCTCACCGCCTTGTGCAATGGTTTCAGCCACAGCCTTGGCCATCTCGGTCTGCCCGGCTCTGGGCTTGAACTGGGGACTGGCCTGCGCCAACACACCATGATCGGTAAAGGTGGCCAACACGGCCTCAAGGTAAGCGCTCAAGAACTTGCTTTCGGTGGTGCTTTGTCTAACAAACGCTGTTGACGTTCACGCTCTTTTAACTCACGGTGTTTGGCATTGAGCACCACTTCACGCTGATCCAAGGGGGCAAGTTGTTGATACTTCAATCGTCTTGCTTTTGCCAAACAGTCATTGACAGCAAAGGCTTGCCAGCAAGCTTTTGATTCGATCTGAAATTGGTCTAAAACTATTTTTTTTTCGGCTTCGATGACCAGCCTCTGAGCAGCGATGGCGGCCAATTCTGTTGCTGTCTCCACGCCAAGATCGGGCGTTTGCGAGGTTTGCGCAAAAGCAAGTGGCACGAGCCATGCGCTACAGGCAACAACACAGAGAGACTTAAAAAATGAAAACATCATGTGATGTGGGTATCGACCGTGCGGTGCTCAAGCGCCAAGAATTCAGAGGATTGCATTTCGTGCAGCCTGGAAATGGTTCGGGGAAACTCATGAGCCAAGGGGCCTTCGGTATAAAGCGCCTCGGGCTCAACTTCAGCTGAAAGAATCAATTTAACACGTCTGTCATACAGAACATCAATCAGCCAAGTAAATCGCCTTGCTTCTGATGCCAAACGCGGTGGCATCATGGGCACGTTGCTGAGCAACACGGTATGAAACTGGGTGGCAATCTCTAGGTAATCATTTTGGGACCGAGGGCCACCGCACAAAGCTCTAAAGTCAAACCAGACAACACCCCCTGCTCTGCGTTTGCTGGTAATTTCACGCGCCTCGATGTGCAGAATGGGATCTTCATCCTGGCCGCTCGCTAAGCGGTTAAAGGCATCCGCCATTTCTGTGTCAGCAGAAGCGCCCAGCGGACAGTGATAAAGCTTCACCATTTCTAAGGTACGTCGACGGTAGTCCGTACCGTTGTCGACGTTCAAAACTTCCATGCGCTGATTGAGCAAAGCAATGGCTGGCAACAATCGGTCACGGTGCAAGCCATCGGGATACAAATTGTCGGGCTTGAAATTGGACGTGGTCACAAAGCTCACGCCGTTTTCAAACAGAGACACCAACAACCGATGCAAGATCATGGCATCGGTGATGTCGGCCACATGAAACTCATCAAAACAAATCAATTGATAGCGCTTGGCCATGCGACGGCCTAGCTCATCCAAGGGATTGACCGTGCCTTGCATCAAGGCCAATTCGCGGTGAACCTCACGCATGAACTCGTGGAAATGCAAGCGTGTTTTGTCTTTGACAGGTACCGCGTTGTAAAAGCAATCCATCAAGAAACTCTTGCCACGTCCCACGCCACCAAACATGTACACACCGCGAGGCAGTTCTGGCTTTTTCTTTAAAAATCGAAATGGACTTTTGACACTTTCTTGATATGCGGCCCACTCTTGTGCGCATCGCTCCAATGCTTCCACCGCTCGAAGCTGCGCAGGATCCGCCTGATAGCCTCTGTTCAGAAGTTCTTGGTCATAGGCTGAGCGAACGGACATGGGTAAAGCTTTAAAGGATTGGTTCTTTGAAATGAGAAAACCCGGGACTGGCCCGGGCTTCGTAGTTTAACGAGACTTCAAAAACTTAGAAGTTCAGAGTTCGTTTGTCCACTGCCAAAGCAGCTTCTTTGGTGGCTTCACTCAAGGAGGGGTGCGCATGGCAGATGCGGGCAATGTCTTCTGCGCTGGCACGGAATTCCATGGCCACAACCGCTTCAGAGATCAACTCACTGGCCATGGGGCCGACGATGTGAACGCCCAAGATTTCGTCGGTTTTGGCGTCGGCCAAGAACTTGACCATACCTGTGGTGTCGCCCAAGGCGCGTGCACGGCCATTGGCCAAGAATGGGAAGGTACCGGCTTTGTAAGCCACACCGTCCGCTTTGAGCTGCTGCTCTGTGCGACCCACCCAAGCAATCTCGGGGCTGGTGTAAATCACCCAAGGAATGGTGTTGAAGTTGACATGGCCATGTTGACCGGCAATCCGCTCGGCCACGGCAACGCCCTCTTCTTCGGCTTTGTGCGCCAACATGGG
>JBDLWA010000035.1:0-8677 GCA_039804505.1 Pseudomonadota bacterium
TTGTGCAGGTCGGCGTTCAAGCTGCCCCAGCTTTCGGTGCGGGGAATGGCTTGCACCGCACCGCTTTGTGAATCACGGCGGAACAAGATGCCATTGCGACCCGACAATTCACGCGCTTTGACCACGCTGCCATCGGGCATCTTCACGCGTGTACCGCCGGTCACGTAGCAACCTGCTTCCACCACGCAATCGTCGCCCAATGAAATGCCAATGCCAGAGTTGGCGCCCAGCAAGCAACGCTTGCCAATCGAGATCACTTCTTTGCCGCCACCCGACAAGGTGCCCATGATGGAAGCGCCGCCGCCCACATCACTTTGATCGTCCACCAACACGCCTGCACTGATGCGGCCTTCCACCATGGAGGCACCCAAAGTGCCTGCGTTGAAATTGCAGAAGCCTTCGTGCATGACGGTGGTGCCAGAGGCCAAGTGCGCACCCAAGCGCACACGGTCGACGTTGGCAATGCGCACACCCGAGGGCACCACGTAGTCGGTCATGTAAGGGAATTTATCGACGGCTTTGACGTCAAATACCACGCGTGCTGCGCGAGCGCGCAAACGTGCATCTTGCAGTTGGTCGAGTGGGCAGGGGCCCATGGAGGTCCAAGCCACGTTGGCCAACAAACCAAAGATACCGGTGACGTTGGCTTGGTGCGGTTTGATCAAGCGGTGGCTGAGCAAGTGCAAACGCAAGAACACATCGTGTGTGTCTTTGGGGGGCTCGGCCAAGTTGGCAATGCTGGTTTTAACGGCCACCACATTGACGCCGCGCAACTCGCACGTGCCCAGCGCTTTGATGAAAGACTCGCCCAAGTGCGTGCGAACGTCGGCTTCGCTCAAAACGTGGCTGCCGTTTTCGGCGACACCTTCTGCCAACTGGGGGGCAGGGTACCAAGTGTCTAAAACAGAACCGTCTTTGGCCAGCGTGGCCAAGCCGTAAGCAATGGCGCCGCTTTGAATCATGGGTGGGGTTTGCATAGTGGTGATGTGTGAAAAAATCAAAAAAGAGATTATCGGTGTTTGTGACGATGTTTGTCTTTACCGGAGTTCGGCCATTGGAATGGTTTGACGTTTCAGCCATTCGCCTTGGGTGTTTTGAAAGCCCAATAAGATTTGCTGTTGCTGCCAATCCAGTTCAATGAGCGCAAAGTGATTTTGCGTGACCAGTGGGCCCAATCGATTCGGACCTACCTCGTTGGCCGTGGTCCAGGCATGGGTCATGCCGCTGGAGGTGAGCTCGTACAAAGGGTAGCTGCCTGCTGGGGCGTTTTTGTAAATAGCTCCAATGTGTCGGTCGCCCGATAAAAAAATCACCCCCTTGGCTTGGGTGCGGCGAATGACTTGGCTTAACTTAGCCTGCTCTAAAGGGAAGTTGTTCCAACCTTCCCAACCGTGACCTTCGACAATCACTTGAACGCCCGACACAATGAGACGAAGCTCGGCAGGTTCTTTGAGTTGTGCTTCTAGCCATGCCCATTGCGCGTCGCCCAGCATGGTTTTTTGCAGATCTGTGTCGGGCACATATCGCTCTTTACCGGGCGCATCGCGTTGATCGGTCACTTTCGGCTTTGAACGAAACCAGCGCGTGTCCAACAAAATGACCTGAACCCGCTGGCCCACTTTGCCAAAGGTGTAGGCGTGATACAGACCTTCGCGCTGCCGGCGCGGATCGTTGGCTGGCAAATTCCAGAAATCAAGAAATGCTTGTTTGGCGAGTTGTTTGTGAGGAAACTCTGCGCCGCCATCGTTCAGTCCCATGTCATGGTCATCCCAGATCGCCACATGCGGAATGGTTTGACGAAGTTGCGCGAAATCGGCTTGTGCTGCCTGAGTGGTGTAAGCTTTTTCTAGGGTGCTCAATTGCCAAGGCTGCTGACTGGCATAGACGTTGTCGCCCCCGAAAATAAACAGATCGGGTTTGGCGGCAAGGATGGGGCGCCAGATGGGTTGGGGTTTGTTTTGATCGATGCACGACCCAAACGCAATGCGCTGAACATCAGACGGCCATGCCAGAGCTGGCGTCGCCGCCACGGGGTGATTGCTTGCACTCCCAAAGGCACTGGCATTGACAGCGCTGGCACAGCCAACAACGCTGCTCGCCACAGTGCTGATACCGGCCGTGATAAGCCATTGACGACGATCCATGACGTGCTCCATGACGTGTTCCCAAGTGCGACGAAGACCCAAGCTGATGGGTGTGATTTTCCAAGCAGTATGTCATGGAGGGTCGATTGAATCTCCATGCAGACTATTCGGATATTTTATGACTGAACAGTTCAAATCAAAACTTGACCCCTTAAAATCAAGACATGAACACTGCTACCAGCCCTGCCAAAAAATCATTCAAAACCCAAATGTTGGAGGCTAGAGAGCTGGCCATCACGGCCTCGGTCAACCGTTTGTTGTCCGAAAAAGGGTTTGATGCCATGACAGTGGACGAGGTGGCCGCCGAAGTGGGTATTGCCAAAGCCAGTTTGTACAAACACTTCAGCAGTAAGGAAGAGTTGGCGTGTGCCGCCATGGTTCAAGCCATGCAAAAGGCACAAGCGTTTTTGGAAAACTTGAACCAACAAAACGAAGCAGGCGACCTTGCAGACTCAAAACGCGTGAGCAGTCCTTGTATTGCGCTCAACAAACTCATGGCCACCACGCGTTGGACCTTGCAGTTGAAGTTGGCCGGTGAGATGCCCACCTTGCCCAGTCAAAACTCTAGCTTGCGTGCCACGCTCATGGCCAGCCGCCCCTACATGGATGGCTTGATGACGGTGAGCGACCTTTTGGGTTCGTGGATTGTGCAAGCGCAACAAGAGGGCTTCATGAACCCTGCATTGCCGCCCATTGCGATTTTGTACACCTTGTATGCGCGAGCCTGTGACCCCGTGGTGGAGTTCTTAAAAATGAGTGAACTTCATTCAGATGAAGAAATCATTGAGATGGTGATGACCACTTGTTTTGCAGGGCTGAATGCGCGGCTCTGATCAACGGCATCGTCTTAAACCTTGATGATTTTGACCGGGTCAAAAAACTGTTGCTCATTTTTTTTAGCATAGCCCAAGGGATTGGCCACCACACGACACCCCAGGTGAACGTAATCGTGTGCACAGTGCAAATGGCCATGCAACCACACATCGGCGAGTGGCAACAAGTGATCTAAGGCGTTGCAAAAGCCGGCCGTCCCAGGCGTTAAACCATAACGGGGGTCGGCACTTTTCAAGCTGGGTGCAAAGTGGGTGATAACCACAGTGGGGCCCTCGAACGGAATTGACAATGCTTGGGTGAGCCAGGCTTGATCGGCTTGTGCTTTGGCTTTCACAGCACCTGATAAAAAGGGCTCGCCTTGAAACACTGTGCCTGTTTTTCGAAGATAAAAATCTGCGGCACGCGCTGCTTTTTCTCGCGCTTTGAGTTGTTGCGTCAGCGCGCCGGTGGTGGGCACCAAGGCTTCAAAGTCGCTCCACAAAGTACAACCGATGAAGCGTACACCCTGAAAAATTTCAATGCGTTGTTGTAGCCAGGTGATGTTCAAGCGTGCGCAGGTTTCTTGCAATCTGTCGTGCGCCTCTTCGAAGGGCATGCCATCGTATTCGTGATTGCCCGGCACAAAGAAAACGGGCACAGGCCAAGCGCCTAAATCTTGTCTAGGAGAAAAACGGGCTAATCCAAAATCATGATCGTGCTTGTCCAGCAGCATTGAGCCAGCTTGGTAAGAACCTACGTCGCCGGCCAAGATCAGAAGGTCTGCCTCTGCTGAAATTTCAGGTGCAAAGTTGGGGTGCGTTTCTAAGTGCAAGTCTGACAGCAGCTGTATTTTCATGACGGCACACCGCCTTTTCCACCTTTGAAGACATCCTGTGCAATGTCAATGATCACGTCGCGCAACCACACATGATCACTCTGCGCGTGCTTGCGGCGATGCCATACGGCGTCAACATGCAGCGTTGGCACTTTGAAGGGCAAGTCACATAAAAACAATTCGTCCGCAATGCCTGTGGTGGGCACAAAGTGCCTAGGCAACACGGTGAGCAGATTGGAATTGACCACCATGCGACCCGCTGTGAAAAATTGATTCACAGTCATGACCACGCGACGTTGCTGACCGATGGACGCTAAAGCTTCATCAATGAAGCCATAAGGGCGACCCGAAAAACTGACCAACAAATGTCTCGAATTGCAAAACTCTTCAAGCGTGATATTTTTTTGAGCCAATGGATGACCGCGTCGCATCACACACACATATTCACCGTCATACAGCCTGTGATGTTCAAAAGAGAGCGCTTCACCAGATTGCGCTTTGGCCGTCAGGTCTGCCAGCACCGCGGGGAAATAACCCAAGGCCATGTCGACTCTGCCATCTTCCAACAAGGTGCGAGGGTCACGCGTTGTGAGCGGCAAGACACGAATCGACACATTGGGTGCTTGGTGTTCTAGTCTTTGCGCCAGACCGCCCATGAGTTCAGCGGCCGTGGCATCTGCCATGGCCAACACAAATGAATTGCGTGCTTCGAGGGGCACAAAGTGCTGAGGCACCAGGGCCGATTGCAGCTGGTCCAATGCCGCTCGCACGCTAGGCCAAAGTGCAAGCGCAAAAGGCGTGGGCCTGATGCCGTGTCCTTCACGCCTCACCAAGTCGTCGCCCAAGGTTTCACGCAATCGGCGCAAAGCATTGCTGACGGCGGGCTGGGTAATGGATAAATTGCGCGCAGCTTTGGTCAGGCTTTTTTCAGCCATGACTTCATCAAACACCCTGAGCAAGTTCAGATCAAGGGTTCGGAAATTGGTGTGGATTGCTTCAATCATTTCGGTTGTGAATGATAAGCATCATCAATATAAAGTTGAACAATACTAGAGTAAACCCTAAGATCGAGCCATCGGTCAAGCAAGAAATGGTTTTTTAGCCACTTGCAGTGACCTCAATGTACTTTAGAGCAGCGAGAACATCAAAATGAATCACAACTTTGTTCACTTGGAATATTCAGAAACACACCCTGGTGTGGCGCGCGCAGAGCGTGTTGTGGCCAACTTTAAAAACATGGGCCACGCCTTCAACCCCAGTCACACCTTGGCGGCCATTTTGTTGTCAGCCGTCGTCGCTGCATTCGTGGTGGTGGCCGATCAAATGATCGACACATGGGCTGACGGTCACTTGTTGACCGCTTGGGTGGCTTTATGGGCTGTTGCCTTTGCCACAGTGGGTTTGTTTGCCGGTGTGACCAAATCCATGGCGATTCAATTGAAACAAGGTTTGGACGGCTGGGCAGCACGTGCCGCGCAACGCAGATCCGATGAGCGTCTGTGGGCCATTGCACAAACAGATTCCCGCTTGATGAGCGACCTGCAAACCGCCATGTCTCGCGCTGATGTGGTCTCATCCGAGTCAGAAAGCAGCACCCAAAAGCGAGTCTCTCGTTTGCTGAAAAACAGTCAGTACTACATTTAAGCCGAAAGCACTGCTGTTTCAACACAGCGCGAAGACACCCATCAAAAGCCTCCACTTGGAGGCTTTTTTCATGTCAGGACGATGTTTCGGACGGCACCTTGGCTTTTTGTGACGCCATATAAATGCCCGGCAAAATGAGTGCCGCACCGATGGCGTGATGCCAACCCAGCGTCTCCCCCAAGAAAAGCCAGGCCACCAAACTGCCATACAAAGGCCCCATGTACAGGCTGGCTGCCACGCGACTGGCCCCCAATGTTTTTTGGCAAAAACTGTAAGCCAAGTAAGCGCCTACTCCTGGAAATACGGCTGCAATTACTACAAGCAGTGAAGCCGTCGTGCTCCAATCGGCATGAGAAGTAAATAGCCATTCAGACAAGGCAAAGGGCAGTAAAACCAAACTGCCCCCCAAACAAGTGGCCGCCAAGCGCGCGGTGGCGCTCAAGGGGCTGGACCACTTTTTAAGCAACAAGGCATAGCAGGCCCATGACACCATGGCCAGCACAATGAGCCCATCGCCCAATACCCAAACCACTTGCGCCAAGGCCGTCCACTGGCCTTTGACGACCACGTGCAAAACACCCATCAGCGCCACCACAATGCCAATGCCCTGTAGCCAAGTGAAGCGCTCTTTCAAACCGATCACCGCACCGACGGTGATCAACACAGGAGAGGCGGCATAGATCAAGGCAATGTTGATGGCGGTGGTGGTTTCTGCGGCCCAGTAAACCCAAGCGCCGCAGACCAACATGCCCAGGCTACCCAGCACCAAGTACTGGGGCCAAACTTTCAAAATGCTGTGGCGTTCTTGCCAAAGTTCTTGTCGGGCCAGCCAAGACAAGATGAGACCCGCCAAGAACCACCGGCCCAACGCGAGAACGTGAGGGCTGATGATGCCGGGGGCAGTTCGTGCCACGACGTAGTTCACCGACCACATGGCCGGTGTGAACCACAACAAAGCTTGCGCTAACTTCTGGCGCGAGTCAGTGTTTGTCAGACGGCTGCTAAGCGCTGTTCCAACGCTGCTTTGGTCTCGAGCAATGCTTTGGGCATGTTGTAAGCCAACTGCTCAAAGTGGGTGGTGTGCAATTGCAACTCTTGTTGCCATGCAGCTTTGTCAATGCTGGTGACGGTTTTGAATTGGTCGGCGGTGAAGTTCAAGCCGGTCCAGTTCAATTCGCCATAAGTGGGTGTGACACCAAACATGGTTTCTTGACCTTGGGCCTGACCTTCCAAGCGATCGATCATCCACTTCAAAACGCGCATGTTGTCGCCATAACCTGGCCAGACAAACTTGCCCGCTTCGTCTTTACGGAACCAGTTGACGCAGTAAATGCTGGGCAACTTGTGGCCGCCGGCTTCAATTTTGGCGCCCACGTCCAACCAGTGTTGGAAGTAGTCGCTCATGTTGTAGCCGCAGAAAGGCAACATGGCAAATGGATCACGACGCACCACGCCTTGTGCGCCAAACGCCGCGGCGGTGGTTTCAGAGCCCATGGTGGCGGCCATGTAAACGCCTTCGGTCCAGTTGCGTGCTTCGGTGACCAAAGGCACGGTGGTGGAGCGGCGACCGCCAAAGATGAAGGCGTCAATCGACACGCCAGCAGCATCGTCCCATGCGGGGTCGAGCGCGGGGTTGTTGGTGGCAGCGACGGTGAAACGTGCGTTGGCGTGAGCGGCTTTGGCGCCTGTCTCTTTGGCAATCTGGGGGGTCCAGTCTTTGCCTTGCCAGTCGATCAAATGATCGGGCACTTTGCCAGTGTCTTTGTCCATGCCTTCCCACCAGACGTCGCCGTCATCGGTGAGCGCCACGTTGGTGAAAATCACGTTTTTGTCCAAGCTGGCCATGCAGTTGGGGTTGGTGTGGTGGTTGGTGCCTGGGGCCACGCCAAAGTAACCGGCTTCGGGGTTGATGGCCATCATCTTGCCGTTGGCTTGGGGCTTGATCCAGGCAATGTCGTCGCCAATGGTGGTGACTTTCCAGCCATTGAAACCTTCGGGCGGCACCAACATCGAGAAGTTGGTTTTGCCACATGCGCTGGGGAAAGCCGCAGCCACGTGGTATTTCTTGCCTTGTGGATTGGTCACGCCCAAGATGAGCATGTGCTCGGCCAACCAACCTTGCTCGCGGCCCATGCTGGAGGCGATGCGCAAGGCCAAGCATTTTTTGCCGAGCAATGCGTTGCCACCGTAGCCAGAACCGTAAGACCAGATCTCGCGTGTTTCAGGGTAGTGAACGATGTACTTGACGGTGGGGTTGCAAGGCCATGAGGTGGTGTCTTTGGCGCCGTTGACCAAAGGTGCACCCACCGTATGCAAGCAAGGCACGAACTCACCATCGGCACCGATGACGTCGAACACGGCTTTGCCCATGCGGGTCATGAGCTTTTGGTTGACAGCCACATAAGCGCTGTCGGTCAACTCAATGCCAACGTGTGCAATGTGTGAACCCAGGGGGCCCATCGAGAAAGGCACCACATACATCGTGCGGCCTTGCATGCAACCATCGAACAAGGGGTTCAAGGTTTTGCGCATCTCGGCTGGCGCCATCCAGTTGTTGGTGGGACCGGCGTTCTCTTTCTTTTCAGAGCAGATGTAAGTGCGGTCTTCAACACGGGCCACATCTGAAGGGTCAGAACAGGCCAAGAAACTGCCGGGACGCTTGGCGGGGTTGAGCTTTTTGAAGGTGCCGCTGTCGACCAATTGTTGGCACAGGCGGTCGTACTCTTCTTCAGAGCCATCGCACCAGTAGACATTGGCGGGCTTGCACAAGGCGGCCATTTCGGCCACCCAAGCAATCAGCTTGGGGTTTTTAACGTACGTGGGTGTATTCAGGTTCAAGCCCTGCATCACGGGTGAGTTCATGGGAAAAGCTCCAAAGTTTAAAAATCGATTTTTGCAAGGGCCCTCTTGGGCTGAACCTCAAAGAGCAAGCGAATGACACTTGCAAAAAGCGACAAAATGAGCGCCAAAAAGCGCCTTCGACTGGCCTGTCTCATCCGGTCTTGTAACCGTCTCGTAACCAGACCTGAATTTTAGGGAGGCTGGCCTGAATTGGGAATGTCAAACTGCGGAATCAGGCCAAAATATATGCAAAACTTGCATAAAGCTGGATTGTGATGGGTGGGCCTTTTAGACGCGACAGATTCTCAGCACCTCTTGGCCGTAGGCTTCGAGTTTTTTAGCGCCCAAGCCACTGATGCCATGAAGGTCTTCAAGGTTTTGCGGTGAGGCTGCCGCGATG
>JBDLWA010000036.1:0-3222 GCA_039804505.1 Pseudomonadota bacterium
TTTGGTGGTTCATTCCTTAGAAGAAGGTTTGAGTTTGGCCTTGGCCCACTGCCCTGAGGGCAAAGATTTGTGGGTCATGGGCGGTGCAGAAATTTACGCTCAGGCTGTTGATATTGCTGAAGAAGCAGTGGTCACAGAAATTGATGCGCAATATGAAGGCGATGCCTTTGCGCCTACGCTCAATTCGGCATGGCACGAAGTGTCACGCGAATCACATGTCTCAACGACTGGCTTGAAATACAGCTTCGTCACTTACCAAGCATCACGCTGATTCTTTCAGGAGAAACTCACATGTCAGGACACGGCTTTCACGTTCACGGCCCTCACGATCACGAAATCGAGCATGCCACGCAAGGTCATGCCGAGCACGGCGGTAGTCACACCAATTCCATTGCCATGTTCACCGCCGTCATTGCAACAGTTGGCGCCATTTTTTCTTACATGGGCGGCGCCACACAAGCCAACGCGGGCTTGTATAAAAACAATGCGGCCATCAAGAAAACAGAAGCGTCCAATCAGTGGAACTATTACCAGGCCAAAAGCTCCAAACAAAATTTGAGCGAACTGGCCATTGAGTTGGCACCGACCACCAAAAAAGAGTTTTACCAAGACGAGATCAAGCGCTACAAATCTGAAAAATCAGAGATCAAACAAGGCGCAGAAAAATTAGAAGCTGAAGCCAAAGCATGGGATGACAAATCAGAAAGCGAAATGCATTTGCATCACCGCTGGGCCCAAGCCACCACCGCCTTGCAAGTGGCCATTGCCATGGCCGCCATTGCTCTGATGACGCGCAAAAAATGGTTAGAAATCGCCATGTATGGCATGGGTGTTGTAGGCGTGGCCATTGGCGCCTTGGCCATGATGCACATCTAATCTCATGAAAATTGCCACCTGGAATGTCAACTCACTCACCGTGCGCTTGCCGCAGGTGATTGACTGGCTTAAAGCGCAAGAAGCCTTGGGCGAAGGCCACGCCATCGATGTTTTGGCTTTGCAAGAACTGAAGATGACGGACGACAAGTTTCCGCATCAAGCCTTTGCCGATGCTGGCTATCACGCTCAGTGGTTTGGCCAAAAAACATACAACGGTGTGGCGCTCATTTCTCGCACGCCTGCTGTGGATGTGGTCAAAAACATTCCTGGCTTTGAAGACGACATGTCGCGTGTCATTGCCGGCACCTTTGGTGATGTGCGCGTGATAGGCGGCTATTTTCCCAATGGCCAAGCGCCCGACAGCGACAAATTTGTTTACAAAATGCGCTGGCTTGAAGCCCTCCACGCATGGGTGAAACAAGAGATGGCCCAGTATCCCAAGCTGGCCCTTTTGGGCGACTACAACATCACCTTCGACGATTTGGATGTGTGGGATCCCGTGGCCTTGGCCGGCACCATTCACTGTACGCCCGAAGAGCGCACACATTTGAATGGCCTGATTGGTTTAGGCTTGCACGACAGCTTCAGATTGTTTCAGCAGCCTGAAAAAAGCTTCAGCTGGTGGGACTATCGCGACTTTGGCTTTCGCAGAAACAGAGGCCTGCGAATCGATCACATCTTGGTGACCGATGCCGTCAAATCACAAGCCACAGCGTGTGTGATTGACAAAGCCCCTCGCAAAAATGAGCGACCCAGCGATCACACCCCAGTGGTGCTGACTTTTTAGCCTTTGTGAGCGGCCATGGCCTTGCCCACTTCCAAGGTGCCCTGACCCGAGCCCGAGCCAGGTACCAACTCACCCGTACGGTCGGTGACCTGAGACATCGCTGCCAACAATTGTTCGGGCGTGTCGTCTGACACTCCCAAATGCACGCCTTGTGTGAGCGTGATGTTGGCCACTTCAAAGCTGCCAGCGCCTGCACAAATGATGGTGCGATTGGGCGCTTCTTCACACGCCATGACCAACATGGCAGGCACAACAGCTTGCGGTTCAAGTGCTTTGAGCACGGCTTCTGGCATTAAACCTTCCGTCATGCGCGTCGCCGCGGTCGGTGCCAAAGAATTGACGCGAATGTTGTACTTCTCGCCTTCAATGGCCAAGGTTTGCATCATGCCGGCCAAGGCCATCTTGGCCGCACCGTAATTGGACTGACCAAAGTTGCCGTACAAACCACTGGAAGATGTAGTCATGATGACGCGGCCATAGTTTTGCGCTTGCATGATGGGCCAAACTGCTTTGGTGCAATGCACAGCGCCCATCACGTGAACTTCCATGACCAAACGGAAATCGGCAATCTCCATTTTGGAAAAGCTTTTGTCGCGCAAGATGCCAGCGTTGTTCACCAAGATGTCCACGCGGCCCCACTTGTCCATGGCCTGCTTCACCATGCCCTGCACGGCTTCGAAGTCAGTGACAGAAGCACCATTGGCAATGGCCTCCCCACCCGCCTTGATAATTTCGTCCACCACGGCCTGCGCCGCACTGACCGAGCCGCCTTCGCCATGAACGTTGCCGCCCAAATCGTTGACCAGCACCTTGGCACCGCGCTTAGCCAGCGCCAAAGCATGTTGTTTACCCAATCCGCCACCTGCACCTGTGACAATGGCGACACGTCCGTGAAAATCAATGCTCATTTGGATTCCTCAATCTGATAGCCTTGTAATGGTTGGTCACTTTAAACCATGCCACACGAGGCAACTGTTACCTGATTGACAGTTGCTTGATTTAATTCAGTTCATTGCCAACCTGGGGCCCTATGGAAATCACTTCGCACATTGTTGACACCCCGCCCCGTGATGCGGCTACCGTGCTCATGCTGCGCGAAGGCGATGCTGGCATGGAGGTTTTGTTGCTCAAGCGTCATACCGACTCCAAAGACTTAGGCGGCGCGTTTGTGTTTCCGGGTGGCAAACGCGATGAGGCGGATGGCTCCCCTGAAGCTCTCGCAGCTTTGCAACAAGATGTTGCGGCTCTCCATGCACAACTGGGCGAACCCGATCTAGACCCGCATCATGCCGCCAGTTTGTTTGTGGCGGCATTGCGCGAAGCACAAGAAGAATGTGGTCTTCAGTTGCAAGCTACCGACCTTCAAGCTTGGTCGCGTTGGATCACACCGCGCATGCCGTCCATGATGTCCAAGCGCTTTGACACCCGCTTCTTTTTAGCGCGCGCGCCGCATGCGCAAACGGCTGTGCACGACAACCACGAAACCACCGAAATTTTGTGGGCCACACCGCGCAATGCACTCATTCAATATTGGCAAGGTCACATTGTGTTGGCGCCAC
>JBDLWA010000037.1:0-4432 GCA_039804505.1 Pseudomonadota bacterium
AACCAGCCGCCTTCCAAACAGACTCGGGTGTTTCCACAATGAAGGTGGAAGTGTCACCATCAAATTGATAGGCATGTGCTTGAAACCAGCCATGCTCGGTTTCTTCAATGGCAAACGTGAAAGCGTCAAACAACTTGCGCGTGCCCAGCCACACAAATCGACAGTTGCGTTCATCAATGTCGGGCTTGTAGGTGGTCGCGAAGCGCGTTCTCACTTTAGAGTTGATGCCATCACAGGCAATGACCAAGTCGGCGTTGTAAAGCGCGCCAATGTCTGCGTTGGCATCGACTTCGGCTTCAAACACCAATTCAACGCCCAAGTCTTCGCAGCGCTTTTGCAAGATGTTGAGCAAACGCTTGCGGCCAATGCCACAAAAGCCGTGCCCCCCTGAGCGCATGGTTTCGCCTTTGAAATGCACAGCGATGTCGTCCCAATGATTGAAGGCACCGAGAATTTCTGAGGCTGTGACGGGATCGGCCACTTGCAACTTGGACATGGTGGCATCAGAGAACACCACCCCCCAACCAAATGTGTCATAGGGCTTGTTACGCTCCAAGACGGTGATCTTGTGTTGAGGATGGCGCAATTTCATCAACAGGCCGAAATACAAACCGGCAGGGCCGCCGCCGAGGCAGACGATGTTCATGACGAAGTTCCTTGTCTTGTGCTTTTATTTGTTTCAGCTTAAATAGTTGAAGCTTGAAATAATTATGAACAGTCTAGGCGCTGGGGTCAAGGCATAAAAAAAGCAGCTTCGAAAAGCTGCTTTTGTGAGGTTTACTGGTTCATCACCGTAATGCTGATCCGCCGGTTTCGAGGATCCTTCGGATCGTTGGGGTTGTAGGGCGCCGTATCGGCCACGCCTTCAATCTTGGCAAATCGACTGCCCGGAATGCCCTTCTTCTCAATGATCTTGCGAGTTTCCTCTGCGCGCTCGGCCGACAAAGACCAGTTGTTGCGATCGTCGGTGTTGGCAAACTGCACGCTGTCGGTATGGCCGCGAATGGCCACTTTGTTGGGCATGGCGGCCAAGGTTTTGGACACTTCGCCCAACAAGGCTTGCGCCTTGGGCGTCATGCTGGTGGTGCCCATGCCGAACATGGCAAAGTCTGCTTTGTCGATGATCTCAATGCGCAAACCGTCTTTATCCTTGGCAAACGAAACCTGGTCCTTGAGCTTTTCCAGCTTCGGATTTTTGGCCATGGCTTCTTTGATTTCTTTTTCCATCTTCTCAAAGTTGGCCTTGTCAGCCGCCTCAGCTGACTTCTTACCTGGATCGCCATCCTGCCCAGACTCTTTACTGTCCGAGCCGTTGGGTGAAGGATCGTTTTCAGTGGGGCCGCCTTGCGAGCGTGGCGTGACCATGTTCAAAGTGCTGGTTTGCTTGGCAGAGAAAGGGAAACCATCGGGGTCAATGACTGAGCGGCCACCAAACATGCCGTCAGAGCCGGCCAACTTGCCCATGGTGACATTGCTGTGCGATGTGGGCTTGAAGTAATCGGCAACGCTTTTGCGTTGGTCGGCGTTAGAAGCACCCAAGAGCCACATCAACAAGAAGAAGGCCATCATGGCGGTCATCATGTCGGCCAGCGCAATTTTCCAAGCGCCACCGTGTGCCCCGCCATGGCCATCGTCCATGATCTTTTTAATGGTGATGGACGGCGCCACCACCACGGGCGCATCGGGATCCGCCTCCTCAGGAATGAGCGGCGCAGCTTCCGCAGCCGCTTCTGCCGCGGGATCCTCGGCAAGGGCTTCTGGTTTGGCTTCTACAACGGCTTCAGCCATGGCTATTAGCCTCGCAACCCGTCAAACACCTCAGCAAAGCTGGGCTGATTGTGGTGGCTGATACTGGAGCGAGCCGCCTCAATGATCAAAGGCATGGGGTGGCCGTGCAAGGTCCCAATGATGATTTGCTTCACCACTTTGTAAATTTGACCTTCGTCTTCAATGATCTGCGCCAAGCGTGAAGCCATCGGTTCCACAAAACCGTAAGCCATGAACACGCCCAAGAAAGTACCCACCAAGGCGCCACCAATCATGCCGCCCAAAATAGCGGGGGGCTGGTCAATCGCACCCATGGTTTTCACCACACCCAACACGCAAGCCACAATACCCAAAGCAGGCAAAGCGCCAGCCAATGTGGCCAGCGCAGTTTGCGGCAGCAAAGCATCATGGTGGTGGGTTTTGATGGCGGCGTCCATCACGTCTTCAACCGCATAAGGGCTGAGGGGGCTGGTGGAAACCACCATCAAACGGACGGTGTTACAGACCAAGTCGAGCAGCGCATGGTCGTGCAAAATTTTGGGGTATTCGGCAAAAATGGCGCTGGATTCTGGATTTTCAATGTGCGCTTCAAGGGCCACTGGGCCCTCCGTTTTGAGCGTCTTCATGATTTTGGACACCACAAAGATGGTGCTCAAATAATCTTCTTTTTTGTAGGCGGGGCCTTTAAAAACCTTGCCCATACCGGCCATGGCACCTTTGAAGATGTCCATGCTGTTGCCCACCAACATACCGCCAATACCTGCGCCCAAAATACACATAATCTCGAGCGGGGCAGCTTTGATAATTGGCTTCATATCGCCACCGTGCAGGATGTAACTCCCGAACACTGAAACCATCAAAACCACGATACCAATAATCGCAACCATATTTCTCTCCAAAAACGAGCAAACGGGCGGCTGGTGAACCAGCGGCGCCCGTCATTGTTCCCTCAAAGCCATGCCCTTTCAGGCAAAAGCTCAATGCATTGAAGACATTGCAACACCTGAAGCAGGCGCAGATTTGGGTAACAAGTTAGGAACATCACGCCAAGCTTGGCGAATTTCATTCAACAATGTGTGAACTTCTTGCAATGCATCGAGGTCATTGCGAGCGTTCACATGAATCAAGCGGCGTGTCACGTAGCTGTACAACTCATACAGATTACGAGCCAGGTCACCACCTTTGTCCAAGTCCAAAGAACCTTGTAAGCCCAACACAATGCGACCAGCGCGTGTCAGACTTTTGTTTTTATCTTCAATAGCGCCACGTTGAATGTGACCTTTGGCGGTTACCAAACTGTCAATCAGGCCATCAAACAGCATCTGAATGAGCTCAACCTTATCGGCAACCAAGGCTTGAGAAGTGTGGCTACCTTCACCGTAGCTCTCCATGGCTTTGAAATGTACTCGCATGATGTCTTGTTCCTTATGATCCTGACACAGCAGGAATCGGAGGGACACCAGAAAACTTGAGGGCAACGCATCGAATGAGTTGCCAGAAGGTTCAAAAACCCGCAAAAAGGCGGGCTGGGAAGGCTGAAAAACTTGTACGGCCTGCATTTAAGACGCCTTGGCGGCCTTGGCCTTATTAGAGAGCACAGGCTCTACACCCAAGGTGCCGCGCAGTTTTTTCACCACGGCCGACAACAATTGGCTGACGCGCGACTCGGTCACGCCCAAGACTTCACCAATTTCTTTCAGGTTCAACTCTTCAACGTAATACAAATTCATTAATAATTGATCGCGTTCGGGCAAATCGGCAATGGCATCGGTCAGAACACCCATGAATTGTTCGTGCTCAACAATTTGCTCGGGCTGATTGGACGAATCAGTGGCAATGTTCATGACCTCTTCGGTCACCACTTCCATGGAATAGGTTTCAAAGCGCCGCGCCTGCGTCCGCTCTTTGTGGAAACTGTCGATGTCCTTGCCCATGTACTCAGCCAATTCGGCTTGGGTGGGCGTACGGCCTAGCTCAGCCCCTAGTTCATGGGTGGCTTCGCTGTGCGACTTATTAATAGCCACCGCCGAGCGAGGCAAAAATGACAAGCGTCGCACTTCATCCAAAATGGCACCCCGCACACGGCTGTGGGCAAAGTTCTCAAACTCTTGTCCTTTGACGGGATCGAAGGCTCGGGCCGCTTCTAGCAGACCAATCATGCCCACTTGAATGAGCTCATCGAGCTCCATAAAGGGGGGCAGCCTGACTTTCAGGTGCAAAGCCACGCGCTTGACCATGCCCAAATGGGCCATGACCAGCGCTTCGCTGTTGTTTTGTACCTGTTCGTAAAGGCTTGTCGATTTGGCCATGGTCGGAGTTTAATTCTTAAGCTTTGGCTTTCACCAAGCGCTCGACAAAAAACTGCAAGCCGCCAGAGGCTTCTTGAATGGGTTCCAACTGACGGGTGGCTTCGGCCAAACGTCTGAAGTCGCGAGCGCCCGCACTGCCTGGCGCAAACTCTGCCACAGGCTGGTACTTCTTCAAGGCGGAAAGAATCAAATCATCTTGTTCAATGGCACCCAAATACCGTACGGTTCTATTTAAGAAGCGCGCGCACACTTGGTTGATGCGCTCAAACAATTGATAACCCGCTTGGGCACTGTCGACGCCGTTGGGAATGAGATAAATCTCGTCCAAGCCTTGGTCTTGGATCAACACCTTGATG
>JBDLWA010000038.1:0-5839 GCA_039804505.1 Pseudomonadota bacterium
TCTCAAGCAATTGGGCCGCCCCCCGAATACCCCCCAAGGGATTTTTAATTTCATGGGCCAAATTGCGAATCAGCTCTTTGTTGGCCTGCGCTTGGTCGATGAGTCGCTCTTCTCGATCTTGTCGGGTTTGCTGTTGGATGGGCAGCATTTCAATGATGACTTCATCGGGGTGATCCGACTGCGCCACAATGACATGGACTGGCAAGCCCTCTTCTGGGTTGATGCGCTTCAACTCAGCGTCATACCTGAGCGCACCAAACTCATTGGCCCGGGCTCCCATCAAGGCATGTTGGAGAGGTTGTGCATCAGAAAAGAAATTCAGGAACGATTGCCCCTCCAGCGAGCGCCGCGACTGCCCCATGACATCTTCAAGTTCTGCATTGACAAACACCACCGACCCATCACTTTTCAAAACAGCAATGGGTGTGGCCAACCAATCGAAGGCTTGAAATTTAGAGGTTTGCGCCCCTGTGCTGTCAGCCCCAACCGAGGTAGAAGATAACGGCGACTTTACCGATGAACGGATCGTAGATTTCGATGAGGGATTGGGCGGCGTCATATCACTCGGGTTTCAATTGCGCTGTTGGCAAGTTTTTGGTGTATCGACTGAGTTCGCGTTGCAAAGCCACTTTGTCTCGTTCCAAGCGTTGCAGTTGAAGTTTCATGTCTTGGACACGTTGTATGTATGGATCAGACTGTGCTGATTCACCAAGCATCAGGGCGGGTTGCCCTTGCTTGTAAATGCGCACCAAATCGGCGTATTGAGCACTCAACTTTTGCCATTCATCCTCCAGAATGGTGCGTGACAGCGCTTGCCGTTGTTGCTGCTCTGCAGATGTGATGGGTGCGACGTTTGGCGTGCCGCTGCTCGTGTTGCCGTTGCTGACAACAACTTTGTTTTGCACGCCCGCAGAAAGCTGCGAAGGAGGCTGACCTGTTGGAGGACTTTGAACACGCGTCCCTTCAATTTGAACAGCCGATGAAGTCTCTAGTTTTTGGCAATGTTGCGGATCAAGCGGCTGATTGGTCACCTCTTGTCCGCACTTATAAATGGCTGCATTTGCTAACGCATGTGCCATGAAGAACGCGCACAGTAAGGCCAACAGACCTTGAGGTGTGATTCCAAAAAATGGCCAGCGATTCATTTGCATTCCACAGTGTTTCAGCCATAAAAAAGGACGGCCTGAGCCGTCCTTTTGAGGGTCGGGCTCAGGTGCCCCAACTCGCTGCGAATTACAGTGAGTAGTACATCTCGTATTCGATGGGGTGCACAGCTTGACGGAAGCGTGTGACTTCACCCATTTTCAATTCAATGTAAGCGTCGATCATGGAGTCTGTGAACACGCCACCTTTGGTCAAGAAGGCACGGTCTTTGTCCAAATACTCGAGTGCTTGGTCCAAGCTGTGACAAACGGTTGGCACCAATGCATCTTCTTCGGGAGGCAAATGGTACAAATCTTTGGTAGCCGCTTCGCCGGGATGGATCTTGTTTTCCACGCCGTCCAAACCAGCCATCATCAATGCTGCGAAGCAGAGGTAAGGGTTGGCCATTGGATCTGGGAAGCGCGCTTCAATGCGGCGACCTTTGTCAGATGCAACGTGAGGAATACGGATAGAAGCAGAACGGTTGCGGCTGGAGTAAGCCAACTTCACAGGGGCTTCAAAACCAGGCACCAAACGCTTGTAGCTGTTGGTTGTTGGGTTGGTGATGGCGTTCAAAGCACGAGCGTGCTTGATGATGCCGCCGATGTAGTACAGGGCGTAGTCTGACAAACCTGCGTAGCCGTTGCCAGCGAACAAGTTTTTGCCGTCTTTCCAGATGGACTGGTGAACGTGCATGCCGGAACCGTTGTCACCGACCAAAGGCTTGGGCATGAAAGTCGCAGTTTTGCCGTAGGCATTGGCCACGTTCCAAACCACATATTTCAATGTTTGAGTCCAGTCAGCGCGCTCCACCAAAGTGCTGAAGCGTGTACCGATTTCGTTTTGACCTGCGCCAGCCACTTCGTGGTGGAACACTTCAACGGGGATGCCCATCTGTTCGAGGATGAGGGACATTTCAGCGCGCATGTCTTGCGTGCTGTCGACGGGAGGTACTGGGAAGTAGCCACCCTTGACGGTAGGACGGTGACCGCGGTTGCCGCCTTCCATTTTGGTACCGCTGTTCCAAGGTGCTTCGTAGTCGTCGATCTTGAAGAACGTACCAGACATGTCGCTACCGAAACGAACGTCGTCGAACAAGAAGAATTCTGGCTCGGGTCCGAAGTAAGCGGTATCACCCAAACCGGAAGCTTTCAAATAAGCTTCAGCGCGCTTGGCGATAGAACGTGGGTCACGGTCGTAGGCTTTGCCGTCACCGGGTTCCAACACGTCGCAACCCAAGATCAAAGTGGTTTCTTCGAAGAAGGGGTCGATGTTGGCAGTGATGGGATCGGGCATCAACAACATGTCGGAGGCTTCAATGCCTTTCCAACCGGCGATAGAAGAACCGTCGAAGGCGTGGCCGTCTGTGAACTTGCTTTCGTCAAAGTGAGAGATTGGCACGGAAACGTGCTGCTCTTTGCCACGGGTATCGGTGAAGCGGAAGTCAACAAATTTGACTTCGTTGTCTTTCACCATCTTCATTACGTCTGCGACGGTCTTTGCCATCAGAATCTCCTGGTTGGATGGGTGTTGATAATTGGTTCTTCGGGAATGCAGTTTCTGTGCCAACAAAGGGTACTTTGCAAGACAAACCCAAGATCGCTATTGTGCCCC
Source organism: Pseudomonadota bacterium (assembly GCA_039804505.1). GTDB lineage: Bacteria > Pseudomonadota > Gammaproteobacteria > Burkholderiales > Burkholderiaceae_C > Limnohabitans_A. The sequence continues at coordinate 2,758 of JBDLWA010000038.1, forward strand.
GAGGATAGGGTTCTACCTAGGTTGGAAGCAGGATTTTTTAATGCAATTGAATGCACCATGCAAAAGCACATTTGCACCATTGTAGTGCAATTTAGTTTAACGCACCATTTCAGGGCCTAGCTCGACTTTAAAGGGCTCTAGTCCTTGTTTCAATGCAACATAAGCCTTTTCAGCCAGCGCTTCTGCGCCTTTCACGCCCAACTCAATGTGCCGGCCCCATTGGGGATGGTCGACGCTAGGTAGGCTGAAAACCTTCACTTCAGGGTGTGCCAACTCAATGGCCTCCATCAAAGGCGTCAAGGTAGCCTCCATGGCCCCAAAGACAATGACCGACCGCTCAATGCGTTTGGGCCCCACACCCCAAGTTTGGCAATAAGCATCTAATTTGGCCTGCATCATGGGCCAAGCCATCACGGGAAAGCCTGGCACAAAGTGCACCAGGCCACGGCCCTGCCCTCGGCATGTGAATCCTGGAATTTTGTTGTACGGGTTGGGAATGATGTCGGCCCCTTCGGGGAATGTCCCCATGTTGAGGCGGTGCACATTGTCTTCCCGAAGGGGTTCGTAAGGCACACCTTGCTCGCGAGCAACATCCTGCATCCGTTCCAGAATCAGCGCTTTGGCTTCGGGATGCAACACCAATGGTTTGCCCAAGGCGTTGGCGGCACATTGACGGGTGTGGTCGTCGGGGGTCGCACCAATGCCGCCGCAAGACACCACCACATCACCCGAAGCAAAGGCTCGCGCTAGCACGGCTGTGATGCGTTCAGGTGAATCGCCCACATACTCGGCCCAGGCCAATTGCAAGCCGCGCTGGCTCAGCAATTCGATGAATTTGGGCAAATGTTTGTCAGACCGTTTGCCAGACAAAATTTCATCCCCAATGATGATCAGCCCGATGGCAGGCGGCGTTGGGTGCGCAGGGTTGGTGGTTGTTTCATTCATATCAGTCATTCAAAATCTTGCCCGTGACATCCACCACTTCAGCCTTGCTGCTGCGTGCGGCGTTCATCGCACTTGCCGGTTCGCTTCGAATTTCTGTCAAAGCCTGCAACAGAAAATGAACAAACCAAAGCGCAGAAAAAACAAAGACCAAGGTGTAAATCCAGACGGCAATGGGGATCAACACCACAAAGGCTGCGGCAAACAAAGCGCCTGAGGCCCAGATCAAACTGGGCGCAGCGCCCATCATGCCGGTGATCACACCCATGATGAGCAACTGAATTCGAAAACGTCGCATCAATTCAATGCGTTCTGCTTTGGAGGCATGCTCGGCCAGCACATCGTAGGCCATCACGCGGTAGGTCAGCCAGCCCCAAATCAAGGCCGGCAAGATCATGGCCAGAGGCGGAATCCACCACAGCGGCAGCGTCAGAATCAATGCACCCAAGGCAATGACCACCGACAAAAGGGTCCAGCCCATGCTTTGCAACATGGAGCCACCATGCTTGCGCTCAAGCGCTGCAAACCTTCTCTCGGCCACCAGCCCCACCAATGAGGGCGCCATCATGAACGAGACAGCGACCAAAGACATGACCACCACCAACGGCGTCACCGCAAAAATAATGATCAAGGGCGCAACCACTGCCCGCAAATTGGCCAGCCCCACTTTGTCCAACCAAGCCAGGGACCAACTCAAGACACTGGTGGTCTCCATCCAGGTGCGAACCGCCGTGACGGCAGCATCCCAGTAAAGCGCACCCAAGCCCATCACAATGATGGCCATCAAGATCAATGGCAAGAGCGACAGCATCACCACCTTCGGGTGCAAGCAATAGGCAATGGCGCGCCAGAAGGCATCCATCATTTTTGTCATGGTGCGGTACCTCCCTTGAAGAAGCGCGCAAAACCTAAGACTTGCTGCGACCAAAAATCTCGGCCATAGTCGCGACCGTCTTCCACTTGGTCACGGACACCCGTGGCGTCGTAACGGTCAGAGAAATCGGCGGTGCCCAACATCATGTCCCACCAAGGGAACAGGACGCCAAAGTTGTGGCCGCCCAAAGTTTGCCGGCCGGCCGATTCATGACCAATGCCTACGGCGTGATGCAAGCGATGGAATCGAGGGCTGACCCACAAGCGTTCGCCCCAAGCCCCAAAGCTGAAGCGGAGGTTGGCGTGCTGGAAGTTTTCGCTCAATTGACTGATGGCCACCAGCGCCACAAATTGGCCAGGGCTCACCCCAATCAATTTAGCGACAATAGACAAGATCAAGGTGGTGAACACATCGTCGAGCAAATGATTGCGGTTGTCGGTCCACAGCGTCATTTGCCTTTGTGAATGATGCAGAGAATGCAAGGCCCACCAGCGATCGAACTGGTGTTGGCCTCGATGAATGAAGTAATGAATGGCATCCATCACCACCAAATAAATGAGGAAACTCACCAACGCCGTATCGGTCACACCCGGCCAAACGGCATCGATGTGCAAGGTCGGAAACCCGTGCACACGCAACTCACCAAAAACGTTTTCCACCAAGTTTTCAAAGGTGAAAAACATCAGCAATTTAAACAACCCTAAGCGGTGAATCAGGGTGTAGAGAATGTCCACACGAACGGCTTGAGGGTCAGACACGGCTTCCACAGGTCGCCATTTTTCAAGAGGTGCAATGATGCACACCATGACCCCAATTTGAAGCAGGCCCACCAACAACCAGCCAGTCCCTTCGTACGCCACCTCTAACAAATTACCCGCACCCACTGCAAACGCAACAGGTTGAACAACGGTTTCAAACAAGCCCATTTGCAATGCAGCAAAGGTGTCTGAAATCCATTCAAACCAAGATAAAAAATTCATGAGTTAGACGCGATGCCAATAGTCTGGACCGACCCATTCAAGGGGACTTGTTGAGTAGTTTGGAATATTGTGGATGTTGGCGCAAGGTTGCAAAGCAAAAACCCTTTTCTTTCAAGCCAACAATCAAAGGCTCTAAAACGGCAGGCGCCCAAGGGTCTTGGCGCGACCAAATCCCCAAATGCGCCACCAACACATCGCCGCTGCGAATGTTTTTCAATGCTTTGTCCAACAGCATCTTGTTGCTGTACGTTTGGCTAGGCAACTCATCGCCCAAGAAGCCTGCAGG
>JBDLWA010000039.1:0-3003 GCA_039804505.1 Pseudomonadota bacterium
CGTGGCTTTACCAAAGTGGTCAACATTCAAGGCACCGACCATCACGGCACCATTGCCCGCGTGCGCGCAGGCTTGCAAGCGGCTGGCGTTGGCATCCCTGAAGGCTACCCCGACTACGTGCTGCACACCATGGTGCGCGTGATGCGCGGCGGCGTTGAAGTGAAAATTTCTAAACGTGCCGGCAGCTACGTCACGCTGCGCGACCTCATTGAATGGACCAGCAAAGACGCTGTGCGCTTCTTCTTGCTCAGCCGCAAGCCCGACACCGAGTACGTGTTTGACATTGATTTGGCCTTGGCCAAAAACAACGACAACCCTGTGTATTACGTGCAATATGCGCACGCACGCATTCATTCCATCTTGCGCACGTGGGGCGGCGATGTGGCCAGCTTGGCCAAAGCCGATTTGAGCAGTTTGGAAAATCCCAAAGCCCAAGCCCTCATGTTGCTGTTGGCCAAGTATCCCGAGATGCTGACGGCCGCCGCGCAAGACTTTGCGCCACACGATGTGACTTTCTACTTGCGCGATTTGGCCGCCAGCTATCACAGCTACTACGATGCCGAGCGCATCTTGGTAGAAGATGAAAACCAAAAACTGGCGCGCTTGGCTTTGGTGGCGGCTTGCGCCCAAGTCTTGCAAAATGGCTTGAAAATTTTGGGTGTGTCCGCACCTGAACAGATGTAAACCCGCAACAAGTTTTACCCGTCATTCAACCTCGGTCTACTTTGATAAGAACCCACACCATGTCCTCATCCACCCCTCACAGCCAACGCGGCGGCACCTTGCTAGGATTTATTCTGGGCCTGGTCATTGGCCTCACGGTAGCTCTGGGCGTCGCCATGTATGTGACCAAAGTGCCCATGCCTTTCAGCAATAAAAACCAATCGCGCTCGGCGGAGCAAGATGCGGTTGAAGCGCAGAAAAACAAAGACTGGAACCCCAACGGTGCATTGCAAAGCAAGCCCACCACACCAGAGGCCCCTGCAGAAAATGCACCCGCCGCAGGTGGCGCCACACCTGCGCCTGCAACGCCAGCCAGTCCCCCTGCCACAGCACCTGCTGTCGCCGCTGACCCCCTGGGCGATTTGATGAAAAAATCTGCACCGGGTGCAGCGCCCGCAAGCCCTGCCGCTGCGCCCACACCCGCCGCCACCCCACAAGCGCAGCCTGCTGCCAAACCAGCGGCAGCCACCAGTGCCGATCCCTTTACTTACTTCGTACAAGCCGGTGCTTTTAAATCGGCGGCCGATGCTGACGCCCAAAAAGCCAAGCTCTCCATGATGGGCATTGAGTCCAAAGTAAGTGAGCGCGAGCAAGCCGGTCGCGTCATTTTCCGGGTGCGCAGTGGCCCCTTTGAAGACAAAGACCAAGCCGAAAAAATCAAAGCCCGTTTGGATGCTGGTGGCTTAGATGCCGCTTTGGTCAGGGTTCAACGCTAATCGGTTTAAGCTCTCGGCTACACGCATCCAGTTGACCGGATCGATTTCAAAATTCCTTATGTTCAGGAGCCTTTCATGAAACGTCGTGACTTCTCTCTCGCCACCCTTGGCACTCTAGGCACCCTTGGCACTGCGGCTACTTTCAGCAGCCTGTCGGTGCCCGCTTTGGCACAAGGTCCTTCCAAGTTTGTGCCGGGCAAAGACTTCATCAAGCTTGACCGCACACTGCCGATGGACGCAGAGGCCGGCAAAATTGAAGTGATTGAGTTCTTTTGGTACAGCTGCCCCCATTGCAATGCGTTTGAGCCCACCTTTGCGCAATGGGTCAAAAATGCGCCCAAAGATGTGGTGGTGCATCGCATGCCCGTTGCGTTCCGCGACGACTTCGTGCCGCAACAGCGTTTGTTCTTTACCCTAGAAGCCATGGGCTTGCTGGAGAAGCTTCACGGCAAAGTGTTCCAAGCGGTTCACGGCGAAAAACTCACCCTCAACACCGACGCCGCCATTTTGGCGTGGGTGGAAAAACAAGGCGTGGACAAAACCAAATTTGCCGACACGGCCAAATCGTTTGGCATCAACAGCAAGCTCCAGCGCGCGGTTCAATTGCAAAACGATTTCCGCGTGGAAGGCGTCCCCTCCTTGGGCATCGCTGGTCGGTTTTACACCGACGGTTCCATCGCTGGCAGCATGGAGCGCGCACTGCAAGTCACCGATTCTTTGTTGGCGCAAGTTCGACAGGGCCGCGCCTGATCTCATCAGGTGTTGCACAACGGCCCGCTTCGGCGGGCTTTTTTTTGGGAATTTTGAGACAAAAAGGCTTGACTCTGCTCTGAAGACCTACAATCAAGCAAGATTCGCGCCTTTATGAAATTCAACGTCACCTTCTTGCTCTGCACCTTGATCACCGTCTTGACGGTGACACCGGTTTGCGCCGAAAAAGCAGACCGTGACAAACCCATGAACATTGAGGCCGATGCCCTCAAGCACGACGACCAACAACAAGTCACCACCTTCACGGGCAGAGTTCAGATGCTCAAAGGCACATTGGTACTTAAAGCCGCGCGCATGGAAGTGAAGCAAGACGCTCAAGGGCACCAAGTGGCCAAACTGTGGGCCGAGTCAGGCGAACGCATTTTCTTCCGTCAAAAGCGCGAAGGCTTAGATGAATACACCGAAGGCGAAGCCGAAACCGCTGTTTACAACAGCCAGGCCGACACGCTCACTTTAAGCAACCGCGCCGAGCTCCGATTGCTGCGCGGAACTGTGGTGGCCGACAAAATTCAAGGGCAACAAATTGTGGTCAACAACACCACGGAAGTGTTTACCGTGGATGGCAAGCCTAGCAATGTCAGCGGCCCCAATAGTGCTGCCGGCAGCCAACGCGTCAAAGCCACCATCACGCCGCGTCCTAAAAACGTTGAGCCATCCGCGCCCGTTGTGGGAACACCTTTGAAATCAAGTCCGCGTTTGGCTGGAGACAAGCCTTGAGCCAAGATCAGCGACCAGTTCAAGCCATGAGCAGCCTAGAAGCGCGCCATTTGCAAAAGTCCTATGGCAGCCGCCA
>JBDLWA010000040.1:0-5586 GCA_039804505.1 Pseudomonadota bacterium
CACTGGCCCACACCATCTGTGCAAACGCCAGTGACAACATCGCCAGATAAACGCCTGTACTTCGGCGCAGCAAACTCGACATGCAGAGGGCGCAAAAAGTAGCCAGTGCCACGCCCGCAAATGCAGCCATCACTGCATTGAAACCCCAATGCAAATGACTCAGTGCCGTTGCATATGCACCTAAACCAAAGTAAGCCGCATGTCCAAAACTGACCCATCCCGACAAGGCCATCATCCACTGCAAGCTCAAACCAAAGAGCATCACAATCAAGACATCTTCCAAAACGTTTTGTGTGTAAGCATCCGAGACCAGCAACAGCACCGACACAAGGAGCATCACTGCCCAACCCCATGATTGAAAGAGAGAGCGATGGGTACCCAGGTCAAATACAGGCACTCGCTCACGCTGCCCTGCGCCAGGCAACTCACCCATCAAGCCCTGCGGCCTCACGGCCAACACCAAAGCCATGGTTAAAAAGATCAAGACCAAGGTGGCTTGCGGAAAAAAGTGAATGCCGAATGCATGCACCAAACCAATTAACACGGACGCATAGAAAGCACCAGCAATGCTGCCCAAGCCGCCCATGACCACAACCACAAAGGTCTCCACCACCATTTGCAAATCCATTTGCAAGTTGGCTGGCTCTCGGGGCAATTGAAGCGCGCCAGCCAAGCCTGCTAAGCCACAACCCAAAACCACCACCCCCATCATGAGAGGCGCGGGATTGACACCCAAAGCATCCAGCATGTCTCTGTCTTGCGTGGCCGCTCTGACCCGTTGTCCCCATTTGGTTTTTGTAAGCAATAAGTGCAAGGCAAGCCAGACCACAGGCCCCAAACACAAAGTGAAAAGTTGCCACTGAGGGAAAAATTCTTCGCCGATGGCCAACGAGCCTTTGAGTCCGGGGAATCGTGGGGCAAACACTTCACCCGGGCCAAGCCACCAGAGCAAAGCATCATGCACGACTAAGCTCAGACCAAACGTTGCAACCAAGGGATACAGCGGGGGCGAATGACGCAGCGGTCTAAACAGGCACCACTCCACCAGCGCGCCCAATACAGCGGCACTGAGGGTGCCCACCCCTAAAGCCAGGGCGTAAGACCATGCGGCATGAGCACTGTCCGGCCACCACGCCGTGACCACCTTGCCAGCCACCAAAGCACCCAGCATGAAGAAACTGCCGTGCGCAAAATTGACAATGCGGGTGACACCAAACACCAATGTCAAACCCGCCGCCATCATGAACAAAGTGCTGGCATGGCTGAGGCCATTCAAGCACTGAATCAGCCAGAAATTCATTCAATCCAATGCGTGAAAGCGCTGGCGTCAACGCGTGTGGTTTTGAAAGTATTGATCAAGGCAGATTCATCGGCATAACCCAATGCCAAACCACAGACCATCATTTCATTGTCACCCGCACCAATGTGCTTGAAGATGATTTTGGAAAAATTGTTCCATGCCGCTTGCGGACAAGTGTGCAAACCACGTGCACGGGCCGCCACCATCACACTTTGCAAGAACATGCCGTAGTCGAGCAAACTGCCACGGCCCATCACTTTGTCGATGGTGAAAAACAAACCGACGGGGGCTCCAAAAAAGCGATAGTTTTGTTGGTGCTGCAAATGCATTTTGTCTTTGTCACCTTTGCCAATGCCCAAGACACCATACAAACCAAAGCCGCATTCACGGCGACGGTCAATGTAGGGGCTGACCCATTTGCTGGGGTAGTAGTCATATTCCTCAGCGTGTTCTGCCGCCAGTGCAGGATTGGCCGCCATGGCATTGTGCGCATCACACACTTCACTGACCAATTTGTCTTTGCGGGCACCTTGCACCACATAGACATTCCAGGGCTGCGTGTTGGTGCCACTGGGCGCACGCGCCGCAACTTGCAACAAGTCTTCAATGACAGACTTGTCGACAGGCTTGTCTAAATAGGCACGCGCAGAGAATCGACTTAAGACGGCGGCATCGACGCTGTCTGGATCGTGAATCACGGTACTAACTTGTGAAGCGCTAAGTTCTTTCATGAGAGGGTCTCCAAGACTTGAATAAAGGGTTCAGGCAAGGCCTGTGGACGCCGCGTTTCTTTGTTGACATAGACGTGAACAAAATGGCCGCGCGCTGCTGTGAGGGGTTCACCTTGGGCAAACAAGCCCACTTCGTAACGCACACTGGAACTGCCGCGGTGTGCCACACGAATGCCCGCTTCAATGGTTTGCGGGAAGGCCAAAGGCGCAAAATAGTTGCACTGCGTTTCAACCACCAGGCCAATGGTTTCGCCCTGGTGAATATCCAACACGCCCTGCTCTATCAGGTGCGCATTGACGGCGGTGTCAAACCAGCTGTAGTAAACAACATTGTTCACATGGCCATAGACATCATTGTCCATCCACCGCGTGGTGATGGGCCTGAAAACGCGATAGGCGCTGCGCGGCAAAGGTGCAGGTTTTGCCACTGTCTTTGAGAGAGATGAATCGGCTGAAGTCATAACCCTCGATTTTGCCAGTGAAGCCAGTGTTCGTAGGCCAATTGCCAAGTATTCATTTGAACTTGTACGGTGGTCTCCAGATTTTTTCCGTAGCCACCGCCCATGCAAATGATCATGGGCAATTGATGGACTCGAGCCCACTCAAAGACCCTTTGATCGCGCGCTTTCATCCCAGCTTCGGTCAATTTCAGGCGACCTAGGCGATCGCCTTCATGGGCATCTGCCCCGGCCAAATAGATCAAAAATTGGGGCTCAAAACGTTGGCTTACCTGGCTCAAAGCCTGATCCAAGGCTGCCAAATATGGCTCGTCCGTGCAGCCATCTGGCAAACCCACATCTAAATCGCTGTCGACCTTTCTAAAGGGAAAGTTCTTCTCACCGTGCAAGGAGAGTGTAAAAACAGTGGGATCGTTGGCAAATATTTGGGCCGTGCCATTGCCTTGATGAACGTCTAAATCGACCACCACCACGGGCAAGGTCTTTTTAGATTGCCTGAAATGCTCCATTTGAAGTACCCTGGCCGTGACGGCCACGTCGTTGAAAACACAAAATCCGCCGCCCTGGTCAGCACTGGCGTGATGGGTGCCACCGGCTAGATTGCCAGCAATCCCCTGTTTGACGGCCACTCTGGCTGCCGCAATCGACGCGCCTGCCGACCGAACCGAGCGTTCGGCCATGGCAGGTGTCCAAGGAAAGCCAATTTCTCGCTGCGCTTGAGGACTCAACTGGCCCGTTTTGACGGCTTGAACGTAGTCGGGAACATGCGCCAGTGCCAATTCCCCCTCTGTCGCAGCCGGTGCCTCCAGCATTTCTACCTCAGGCAGCGACTCGGCCACCCGCCCCCTGAGCATGCTGTATTTGGCCATGGGAAAACGGTGCCCCTCGGGTAAGGGCAGCACAAAATGGTCTGAATAGAAGGCCTTCATGACGACATTGTGACCAATTTCAATTTCTAGAAAGCCGACTCTAAAATGCTGCGTTGCAACAAAAACCCCTTGTAATTGGCTTCAGAGTCCCTAAAATTCATTCCATGCTGCACTGCAACAAGATGTTAGGCCAAGCGACAAGCAAAGCCGGTTCGGAGCAGTCCCTTGGAACTTTTTTAAATTAACGGAGAAATCATGATGACTACAGAACAAATCGTTGCATCCCACAAAGCCAATGTCGAAACCCTCTTCGGTTTGACAGCCAAAGCCTTCGAAGGCGTTGAAAAATTGGTCGAATTGAACTTGACAGCCACCAAAGCCGCTTTGAGCGAATCAGCTCACAGCACCAAGGCCGTTCTGAGCGTGAAAGACGCACAAGAATTGATGGCTTTGCAAGCGAACCTGTTCCAGCCTTTGGCTGAAAAAACAGCTGCTTACAGCCGTCACCTGTACGACATCGCTTCTGGTACTTCTAACGAATTCACCAAAGCTTTGGAAGCCCAAACAGCTGCTGCTCAAAAGCAATTCGCCAACTTGGTTGACTCTGCCACTTCTAACGCACCTGCCGGTTCTGAAACTGCTGTTGCCGTGATGAAGAGCGCCGTGAACGCCGCTAACAACGCTTACGAATCCGTTCAAAAAGCTGTGAAACAAGCCACTGACATGGCTGAAGCCAACATGGCTGCTGTGACCAACACAGCTGTTGCAACTGCTAAGACTGCTGCTAAAAAGCGTTAATCAGTCCTTGATCCGAAAGTGACTTGCACTCCAAGTCACCTTCAGACGAAAAAAAGCCGGTTTCGACCGGCTTTTTTTTATCCAAATTTGCACGACTGAACGGACATAGCGCAAATACCTTAAGGCTTGACCGCGTAGCCAGACAGGATTTCTTTCAAGCGTGGCAATTGTTTCAACATGGCTTCTCGGCCTGCTTCAATGGATTTTCGGCGGGCCGCAAAGTCTGCACTTTTAACCCCCATCAAGGCAGGCTTCACCACTACATCGGCATCCTTCAACAACACCGTGTTCAAACTCTTACCCATGATGTTGAAGGTCTGCATCAATATTTGAAACGTGTCAGAAGCTGGACTGCCTTCCGGGTCGGTGGAAATGTCCACAGCAATCACCACATTGGCGCCCATATCGCGTGCTTGACGAACTGGCACAGGTGCAACCAAACCACCGTCTACATATTCTCTAGATCCAATTTTGACGGGCTGAAAAACGGCAGGTACGGCACTGGATGCGCGCACGGCAGAACCGGTATTGCCTCGGCGAAATAAAACGGGTTCGCCACTGTGCAAGTCTGTGGCCACAATGCCCAATGGCAATTTCATTTGTTCAATCAAGCGGCCATTGACCTGTGTATTCACATAACGGGCCAAGGCTTCGCCGCGCAAGGCGCCGCGGTTCAAGATGGGCATCATCCAATCTGTAATCTCGGCTTCCTCCATGGTTTCAGCCACTTTTTTGAGCTGCGCACTATTTTTACCACTGGCGTAAAGCGCAGCCACCAGACTGCCGGCAGACGTACCCACCACCAGATCGGGTTGAATGCCCGCCTCTTCTAGCACTTGAATCACACCCACATGGGCAAAGCCTCGCGCTGCTCCGCCCCCTAAGGCCAAACCCAAATGCAAGACTTTTGGGGGAAGCGTCATTTCTGGCGGAATGGCAGGCGGCACAGTCACTGGGGAGTCTGTCCCTGAGGTTGTTTGAACCAAGGGGGCACTGGGCCCTTTGACCGTGCTGCAACCCGTCAAGAAGAGACTTCCTAACAACAGCAAACTTGCCAGGCGCAGCCCGCTAGATGGGCGATAGAAAAACGGCAACAGACCGGGCCATCGCTTCACTTGCATAATGAGATGATTCATTGAATTTGAGAGTATCTGAGACATGACAACACAAGTGCAAACCACTGCAGCTCGCTGGCCATCAGGCTTCATTGCCTTAGGCGGTTTTTTAGCAGCCTTTTCAGTCATTGCGTCTGCGTATGCAACACACGGTACAAGTTTAAACGGCAGTTCACCTCTGATGGTTCAAACCGGCTTGCACTTTTTGCAATTTCATGCCGTGGGTTTGATATTGGTCGGCATCTTGGGACAAACCAGGCCAGATGAAAAGCGCCTGCTTGTGGCAGGCGCTTTGTTCATGGTGGGCATCGTGCT
>JBDLWA010000041.1:0-3650 GCA_039804505.1 Pseudomonadota bacterium
GAGGGGTGGCTAATTTTTTTGATATACAATCCTTTTTTTCCTGAAAGCCCAGGTGGCGGAATTGGTAGACGCACTAGTTTCAGGTACTAGCGAGTAACTTCGTGGGGGTTCGAGTCCCTTCCTGGGCACCAAGTTTAAACAAAGCTGCAGTCAACGCAGCTTTTTTTATGCCTGAAATTTGAAATTTCACAGAAACTTCATACTTCGAGTGGTTTGGCATTTGTGTGTTGCTTCTTGCCAAGTGCTTTAAACGGGCACAGCAATGAGGTCGTGGCCTTCAACGCCCACAATCCTTGCCTTGGTAAATTCGCCCGCCTTGTAGGTCTTGCTGACCTTTTCGGGGGGCAGCAACCGCACCAAACCATCAATCTCTGGCGCATCGGCATATGAACGGCCAATGCCGCCCTTCTTGCCCATGGCGGTGGCCGAATCGACCAACACCTGCATGGTGGCGCCAATGCGATGTTGCAAGCGCTGAATGGACACTTCTTCGGCCACGGCCATAAACCGCGAACGGCGCTCCTCGCGCACGGCTTCAGGCAACATGCCTGGCAAGTCGTTGGCGGTAGCGCCTTTTACAGGGCTGTAGGCAAAACAGCCGGCGCGGTCAATTTGGGCTTCGCGTACAAAGTTGAGCAAGTGCTCAAACTCTTCTTCGGTTTCGCCTGGGAAGCCCGCAATGAAAGTGCTTCGAATGACCAGTTGGGGGCAAATCTCACGCCATTTTTGAATGCGCTCTAAGTTCTTCTCACCACTGGCAGGCCGCTTCATGCGCTTCAAAACATCGGGGTGGCTGTGCTGCAGGGGCACATCCAAATAAGGCAAGACCAAGCCAGAGGCCATCAAAGGCAAGATGCCATCTACCGAGGGGTAGGGGTAAACGTAGTGCAAACGAACCCAAGCCCCATGCTTTTGCGCCATCTCGCCTAAGGTTTGAACCAACTCGAGCATGCGCGTTTTAACGGGGCGCCCTTCCCAGAAGCCCGTACGGTATTGGGTGTCTACGCCATAGGCAGAAGTGTCTTGGCTGATCACCAACAATTCTTTCACGCCGCCTTCAAACAAGGCTTGCGCTTCTTTCAACACATCGCCAATGGGGCGCGACACCAAATCGCCACGCATGGACGGAATGATGCAAAACGTACAGCGGTGATTGCAGCCTTCGCTGATTTTTAAATACGCATAGTGACGCGGTGTGAGCTTGAGGCCTGCTTCGCCAAAGGCATTGGGGACCAAGTCTAAAAACGGGTCGTGCGGTTTGGGCAGATGCGCATGCACCGCGTCCATCACCTCTTGGGTGGCATGAGGCCCAGTGACGGCCAATACGCTGGGGTGCATCTCGCGCACCATGTTGCCGCCGCCCTCTGACTCTTTGGCGCCCAAGCAACCCGTCACAATGACTTTGCCGTTGACGTTCAAGGCTTCAGAAATGGTGTCCAAACTTTCCTTCACCGCGTCGTCAATGAAGCCGCAGGTGTTGACGATGACCAAGTCGGCCCCTTCAAAGGTCTTGGACGTTTGATAGCCCTCTGCGCTGAGTTGCGTCAGGATCAGTTCGGAATCGGTGAGGGCTTTGGGGCAACCCAAGCTCACAAAGCCCACTTTGGGGGCGGCTGATGAAGGGGCGTCGATGGCCGTGCTTGCAATGTCGTTCATGGGGCTATTGTCCCAGTAAATCAATCGCCCTTGACAGGCTTGGGGAGGCCTTGGCTCAGAGAATTCAGGGCTTTATGCCAAAAGCCGACAAGAATTGGGCCGTTTGCTTTTGCATCTGCTCCTGCATTTGGCTCATGATGTTGGTGGACTTGTGGCCCATTTGGGACTGCATCTGCATCAACGATTGCAAATTGCTCTCTAAATACGCGCCCATATAGCCCTGCATGGCATGGCCATAAAAGCGAATGATGTTGGCCAAGACGGCCTCGGTAAACATGGGGGCGCCGGCCGATTCTTCTTCCAAAATGATCTGCAACAAGATGCTGCGCGTGAGGTCTTCACCCGACTTGGCATCGCGGACCGCAAAGGTTTGGCCGTCCATCACCAAGTGCTTGATTTCGGTCAGGGTGACATAGCTGGAGGTGGTGGTGTCGTACAGCCTGCGGTTGGGGTACTTTTTGATCACGCGCTGGGCTTTGGCTTCGGGTTGAGCTTCTGCAGCGGCAGATTTGGCTGATTGACGGACCATGATTTAGACTCTTCACAAAAGAAACAGTGTCAACGCGTCAAAGTCAGGATAGACCCAGCATGTTGCACTGCAACACATTTTAAGGTGGTCAATTTGCCTATCTCTACGAGGAGTTACCCTCAATCATGCTGAATGCCAACCACGCCGCCCTCTTTTTTACCGTGGCCATGTTGGCCGTGACCACCTATTTTTTATTTGGGTCCATCCCCTTGCTCATCTTGAAGCACGACAACACCATGGACTCCAAGTTCATTCGGTCGTTTTACATCACCTACTTTAAGTTTGCCATTGTGGTGGCCACTGGCGCCACCCTGAGTTACGCCCTGGCAGCCCGCCCCCTCCTCACCTTAGAAGCCGCCGCCATAGCATCCCTCACCCTGCTGCTGCGCTACAAATTCATCCCCAAAATGGATCTGATTGGCTCCGAGATTCGCGAAAACAACAACCTCATGGCCATTCCCGAATTTAGAAAAATCCACAAAACCGCCATCCTCCTCAACGCCACCCAACTGTTCACCGTCCTCGGCAGCCTCAGCCTCATCTAATTTAATTGGGGTCAGAGCAACATTAATTTGGTCAAGCAGCGGTGCTAAATTAATTGGGGTCAGAGCAACATTAAATTCGTCAATTAGCGGGGCTAAAGGCTAAGGAGACTGGCCCTCATTGAGGTCAGCGCAACAAGATTTTCTAATTTCAGGTTAAATCCAATTTCTATCAACTGGATGGCACCTGAAATGAACTTCAAAAATGGCAATCGTTGGCTGTTGGCTTTCACTGGACTTTTGATGAGTGCCTGCTCCACGCTCATGACCCCTTCCAACACACCCCAAACACCTATCGTATTCGTCCATGGCAATGGCGACTCAGCCGCACTTTGGCAAACCACCCTTTGGCGTTTTGAATCCAATGGCTGGCCCAGCCATTTGCTGCACACCATCGATGTGCCTTACCCCTTAGCAAGAGATGCCGACGAAAAGCCGCAGGCTGGCCGCTCATCCACCACCGAACACATGCAAGTACTGCGCGCTCAAGTAGAAGCGGTGATGCAGAAAACAGGCGCCAAGAAAGTGATGTTGGTAGGCAACTCACGCGGCACTTATGCCATTCGTAACTACATCTGCAATGGCGGTGGCTCGCAATGGGTGAGCCATGCGGTTTTGGGTGGCGGCCCCAATCACGGCGTACAAGCCATTCCCGGCCTAAACGATGCCAATGAGTTTTCGGGTGCAGGCCCTTTCCTCAAACAACTCAACGCATCCAAAAACGACAAGGGTGACGAAGTGTGTGGCCCCACCCAATGGCTGACCATTCGCTCAGACAACAACGACAAGTTTGCACAACCGGATGGCCTGTGGCTTGGCATGAAAGGCCGACCCACGCTGGTGGGATTTGACGGCCCTGAGCTCAAAGGCGCAAACAACGTGGTGATCCCCAAAATTGACCATCGCGAAACTTCTTTTTCGCC
>JBDLWA010000042.1:0-13854 GCA_039804505.1 Pseudomonadota bacterium
TCAGCACTCCATCTTGGCAAAAACTTGCTTGCCCGATGCGCCGCTTAAAAAAGAAGTGTTCATTGAGGGCGTGATGCAAAGTCAAAAACCTGGAGGGCTGTTGCACCATGCGTTTTCAGCACGCAGCTTGGCCTTGTTTGAAAAACTCAACCCCGCACAATCCAGCAGTTACATCTCGGGCTTGGTGATCGGTGAAGAAATCAAGTCGGCCAAAGACGAGAGATCTGAGAAGCTTGAAAACCAGGCGCCCTTGTTTATTTTGGGCAACGGCCAACTGACCCAACGCTACAGCTTTGCCATGGAAGCCTTGGGCCTGTCTGCCACAGCACTGGCCGATGAAGTGACGTGGACGGGTCTTTGGGCGTTGGCGCAGCATTTGTTTCCGCAAGATTTCACGTTAAGCTAAGCGCATGACCCCACTGCTTTCAAAATTTAACGCGCACATGGACCGTTTACCTTTGGTCGCCATTTTGCGTGGCTTAAAACCAGAAGAAGCCTTGGACATGGGTCACGCCATTGTGAATGCGGGCTTTCATATTTTGGAAGTGCCCCTCAATTCACCCGACCCGCTGCGTAGCATTCAAATTTTGGCAGAAGCATTTCCCAATGCCTTGGTAGGGGCCGGCACAGTGACACCGCGCAACAAGTGCGAGACATCAAAGCCGTGGGCGGTCAACTCATCATCTCACCCCACCTCGATGACAACGTGGTGTGTGAAGCGGTGAACCTGGGTTTGATTTCGATGCCAGGGGTGGCCACACCTTCTGAAGCATTCAAAGCCATTGCCTTGGGTGCGCATGGCCTGAAATTATTTCCAGCAGAAATGATCAGCCCAGCCGTTGTTAAATCCATGCGCGCTGTCTTGCCTGGCCATGTCCGACTCGTCCCCGTGGGCGGTATTGGCACGCACAACATGGCGGACTATCGCAAAAGTGGCGCATCCGGTTTTGGCATTGGCTCGGCGCTGTTTGCGCCAGGTAAGTCGGCACAGGCTGTGGGTGAATCGGCTGCCGCCTTTGTCAAGGCTTGGCAGGCTTCTGCTTAACACCACGTCCCACTGGGTTTTTTCAATCAGACACAATACGTTTTATGCGACTACTACACACCATGCTTCGCGTTGGCAACCTTCAACGCTCGATCGATTTCTACACCAACGTGATGGGCATGAAACTGCTCAAAACATCTGAGAACCCCGAGTACAAATACTCGCTGGCCTTTGTGGGTTATGGCAGCAACCCCGACCATGCCGAGCTAGAGCTCACCTACAACTGGGGCGTTGAAAGCTATGACATGGGCACGGCCTATGGTCACTTGGCCATCGCCGTAGCGGATGCCTATGCAGCGTGCGAAAAGATTCGCAATGCGGGTGGCAAAGTCACACGCGAAGCGGGCCCCGTCAAAGGCGGCACGACGGTCATTGCCTTCGTCACCGACCCCGACGGTTACAAAGTCGAATTGATTCAGCGCAGCTTTAGTTGACAGGTTTCAGCCGAGAGATTTCAGCTGACAAGCTTCACGGGCCAGCTGTTCAATGCGGTCCCAATCGCCTTTGGCCAATGCATCGGCAGGCACCAACCATGAGCCGCCCACACAAGCCACATTGGACAAGCTGAGAAACTCGTGGGCGTTTTGAGGTGTCACGCCACCAGTGGGGCAAAAGCGCACATCAAAAAAGGGACCGCCCCATGCTTTCAGCATGGCAGGGCCGCCTGCTTGCATGGCGGGGAAGAATTTCAATTCGGTGAACCCGTCTTCTTGCGCCATCATAATTTCGCTGCCCGTGGCCACACCGGGCAACAAAGACAAACCTTGATCGCGACAGGCTTGGCCTACGGCTGATGTGTAACCAGGGCTCACGGCAAATTTGGCGCCTGCATTGGCAGCCGCTTTGGCGTCAGCTGCACTGCGAACTGTACCGGCACCGACCACGGCGTCAGGCACTTCTTTGGCAATGGCTTCCATACAAGCCAAGGCTTGAGGGGTGCGCAATGTCACTTCCAACATGCGAATGCCACCGGCCACCAATGCGCGCGCCATGGGCACTGCGTGCGCCACATCGTTCAACACAATGACGGGAATGACAGGTGCGTCTTGCATCACTTGCAAGGCGGTGAATGATGGTGTGTTCATAGAGTTCAAAGCCATGTGCAGGCCCCTTCTTCAGCTTTCAGCGCATGTTTGCGCAAATTGGTAAACAGTTCTCGACCCATGCCGCGGCTGTTGGCCGCTTGCAATTCAGGGGGCATGGTAGCGGGCATTCGAGCATTCCAAGTTTCAGGATCGACCAAAACTTGCAAAGTGCCTGCCACAGCATCCATTCGAATCAGGTCACCGTCCAGCACTCGGGCCAAGGGTCCGCCTGAAGCTGCTTCGGGCGACACGTGAATGGCCGCGGGTACTTTGCCGGAGGCGCCACTCATGCGGCCATCTGTCACCAAAGCCACTTTAAAGCCCTGCCCTTGCAACACGGCCAAGGGCGGTGTGAGCTTGTGCAACTCGGGCATGCCGTTGGCTTGCGGGCCTTGCCAGCGCACCACACACACCACATCTTTGTTCATTTGGCCGGCGTCAAATGCGGCCATCAATTCTTCTTGTGAACTGAACACCTGAGCCGGCGCTTCAATCACATGGCGCTCTTCGGGCACAGCCGACACCTTGATCACGCTGCGGCCCAAGTTGCCTTGCAACAAACGCAAACCACCGGTGGCACTGAACGGTGCAGTGGCTGGACGCACCACGGTTTCGTCTTTGGAAACACCAATGTCTTCCCAGGCTAATTTGCCGTTCACGCCCACAGGCTTTTGTGTGAATTCGCGAATACCGCCCGCACGAACGGTCAACACATCGGCATGCATGAAGCCAGCATCCAAGAGTTCTCGAATGACATAACCTGGGCCGCCCGCGGCTTGGAATTGGTTCACGTCAGCACTGCCATTGGGGTACACGCGCGACAACAAAGGCACCACATCGGACAGCGCAGAAAAATCGTCCCAGTCAATGATCAAGCCGGCAGCGCGTGCCACAGCCACCCAGTGAATCAAGTGATTGGTCGAACCACCGGTGGCCAACAAAGCCACCATGGCATTGACGATGCAACGCTCGTCCACCAAATGACCAATCGGGGTGAAGTTTTTAGCCTTGACCAGCTGCAACACGGTGCGCACCGATTCGCGCGTCAGCTCATTGCGAAGGCCATCGCCTGGATTGACAAAAGCCGTGCCAGGCACATGCAAGCCCATGGCTTCGAGCAACATTTGATTGCTGTTGGCGGTGCCGTAAAACGTGCAGGTGCCTTCGCCGTGATAGGCCGCAGATTCGGCTTTTAACAATTCTGCACGTCCCACCAAGCCTTGTGCAGCTTGCTCGCGCACTTTCGATTTTTCATTGTTGGACAAGCCACTGCCCATGGGGCCTGCAGGCACAAAGACCGTGGGCAAATGACCAAACTGCAACGCACCAATGAGCAGGCCCGGCACAATTTTGTCGCACACCCCCAGCATCAAGGCCGCATCAAACACATCGTGGCTTAAGGACACCGCCGCCGACATGGCAATCACATCGCGACTGAACAAACTCAGCTCCATGCCCGGTGTGCCCTGCGTCACACCATCGCACATGGCAGGCACACCGCCGGCCACTTGTGCGGTCGCACCCCATTTGCGGGCTTCGTCTTTGACGAGGTCAGGGTAATGTTGCAGGGGGGCATGTGCCGACAACAAATCGTTGTAAGCGTTGACCACGCCAATGTTGGGACCGCGCTCCGTGGCACTGACCACCGGAATGGCGGCCAGACCGGAGGCACGCGATTTGTCGGCGGGCGGCATGGCGGCAAAAGCATGCGCCACATTGGCACAACCCAAACGGTCTGCGCCTGGC
Organism: Pseudomonadota bacterium; assembly: GCA_039804505.1. GTDB lineage: Bacteria > Pseudomonadota > Gammaproteobacteria > Burkholderiales > Burkholderiaceae_C > Limnohabitans_A. The sequence goes on from JBDLWA010000042.1 coordinate 3,877, forward strand.
TTTTTAGCTGCGGCTTCATCGACTTGTTGCAGGTAGGCCGCGCGTGTGGCTTGGCTTCGCTGAGCAATGCGGGCGGTCACTTGGGCAACGATGGCATTCAAGGTCATAGGCATTGAAATAAGTTGAATTGGAGGATGTAATTTTGTTACGAACCGAATGGTAACTCGACATCTCCCACTTTGGTGCAAATGAAGTTACAGACAGGTTACGAATTTCTCAGCTCAAAGCGCCAAAGACTCAAGGTTTACCCTCAAAATAGATCTTTACACGGAAGCTTTTAAGTTGACACGCCATTACGCCCCCAGCCCCCCGCGACCTGATCAGTCGGTGTGCACACCGACACGTGAAGCCTTTTTGTCGGACTGGCCAAGCTCACAAGACTTATGGGTGTTTGGATATGCCTCCCTCATTTGGCGACCCGAGTTTGAAGTGTTGGAGCAACACCTCACCAAAGTTCAAGGCTGGCACCGTGCTTTGAAAATGTGGAGCCGGTTAAACCGTGGCACCCCCGAATGCCCTGGCTTGGTTTTCGCCTTGCTGTCAGGGGGCAGCTGCCAGGGCATGGTGTTTAGAACACCGGGCGCGCAAGTGAAAGAGACCATCGAAAAGCTCTGGTTCCGAGAAATGCCCAACAACGTTTACACCCCCCGTTGGTTGCAATGCCCCACGCCTCAGGGCCCAGTCAACGCTTTGGCCTTTACCCTGCCACGCAACAGTCCTAGCTTCACACATGAATTAAGCCCTGCGCAATACAGGCAGATCTTTCAACAGGCCAAAGGCCGATACGGCACTACCTTAGACTACGCGCAAGAAACCTTGAACAGCTTGAAACAACATGGCATTCACGACAAAGCGCTCGAAGCTTTGCTGCAACACGCCAAGGACTGACCATGAACATCGCCGATTTACGCAAGAGTTATGAAAAAGCAGAGTTGAGCGAAGACGCGTCTGACGCCAACCCACTCAAACAATTTGAACGTTGGTTGAATGAAGCCATTCAATCGGAAGTGCCTGAGCCCAATGCCATGACCGTGGCCACTGTGGCCAGCAACCTGCGCCCTAGCACGCGGGTGGTATTGATCAAAGGCTATGACGAGCGCGGCATTGTTTGGTACACCAATTACGACAGCCGCAAAGGCCAAGAGTTGGCGGGCAACCCCTTTGCAGCCTTGCAGTTTCATTGGGTTGAATTGGAGCGTGTAGTGCGCATTGAAGGTCGCATGGAAAAAATCAGCGACGAAGAAAGCGATGCTTATTTTCACAGCCGCCCCCTCGACTCGCGCATTGGGGCATGGGCGTCACCTCAAAGTCAGGTGATTGATGGCCGTACCGTCTTGGTGACCAACGCAGCCAAGTACGCCGCCCAATTTTTGCTCAACCCACCGCGCCCACCGCATTGGGGGGGCTATCGCTTGGTGCCCGATGCGTGGCAATTTTGGCAAGGCCGCAAAAGCCGACTGCACGATCGACTGCGCTATCGCTTGAACGAAGGCGAATGGTTGCGCGAACGCTTAGCGCCCTAAGCCGGTAACAAAGGCAACAGGGCCATCACCAGCGTAACGCTGATCAAAGCGAATGCTGTGGACACGGCTACGGCAGCGGTAACCACATCTTCTTCTTTTTGATAGCGCTGCGAAAACAAAAACACATTGGCGCCAATGGGCAAGGCTGCGGCCACCACCATCACGGTTAAATGCAAACCTCGCATGCCCATGGCGTAGCCTGCTGCAGCCATGAGGAATGGATGCACAAAGGTTTTGACCACAGACAGTTTGATCGCACCTTTGATGTTGTGGCCCACCGGTGTTTGTGACAGCGTAATGCCCACCAACACCAAGGCCACGGGACCAAACGAAGCGCCCAACAATTGCAAAGGTTTGTCGACGATGGGGTGCAAACCCAAACCCGTTTGCGCGTAAATCAACCCTATCAAAATAGGCAAAGGTACGGGATGCAACACGGCGTTTTTGATGGCCATGCCCACCGTTTTGAGCATGTGCCTGGACTCACCGGTTTCGGCCGCTTGCTCGTAGGCCATTTGCAACTCCAACACCACGGTGGCCATGGTGAGCAGCACCAAGGCGTGCAAGGAAATTAAGGTGAACAACAACACTTGGCCCGACTCACCATAAGCCAAACCCACCAGGGGCACGCCAATCATGAGGGTGTTGCTAAAGATACTGGCCAAGGCCAACACAGACGCTCGCGAGTCTCGGCCATAGACCATCAACATGATGAAAAACAAACTGCCCGCCACCAAGAAATATTGAAAGACAGGACGCATGTCCAGTTTTTCAAGGTGCACAGAACTCATGGTTCTGAACAGCAAGGCTTGGGTCAGCACCAAGAAAACCAGATTGGAAAGATCTCGAACGGCTTCAGGCCGAACCAACTTCGCTCGGCCCGCCACAAAGCCGACCAAGATTAAAAGGACAACCGGTAGCAGGGAGGAAATGACGGGGTGATCGAAATTCATGTGGCCCCGATTATCGATGCGTTAACTGTCGCGCATCCATTCACGAAATGTTTTCTTGAACTTCGAGACTTTGGGCGCAGCCACGGCCAAGCAATACCCTTGAGTGGGATTGCGCTCAAAAAAGTCTTGGTGATAGTCTTCTGCAGCACTGTAGTTTTGCAAGGGCAAGACTTCTGTGACCACAGGCGAGTCATAAATGTCTTCCGCTGCAATTTCAGCGATCAGCGCCTTGGCCGAGTCAGCTTGTGCATCTGTGGTGAAGTAAATACCGCTTCTGTATTGCGTGCCCCGATCGTTGCCTTGGCGATTCAAGGTGGTGGGGTCGTGAATGACAAAGAAGATTTCTAGCAAGGTGCGGGTGCTGATCACGTGGGGGTCATACACCAGCTTGACCACCTCGTTGTGCCCAGTCATGCCAGAGCAAACTTGTTCGTAAGTGGGGTTGAGCGTCTTGCCATTGGAATAGCCAGACTCAACATCCAAGACACCTTTGACTTGAACAAAGACGGCCTCTGTGCACCAGAAGCAGCCGCCACCCAGGACCAAAGTTTCAGCGTGTGAAGGTATTTGCATGTTGTTATTCTGACTGAAATGGCCTATGTGTTGAAATGTCCCTTGAAGCACAAGGCACTTGTCACCTGTTCGACAAGGTTCTTGATGGGACAAGCCCATAGAACATTTCGCATGGCGATAAAATGCCAACATCTTTAATCTTGGATGGATTTACATCATGAAGCCTAGCTTTCAATGGGACGACGCCTTTTTGCTGAACGAACAACTGAGCGAAGATGAACGAGCCATCGTAGATGCCGCGCATGACTTCTGCCAAGAGAAACTTCAAACCCGCGTTTTGATGGCGGCGCGCCACGAAAAATTCGATCGCGAAATCATGAACGAGTTTGGCAACATGGGTTTCTTGGGCTCCACCATTGAAGGCTACGGTTGCGCAGGTTTGAACTATGTCAGCTACGGCTTGGTGGCCCGCGAAGTGGAGCGTGTCGACAGCGGCTACCGCAGTGCCATGAGCGTGCAAAGCTCTTTGGTGATGCACCCCATCAACGAATATGGCTCTGAAGCCCAACGTCAAAAATACTTGCCCAAATTGGCCACAGGCGAATGGGTGGGTTGCTTCGGTTTGACCGAACCCAACCACGGCTCCGATCCCGCCAGCATGCTCACACGCGCCAAGCCTGTGGACGGCGGCTTCATCATGAAGGGCGCCAAGATGTGGATCACCAACGCGCCCATCGCCGATGTGTTTGTGGTGTGGGCCAAACTAGAAGGTGAAGGCGACGGCCAATCCGCCATTCGTGGCTTTATTTTAGAAAAAGGCATGAAGGGCCTGACGGCTCCCAAGATTGAAGGCAAGATGAGCTTGCGCGCCAGTATCACTGGTGAAATTGTGATGGACGATGTGTTTGTGCCCGAAGAAAACATGTTGCCCAACGTGTCTGGTTTGAAAGGCCCCTTTGGCTGCTTGAACAAAGCCCGTTACGGCATTGCTTGGGGTGCTTTGGGTGCGGCAGAAGACTGCTGGCACCGTGCTCGCCAATACACCATGGACCGCGTTCAGTTTGGCCGCCCCTTGGCACAAAACCAGTTGATCCAAAAGAAATTGGCCGACATGCAAACCGAAATCACTTTGGGCTTGCAGGGCTGCTTGCGCGTGGGCCGCTTGATGGACGAAGGCAAATCAGTGCCCGAGATGATCAGCCTGATCAAACGCAACAGCTGCGGCAAAGCCCTCGATGTGGCTCGCATGGCTCGCGATATGCACGGCGGCAATGGTATTCATGACGAATATCACGTGATTCGTCACATGATCAACTTGGAAACGGTCAACACCTACGAAGGCACGCACGATGTGCACGCCCTCATTTTGGGCCGCGCTCAAACAGGCTTGCAAGCTTTCTATTGAGCTTTGCGCCGCCCTCTGAAGACCGCCTAGGCGGTCTTTTTTTTTGCCTGTGTTTGACTTCTAGGCTTGACGCTCCAGTTTCAAGACCGTACATTACTAACCAACGAGTCATTAAACGTGTCAGAACCTGTCAATACCCCCAAGCGTGAACGCCGTAAACAACATCGCCCCGGCGAATTGTTAGAGGCGGCGCTCGACCTTTTTGTTGAAAAAGGGTTTGCAGCCACTCGCGCTGAAGAAGTGGCCGCCAAAGCGGGCGTGTCCAAAGGCACGCTCTTTTTGTACTTTCCCAGCAAAGAAGAATTGTTCAAAGCTGTGGTCCGCGAAAACGTGGTCAAGCCCATTGCCGATGGCGCTTTGGAAGTGGCCAGTTTTAAGGGCAACACAGGCGATCTCTTGAAATACCTGATGATGGAATGGTGGCTGCGCTATGGCTCCACCAAGGCCTCTGGCATCTCCAAAATGATCATCAGTGAAGCCAACCTATTTCCCGATCTGGCCGCCTTTTACCAAGCTGAAGTGATCAATCCTGCGGTGCGTCTTTTGAAGGATGTGCTTGAAAGAGGCCGTGCAGCAGGCGAATTCAAAAACTTCAACGCTGACCACACAGCGATGGCCGTCATTTCGCCCATGCTGTTTTTGATCATGTCCAAACACTCTAGCGCTTTGTGTCACGCGGGTAGCCAACAAGCCAAACCTGAAGACTTCATTGCACAACACGCCGATCTCATCGTGCGTGGTTTATCTGTCTCGACTGCCTCATCATGACTAAAAAACAAGGCTACATTGCCGCTGCCCTTTTGCTCATCGCTTTGACCGTTTTCGGGGTTTACAAAAGCAAACAAGCAGGCAACACCGCCAACGTCAAAACAGCCGCGGCCAGTGGTGTTGAATTGTCAGCCAGCGATATTGTCATCGCGCAAAAAATCGACATGACGCAAGGCCTGCCTGTGTCGGGCACGGTCAAAGCCGTGCAAAGCGCCATGGTCAAAGCACGCGTGGCTGGTGAACTGATGTTGCTAGAGGTGCGCGAAGGCGATGCCGTCACGGCAGGGCAAGTGATTGCCAAAGTGGACCCCACCGAATACTTGGCCAAACAAAGACAAGCGCAACAACAAGCGGAAGCCGCTCGCGCACAAATGGAAGTGGCGCAACGGCAGTTTGACAACAACAGTGCCTTGGTCAATCAAGGCTTCATTTCTAAAACCGCGCTAGAGATCTCCATCGCCAATTTGAACGGCGCGAAAGCCACTTACCAAGCCGCTCTCTCGGCTTTAGAAGTGACCACCAAAGCATTGGACGACTGCACCCTCAAGGCCCCACTGACTGGCTTGATCAGCCAACGCTTGGCGCAGCCCGGTGAACGCGTTTCCACCGATGCACGCATTGTTGAAATCGTCGATTTGTCGCAGTTGGAAATGGAAGCGACACTCAGTGCGGCAGACGCCGTGACAGTCAAAGTGGGGCAAGAGGCCAAACTGTCGATTGAAGGTTCGAACCAAGAAGTCATGGCCAAAGTGGTTCGCATCAACCCCATCACCCAAGCTGGCAGCCGCAGTGTGTTGGTTTACTTAAGGCTGCAGGCTCACCCCCTGCTGCGTCAAGGCATGTTTGTGCAGGGCAACTTGGGCACGAAAAAAGTACAAGCCGTGGTGGTGCCTTTGGAAAGTGTTCGTGCCGACAAAGCGCTGCCCTATGTGCAAACTCTAGACAACGGCAAAGTGGTCCATGTCAATGTGATGATGGGCATCACAGGCGAAGCCAATGGCAAAGCGATGATGGCCTTGAACGAACTGCCTGAAGGCACGCAAGTGCTGGCTCCTAGCGCTGGTGCGGTTCGTGATGGCACGCCCGTCATTCAAGCTGCTTCTGAAAAACCTCAGAGTCCCAAGCCCTGAACCTTCTGTGAATTGAGTTATCCAACATGTGGTTCACCAAGGTCAGCCTTAAAAATCCCGTCTTTGCCACCATGGTCATGATGGCCTTTGTGGTCATGGGCTTGTTTGCCTTTCAACGGCTGAAGGTCGACCAGTTTCCCAACATCGACTTTCCCGTGGTGGTGGTGTTGACCGAGTACCCAGGTGCTGCACCCGAAATTGTTGAGAGTGAAGTCACCAAAAAAATTGAAGAAGGCGTCAACACCATTGCGGGCATCAATGCCCTCACCTCGCGCAGCTATGAAAACCAATCGGTGGTGGTCATTGAATTTCAACTCAACATGGATGGCCGAAAAGCGGCCGATGATGTTCGAGAAAAAGTCGCAGGCTTGCGCGCCACTTTGCGCGATGAAGTGAAAGAGCCGCGCATCATTCGCTTCGACCCCACCAGCAAAGCCATCTGGTCTTTGGCGGTCATTCCCGAAACCGCATCCAATGCTGCTGCGCCCAGCTTGGTGGAGTTGACCAACTTCACAGAGCAAGTGCTGAAGAAACGTTTGGAAAACGTACGCGGTGTGGGCACGGTCAATGTGATTGGCGGCAGTCGCCGCGAGATCAACATCTACCTTCGCCCCGATGCCATGGAGGCCTTGGGCGTGAGCGCCGATCAAATTGCAGCCGCCGTGCGCAATGAAAACCAAGACTTGCCCGTGGGTGCTTTGCGCTCATTTACCCAAGAGCGAGTGATTCAAATTCAATCGCGTGTGAAGCGACCTGAAGAGTTTGGCAACATCATTGTGGCGCGCAAAGGCACAACACCCATTCGATTGTCCCAAGTGGCGCAGGTGAATGATGGCGCCCAAGAAATAGAAAACATGGCGCTCTACAACGGCGAGCGCACCTTGCTATTGACCATTCAAAAATCACAAGATGCCAACACCATTGAGGTGGTGGATGGTTTGATGGGCACCCTGAAAGAGCTGCGCAAACAAGTGCCCGCCGGCATTCGCCTTGAGCCTGTGTCGGATGGTTCCCGTCAAATTCGCGTGGCGGTTGACAACGTACGCCGCACCCTCATTGAAGGCGCGTTGCTCACCATTTTGATTGTGTTTCTCTTTTTGAATTCATGGCGCTCCACGGTGATCACGGGCTTGACCTTGCCCATCTCCTTGATTGGCACCTTTTGGTTCATGAGCCTGTTTGGCTTCACCGTCAACATGATCACCCTCATGGCGCTGTCGTTGTGTGTGGGCCTGTTGATTGACGATGCCATTGTGGTTCGAGAGAACATTGTGCGGCACGTGCAAATGGGCAAGAACGCCTACGATGCGGCCATGGTGGGCACGCAAGAAATTGGTCTGGCGGTGCTGGCCACCACGCTGTCGATTGTGGCGGTGTTCTTACCCATTGGTTTCATGGAAGGCATCATTGGCAAGTTCTTCCACGAATTTGGCATCACCATTGTGGCGGCCGTCCTCATTTCGATGTTCGTGAGTTTTACCCTCGACCCCATGCTGTCAAGCGTGTGGCACGACCCCAGCATTCTTCAAGAAGGTGCCTCTCAAGCGCCCGCCAACTTTTATGACAAAACTCTTGGCCGAGTCACACATTGGTTTGAAATTCAAACGGAGCGCATGGCTGATCGCTATCAAACCATGTTGGCCTGGGCCCTTGAACACAAGCGCAGCACGCTGCTGATGGCGCTTGGCGTCTTTGTCACCAGTGTGTTGATGGTGCCTTTTCTAGGCACCGAGTTTGTGCCTAAAGGCGACTACTCCGAAACCACCCTCACTTTCCAAACACCTGTGGGCACGTCCTTGGAAAGCACGGCCCTCAAGGCCAAACAAGTGGAAGCCATCGTCCGTGAATTTCCAGAAGTTCAGTACACCTTAACCGGCATGAACACCCCCAATGCGCAAGGTAAAAACAACGCCAGCATCTACATCCGTTTGGTGGACAGAAAATTGCGTCAAAGAAGTGTGGAAGACATCGCCAAGCTGCTTCGCGCTCGCTTGTCCAAAGTGGCTGGCATTACCGTGACGCATGTGGGCACCCTCGATTCGGTGGGGGGCAACAAACAAATTGAGTTTTCTTTGCAAGGTCCCGATCAGCGTGAGCTAGAACGCCTCACCCTGAAAATCATGGACCAAGTGCGCAACATTCCTGGTTTGGTCGATCTAGACTCCAGCGTCAAAGCCAACAAACCTTCGATATCCATCCAAATGATGCGCGAGTCGGCCTCGGATGTGGGCTTGAGTGTGGCCAATGTGTCGGGCTCGCTGCGCACTTTGGTGGCCGGCCAAACGGTGGGCAACTGGCGCGCACCAGACGATCAAACCTACGATGTGAACGTGCGCTTGGCGCCCGAATATCGCAACAGCCCTCAAGACCTCGAACGCTTGCCGTTTAGCTTGCCCTCGCCTGATGGCTCTAGCCGTTTGGTGCGTTTGGGACAAATTGCCAAAGTCCAAGAGACCACCGGCTCCAATCAAATCAACCGTCGCGATTTGATGCGCGAAGTGGCCATCAATGCCAATGCATCGGGTCGATCTGCTGGCGAGATTTCAAACGACATTCGAAAAATCTTGGACAGTGTGGCTTGGCCGCCGGGCTATCGCTATCAGTTTGGCGGCTCGACCAAGAGCATGAATGAGTCCTTCCAGTACGCCATCACGGCCCTGGTCATGGCGATCATTTTCATCTACATGATTTTGGCCAGCCAATTCAAGAGTTTCTTGCAGCCCCTGGCCTTGATGACCGCCCTGCCCCTCACCCTGATTGGCGTGGTTTTGGCTTTGATGGCTTTCCGCTCTGCGCTGTCGATGTTCTCAGTGATTGGCGTGGTGATGCTGATGGGCTTGGTCACCAAAAATGCCATTTTGCTGGTCGATTTTGCCATCCGTGCTAGGGAAGACAGTGTGTCTGACCAGGGCCTTCCCGTGCCAGGCCTCAGCCGTACCGATGCACTTTTGATGGCTGCCAAAGTTCGCTTGCGCCCCATTTTGATGACCACCTTGGCCATGATTTTCGGCATGATGCCGCTGGCCTTTGCCATCACTGAAGGCTCAGAACAACGAGCCCCCATGGGCCAAGCCGTCATTGGCGGTGTGATCACGTCGTCCCTCTTGACCCTGGTGGTCGTGCCTGTGGTTTATTGCTACATGGATGATTTGGGTGAATTTTTGAAACGCCTTTGGTTTGGCCAGCAAAAAACGGCAAATCAGCCCCTCCAGAAGCTAAAATGAGAGCCGTTAGTACTAGATACCTCGTGGAGTCGCAATGAACCAAGATCAAGCCCGTTTCAACATGATCGAACAACAAATTCGTCCCTGGGACGTCTTGGATGGCCAAGTTTTGTCACTGTTGTCAGTGGTCAAGCGCGAAGACTTCGTGCCCCTGGCGCACAAAGCTTTGGCTTTTGTCGACATGGAAGTTCCTTTGCAAGCCAATGGCTCAGAATCTCAAGTGATGTTGGCTCCCCGTGTGGAAGCCCGTTTCTTGCAAGATGCGGCCCTCCAAGCCACCGACAAAGTTTTGGAAATTGGCACGGGCTCGGGTTACATGGCCGCTTTGGCCGCCCACCAAGCCGCCAGCGTATTGAGCTTCGAAATCGACTCAGCTTTGGCCCAACAAGCGCGCACCAATTTGCAAGCTGCCGGCGTGACCAACGTTGAAGTTCGCAACGCCAACGGCTGCCAAGGCGCTGC
>JBDLWA010000043.1:0-9902 GCA_039804505.1 Pseudomonadota bacterium
TGCCACCCCCACCATGCTGGGCAAAGCGGCTCAGTCACTGGCTAAATCTTCCGGCATCTCTTGCGAAGTACTGGGTCCCAAGGAAGTGGCCAAATTGGGCATGGGCTCGTTCATGTCGGTAGCGCAAGGCTCAGCCGAACCCCTGCGCTTCATTGTGCTGAAGTACCAAGGTGCTGCAAAATCTGAAGCGCCTACGGTATTGGTGGGCAAGGGCATCACCTTTGACACAGGCGGAATTTCTTTGAAGCCCGCGCCAGAGATGGACGAAATGAAGTTTGACATGGGCGGTGCAGCCAGTGTCTTGGGTGTGTTCAAGTCTTTGAGCGTCTTGAAGCCCAAAATCAACGTGGTGGGCTTGATTCCCGCCTGCGAAAACATGCCCGATGGCACGGCCATCAAACCCGGTGATGTGGTAACCAGCATGAGCGGTCAGACCATTGAAATTTTGAACACCGACGCTGAGGGTCGTTTGATTTTGTGCGATGCCTTGACGTATGCCGAGCGTTTTAAACCTAAAGCTGTGATCGACATTGCCACCCTCACAGGCGCATGCGTCATTGCGCTGGGCGCTATTCGTTCGGGCATGTTTGCCACTGAAGATGGCTTGGCCAATGACTTGCTATCTGCCGGTCAAGAAGCCATGGACCTTTGCTGGAGAATGCCTTTAGATGAAGAATATGCCGAATCCTTGAAGAGCAACTTTGCCGATGTGGGCAACGTCGGTGGCCGTCCTGGTGGCGCCATTACAGCGGCCAAATTCTTGCATCGATTCACCAAGAACTATCCTTGGGCTCACTTGGATATCGCGGGAACCGCTTGGAAGGGTGGTGCTGCCAAGGGATCAACCGGACGTCCTGTGGGCTTGCTGTTGCAGTATTTGTTGTCACAACAAAGCTCAGTGAAGCCTTCAAGCAGTTCTGCAAATCAAGCCGCTAAAAAGCGCACGGCTTAATTCGTGCCTTTTGCGAACCCTGCATGACTCAAGTTGACTTTCATTTCAATGCGCCAGACAAATGGGCGTATGTTTGCCGTTTGTTGCGCAAGGCCAGCGCTCAAGGCAAAAAAATTGGCGTGTGGTCAGCCGAAGAAAGTCTGCAGGGACTGAACCAAAGTCTGTGGCAGTTGAATGCCACAGACTTTGTCACGCATTGCCTGGTGGACGATTCGCCAGAATGCGTCCGCCAATCGATGGTGGTGCTTGCGTCGGATTGGATGGCTCTCAGGCAGCAAGCGCAATTGGATGTTTATCTTAATTTGAACAATTTGTCGCCCCCAGAGTTCAAGGACCTCCCTCGTTTGATAGAAGTGGTTGGGCCTGAGGATCAAGACAAGGCGGCGGCCCGCCAACGATGGAAGCACTATACCCAGCTGGGTTTCAACATCAATCGTTACGACTTGGCGGCGCAAACCAGCGCTTAAGTCGGCATGCTAGCCACACCTTAAGTCAACCTAAAGTCACCCCTTAAGCCAGCATTTCAGCCGAGCCTTCAGTTGCGGAGTTTGTGCTGAGTCAAATAAATTTATCCACTTCCCTCAAAAGCCTATTTGACGAGAGGCAATTTTGCGTTATCGTTACGACTTGCTTGATTGAAGCAAAACCTATCAATTTCGGAGCTATTAATGAACTTGTCTTCCCTTAAGACCCCTCTGACAGCTGTTGCAGTCGCTGCTGTTGCTTTGACACTCGTTGCATGTGGCAAAAAAGCTGATGACGTGCAAGTCATCAAAATTGGTCACGTTGGCCCCACCAGCGGTGCCATCGCCCACTTGGGTAAGGACAACGAAAACGGCGCCAAAATGGCGATTGAAGAGTTGAACGCTGCTGGCATCAAGATTGGTGACAAAGCCGTCAAGTTCGAATTGTTGGCAGAAGACGACGCAGCCGATCCAAAGCAAGGTACTGCAGCCGCTCAAAAGTTGGTCGACGCCAAAGTGCAAGGCGTGATCGGTCACCTCAATTCTGGTACCACCATCCCAGCATCACAGTTGTACAACGCAGCTGGCATTCCCCAAATTTCTCCCTCCGCTACCAATCCTAAGTACACACGTCAAGGTTATGCCGGCGCATTCCGCGTTGTGGCTGACGACGTTCACTTGGGCGGCACATTGGGCAAGTACGCTGTTGAAACACTCAAAGGCAAGAACATTGCCGTGATCGACGACCGTACCGCTTACGGTCAAGGCGTGGCTGAAGAATTCGAAAAAGCAGTGAAAGCTGCTGGTGGCAACTTGGTGGGCCACGAGTTCACAACCGACAAAGCTTCCGATTTCAACGCCATCCTGACCACACTCAAAGGCAAGAAGCCTGATGTGGTGTTCTTCGGTGGTATGGACGCTGTTGCTGGCCCCATGCTCAAGCAAATGAAACAACTGGGCATCAATGCCAAGTTCATGGGCGGCGACGGTATCTGTACATCAGAATTGGCCAAATTGGCTGCCGAAGGCATGACCGACGACAACGTGTACTGCGCTGAAGCCGGTGGTGTTGAAGGCGAACAAAAAGCGGGCATGGACAAGTTCCGTGCTGACTTCAAAACCAAGTTCAACGCCGACGTGCAAGTGTATGCCCCTTACGTTTACGACGCTGTGAAAGTCATGGCACAAGCCATGGTGACAGCTGGTTCTTCTGATCCTGCTAAGTACTTGCCCGCTTTGAAAGCGATCAACTACAAAGGCGTGACAGGCAACATCGCTTTTGACGAAAAAGGCGACATCAAGAACGGCGCTTTGACTTTGTACACCTACAAAGCCGGCAAGCGCGAACAAATCGCTGTGGTTCGTTAATCCAAACGCACGGTACCAAACGATTGGGTCCTAGGACCCAACCTCAAGCCCCGTTCGAGCCGGGGCTTTTTTTCGTCTGTCTCTTTTAAAAGGCGTTACGCCAAACCTCGTTTGGTGAGCAATGGTGTGACCGTGGGTTCTCTTCCTCGAAAAGCCACATACGCCGACATGGGGTCTTGTCGATTGCCCGCCGTGTAGATGTGCTCGTAGAGCTTTTGTGCCGGCTCCTTTGCAAAGATATCGCCAGCTTCCAAGAACGCATCAAAACCATCGGCATCTAAAACTTCTGCCCACATGTAAACGTAATAGGCCGAGGCATAACTGTTCGAAGAAAACAGGTGTGAGAAATGTGGCAACCTGTGGCGCATGCCAATGGCTGGAGGCATGTGGATGCTGGCCAATGTTTGTTTCTCAAACGCCTTGAAGTCCAAGCTGTCTAGGTTTGTGGTTTCGTGAAGGGCCAGGTCGACCAAAGCGGACGACACATATTCAACGGTGGTAAAACCTTGGTTAAAGGTTTGTGCATCGAGAATGCGTTGCAACAATGCATCGGGCATGGGTTCTCCCGTTTCTGCATGTACTGCAAACTGTTTCAAGATTTGGGGTTGCATCAACCAGTTCTCATAAACCTGTGATGGAAACTCCACAAAATCACGCAGCACGCTGGTACCAGAAAGGCGAGGGTATCTCACTTGGGACAACAAGCCATGCAGGCCGTGACCGAACTCATGGAACAAGGTACGCGCGTCGTCCAAACTCAGCAATGTAGGTTGACCTTCGGCGCCTTGTGAGAAGTTATTGTTGTTGACCACAATAGGGCGCACTGATTGGGTGAGGTGCATGGGGTCGCGGTAGGTGCTCATCCACGCGCCCGAGCGCTTGCTGCTTCGTGCAAAGTTGTCGCTGAGGAACAAGCCGACATGTTTGCCATGGGCGTCTGTGACTTCCCAGCCCGTCACCGTGTCGTGATACTTCGCAATGTTTTTGACTTCTTTGAAATTAACTTGGAAGAGTTTGTGAGCCACATAAAACATGGCTTCCATCAGTTTGTTCAATTGCAGATAAGGTTTGATCTCGGCTTCGTTCAAATCAAACTTTTCTTTACGAACACGCTCGGTCCAGTAGTGCCAATCCCAAGCTTCAAGATCATCCAAACCTGAAAGTTTTTGAAGATCTTCACGCTCTTGAAGTGCTTTTAATCGCGCAGGTTCCCAAACGCGCATCAGCAAATCTCTGGCGGCTTTGGCGCTACCCGCCATGGTGTCGGCCAATGCATATTCAGAGAAATCTCGGTAACCCAAGAGTTGTGCTTGTGCGAGGCGAAGCTTCAATATGTCACGCATATTGGCCTCATTGTTGTGAGGTCCTGCGTTTTCGCCGCGTTGACACCAAGCCGTCCACAGTTGTTTGCGTAAATCGCGGCGCTTTGAAAACGTCATGAATGGGGTGAGCGATGAACGTGACAGAGTAATGGCATGAGCGTTATTCTGCGTGATGCCTCGGTCCTTGGCTAATTTTTGTGCCGCGCTTTTGACAAAGTCGGGCAAGCCGTCCAGTTCCTCTGCTTGAGTGAGTACCAAACAAAATGAGGCTTCATCCGCCAAAACATTTTGTGAAAAAGCGGTAAACAGGGATGCCAATTTTTCAGCGTTTTGTGCAAACTGAATTCTGTCTTGGTCTTTGAGTTGAGCGCCCGCACGCACGAAGTCCAAGTGGTAACGCTCAATCAATCGAATGCTTTCAGCGTCGAGGCCTAAGTTCATTCGATTTTGATGAAGCGCATCAATTCGCTGGAAGAGTGGGGCGTTCAAAAAGAGTGCCGCTGAATGTGCCGCCAGTTTGGGCGCCATGTCCCTTTCAATTTCTTGTATTTTGGGCGAGGTGTGCGATGAACTTAAATTGAAAAATACGGACGAGGTTTGATTTAACAATTCGCCACTGCTTTCCAAGGCAATCAAGGTATTTTGAAAAGTTGGATCTTCTGGGTTTTGCGCAATGGCTTCTATTTCTGTCTTTTGAATGCGCAAAGCAGATTCAAAGGCCTCGCTAAAGTGTTCCGCTTGAATCAGATCAAACGGGGGCATTTCAAACGGGGTAGACCATTTTTGCAGGAGAGGATTGTTCATTGGAATTGACCTTTACACGATTCAAGTTTTAACTTTAAGGGTTTACGCTGATCATCTTTGGGCTTTAAAGAAAATACCCCTTTAAGTCTCATTATTAAAGCGACTCAAGCTAACTTCGATTATTCTCCAAGCTTCATTTGTTTGTCATGAACCTGTGCGACTCATTTCCCCTCAAAGGACTGTTGTGTATTTAGTAGATCGTCTTAACGTTTCAGCATGGCGATTCAGCGCTGGTGCCTTGAAGCCTTGGCTCAGTGTTGCGCTGATCGTGGGCGCATCGCTGGTGGCTTTGCCCTCTTCATTGGCTACCACTGCGCCCAACCCCAAAGCCAATCCTGCCGATCCTGAAAAAGTATTGCGTGTGGCATTTCCAACACCTGAAACTGGCTTTGATCCTGTTCGCGTCAACGACCTGTATTCAAACACCATCACAGCAGCCATATTTCAGCCTTTGCTGACCTACGATTGGATGGCTTCACCCACACGTCTTGTGCCAGATGCTGCGGAAGCCATGCCAGATGTTTCAAAAGACGAAAAAACATACACCTTCAAAATTAAAAAAGGATTGTTTTTTACACCTGACGAAGCCTTCAAGGGTCAACGTCGTGAACTCACTGCCAATGATTTTGTTTATACGATTTTGCGACATGCCGACCCTAAGAATCGCAGCCCGCAAGTTTCTGATCTCGACGACAAAATTTTGGGATTCGCTGAGTCGCGCAAACAAGCCGTGGTCAGTGGCAAGTTTGACTACGATCAAAAGCACCCTGGCATCTATGCCACCGACCGATACACCTTGGTCATCCATCTCAATCAGCCAGACCGCAATTTCCTCACCTTGCTGATCAATCCCTTTGCAGCGGGCATGGCGCGAGAGGTGGTTGAGAAGTATGGTTTTGAAGGTGTCATGGGTCACCCAGTGGGTACGGGCGCTTACATCTTGGATAAATGGGTCCGTGGTTCCAAAATTATTCTGCGCGCCAATCCTGAGTACCCTGGCTTTGTTTGGAATTTTGAACCACCTGCCAACAATCCCGTTGAGCTTCGCATTGCCAGCCAAATGCAAGGCCGCAAGATGCCTCAGATTGGTCGCGTGGAAGTCAACATCATTGAAGAACCTCAATCAATGTGGCTTGCCTTCAGTGGCAAGGAAATTGATGTGGTGGGCGTGCCGCCCTCATTCATTGAAAAAGCACTGACGCCTAAAAATGATTTGTTGCAGACTTGGGTGGCCCAAGGTGTCAACATGTACCGCAGTGTTGAGCCGGATATTCGCTATCAGTTTTTCAACATGAAAGACCCCGTGATTGGCGGCTATACCCCAGAGAAAATTGCACTTCGCCGCGCCATCATCATGGGTTTTGATGTCGATGAAGAAATTCGTGTGATTCGCAAAGGCCAGGCCGTCAAAGCACAACAAATGGTCTCGCCTGTCATTGCTGGCCACGACCCTAACTACAAAAGCATTGTGAAGTTCAGTCCTTTGTCGGCCAATGCTTTGCTAGATCAATTTGGCTATAAAAAAGACGCCAAGGGTTACCGTTCACTTCCAGATGGCAAACCTCTGGTGTTCACCATCTACTCCTCCACCTCTTCCATTGATCGTGAGAGAGACGAACTGTGGAAAAAATCGATGGACCGATTGGGCATTCGATTGAAGGTCAAAAAGGACAAGTTTCCCGAGATGATCAAGCAGGGCAAGCAGTGTGCTATTCCTTCTTGGGCACTGGGTTGGACGCGTTCTTCTGAAGCCGAATTTGTGATGAAGTTGCTGTATTCCAAAACCATTGGCCAAAACAATTATTCTTGTTTTGAAAATGCAGAATACGACGCCTATTTTGAGCAACTCAAACGCCTGCCCGATGGGCCTGAGCGCACCAAAGTTTTGCACAACATGTATCGCTTGATGGAAGTCAACGGTGTGTTGGGCTTGAGCTCAACGGGCATTGCCACTCGCCTCAGCCACCAACGCGTGGAAGGCTATCGCAAGCACCCCCTCATTTTGGGGGACTGGATTTACTATGACGTTCAAAAACCTTAAGGCCAGGATTGCCGTATGAGTGCCTACATTCTTCGCCGCCTTTGGCAAATGATTCCCACCCTGGCAGGCGTGATCTTGCTGGTTTTTTTTCTGTTCAATTGGATTGGCGGTGACCCTGCCTACGTCTTGGCAGGTTTATTTTCCAACCAAGAACAAATTGACAGCATTCGCGCAGAACTGGGCTTGGATCAGCCCCTGACGGTTCAGTTGTGGATTTTTGTGAAGCAAGTTGCCACCTTTAATTTTGGCAACAGTTGGACCACAGGCGAGTCGGTCGCCAATATTTTTGCAACACGCTTGCCTGCGTCTCTAACGCTGATGGCGCCACTTTTGCTGATCGAAACGGTCATTGCCTTGGTCTTGGCTGTTGGCCTGGCTTGGGTGAGGGGTTCATCGATAGACCGCGGCACCATGGTGGTGTTTACCGCCTTGATGTCGGTCAGTATTTTGGTCTTCATCATTTTGGGCCAATACGTTTTGGCTTACCGCTTGGGATGGTTCCCCGTTCAGGGCTGGAGCGACGACTATTGGAAGAACATCAGCACTTACGCACCGCTGCCCATTTTGCTGGGCCTGTTGGTCAGCATTGCGCCCAACACCCGCTTATTCCGTAGCTTTGTTCTAGATGAGGTTGATCAGGACTACGTCCGTACAGCCAGAGCCAAGGGCTTGTCGGAGCCTCGCGTGATGTTTGTGCACGTATTACGCAACGCGCTCATCCCCGTCATTACCTTTGTGATTTCAAATTTGCCAGGCTTGTTGCTGGGTGCGTTTTTGCTGGAACGTTTCTTTGGTATTCCTGGTGTGGGCCGTGAAATTATTTTGGCCGTGGAGCGCAGCGATTTTCCGGTGATCAAAGCTGTCACTGTCTATGTGGCCATAGCCACCATGATTTTCAATTTGATCGGTGACGTGTTGTATCGCCTCACAGATCCTCGCGTTCAATTGCGTTGAACTTTTTCTAGCACCTAGATTCAAAATATTTATGAGCAGTTCAATGATTCAAACAGTCCCCGCCACCAGCGAAGGCGCATGGGCTTTAGCTTGGCGACGATTTAAGTCTGATCGTGTGGGCGTTTGGAGCGGCATCACGGTCATCTTGAGTTTGGCCTTGGTCCTGACCACTTTGATGGGCTCGCTGGCTTCAGATTGGGAAAAAGAAGTGGCCATTGGCCATGCGCCCCCTTCATGGATCTTGACGGAGCGTGGCAGTGCAGGGGGCAGCAATGCCTTGCCTGAGGTCTTTGTTTACGCCCCCACACCTTCTGATGTTGTGGACCCTATTGCGGCGCAGTGGGAAGAGGCACAGAAAGCGGTTAAACCTGCTGGCGAAAAAGTCAATGAATTGGCCACCCATTTGCCGATGGGCTCTGATAAGTGGGGCCGCGATGTCTTGGCGAAAACCATCAAGGGCGCCGAAACCAGTATTTTGGTGGGCTTGGCGGCAGCGTTGATGGCCACTGTTTTGGGCGCGGCATTAGGTGCCGTATCCGGCTGGTACGGCGGTGTGGTGGATGATCTTAGCAATTGGCTTTACAACGTCTTTCACTCCATTCCTGGCATCTTGTTGATTTTGGCCATTGCGGCTGTGCTCAACACCAAGGGCACCATGGCCGTGGTGCTGATTCTGGGAACCACGGGCTGGACGGGCACCTATCGATTGATGCGTGGTGAATATTTAAAGCATCGCAACCGCGACTATGTGCGGGCAGCCGATGCCATTGGTGCGTCCAACAACCGCCGCATGTTTGTGCACATTCTGCCCAATGTGAGCCATGTGATCTTGGTACAGTTTTCTTTACTCACGGTGTCTTGTATCAAGGCTGAGGTGATTTTGTCCTTCCTCGGTTTTGGCGTGCCGGTCGATGGTGTGTCCTGGGGCACCATGCTGACCGAAGCACAAAATGATCTATTGGTGGGACAGTGGTGGCAGTTGTTGTCGGCCACTGCGGCCATGTCTATTTTTGTCACGGCTTTGTCCTTGCTCACGGATTCTTTGCGTGATGCACTCGATCCCAAGGTCATTCATTGATCGCTGTTTGATCCTTATCTTTGAATTGAATTGAAAAATATGGCAACGCGTCGAAACCCTCCGCCTCTGGCACAGATCTCTGACAATTTGTTGGAGGTCAAGAATCTCACGGTTGATTTCATCAGTGCTTCCAAAGCACCGGTTCGGGCTGTAGAAGAAGTCTCATTTGTCATTCCCCGCGAAAGAACCGTGGCATTGGTGGGTGAGTCGGGCAGTGGTAAATCGGTCAGCTCCTTGGCCATCATGGGCTTGTTGCCGCCACAAAACGCCAAGGTAGCCATTCATTCCAGCATTGAATATGACGGCCGTTCATTGTTGAACTTGAGCAACTCGGAATGGCAACTCATTCGAGGTTCTCGAATCGCCATGATCTTTCAAGATCCCATGACGTCGTTGAACCCTGTTTACACCGTGGGCTATCAACTGGCTGAAATGCTGAAGGTGCACAACGCTTACAAATCCAAAGAGGCCATGCAAAGAGCGTGCGCCTTGTTGGAAGAGGTCGGCATTCCCGAACCTCAGCGCCGTGTCAATGCCTATCCACACGAGCTGTCGGGCGGCCAACAGCAGCGCGTCATGATTGCCATGGCGCTGGCCTGCGAGCCTGAACTCTTGATTGCAGACGAACCCACCACGGCGCTTGATGTCACGGTGCAACGTCAAATTTTGATGCTGCTGGCCGAGTTGCGCGAGCGTCGCCGCATGGCCATGCTGTTTATCACGCACGATTTAGGTTTGGTGAGTGAAGTGGCCGATCATGCGGTGGTCATGCGCAAAGGGCGCGTGCGTGAAGCAGGTCCTGTTCGCACCTTGTTCAGCAGTCCTCAAGACCCCTATACCAAAGCTTTGTTGAGTTGCCGGCCCAGTGTCGACCGACAAGGCAAACGTTTGTTGACCATCGACGACTGGATGAGTGCGC
>JBDLWA010000044.1:0-3883 GCA_039804505.1 Pseudomonadota bacterium
TCAGCGGGTCAACCCGTGGTGCGTTTGGCGCAAGACGGCCCCCGTGATGCCGTATTTGCTGTGCCTGAACATGTGGTGAGTCGACTCAAGCTGGGTCAGAAAATGTCAGCTACTTTAGGCAGTGGTCCACAAACGGTTCAAGGCCAAGTGCGTGAAATTGGCGCCAGTGCCGATCCTGTCACGCGTACCTTTACGGTGAAGTTGGGCCTGGAAAAGGCAGAAGCCTTGCCCTTGGGTGTCACCTTGAATGTGCATGCACCGCAACTGGCAGGCAGCCAATCCAATGTGATCAAAGTGCCTACCAGCGCCTTAAGGCAAGAGGGCCAACAAACCGCGGTGTGGGTGTTTGATGCCAACACCAGTACTGTGACTACGCAAACTGTGCAAGTGGCCACGGCCGATGGCAGCGACGTGGTAATTGCAGCGGGCTTGAAGCCTGGCCAGCAAATTGTGAGCGCAGGTGTGCACGTGTTGTCGCCTGGCCAAAAGGTCACGGTTTACAACCCCGCCGTGACAACGCCACCAGCGAGCAAATAAACCATGCGCACCGAACCCAAAGCAGGCTTTAACCTGTCCAAATGGGCGCTGGACCATCCGGCGCTCACCCGTTACCTCATGTTGGTCTTGATGTTGTTGGGGGTCTTTGCCTTCTTCAATTTAGGCCAAGACGAAGACCCACCGTTCACGTTTCGCGTGATGGTGGTCAGAGCCTATTGGCCCGGTGCCACCGCTCAGCAAGTGGCAGAACAAGTGACCGATAAATTGGAGCGCACGCTTCAAGAAGTTCCCTTCGCCGACAAAATTCGCAGCTATTCCAAGCCAGGCGAAGCTCAAATCATTTTCCAAATCAAGGACTATTCCAAGCCAGCCGATGTGGCCAACGTTTGGTACACCGTCCGCAAAAAGATTGGTGACATGCGCGGCACCTTGCCTGCCGGCGTGGTGGGGCCTTTCTTTGTCGATGACTTTGGCGATGTCTATGGTGTGATCTACGCTTTGCAAGCCGATGGCTTCTCGCCCGCTGAAGTGAAAAAATTTGCAGACGACGTGCGCCAAAAAATCTTGCGCGTGAAAGATGTGGCCAAGGTGGAGTTGTTTGGCGTTCAAGACGAAAAAGTGTTCGTGGAGATTTCGCAAAAGAAACTGGCAGCCATGGGTCTCGACATGGGTGCGGTCCTGGCTCAATTGAGCCAACAAAATGCCGTTGAATCTGCGGGCACTTTAAGTTTGCCCAAAGATGCCATTCAACTGCGCGTCAACGGCCAGTTCAATAGCTTGGATTCCTTAAGGCAAATGCCCATTCGGGGCGCCTCGGGTCAGCAACTGAGATTGGGTGATTTGGGCACCATCAAGCAAGACTACATCGATCCGCCTTCCGTCAAAGTTCGTCACAACGGTGAACAAGTGATTGCTTTAGGGGTGTCGATGGCCAAGGGCGGTGACATCATTCAGTTGGGCAATGCGCTCAAGCTCAGCGCGCAAGACATTGAAGCCTCTTTGCCAGCGGGCGTCAAACTTGTGCAGGTTCAAGACCAGCCCAAAGCGGTTTCTAGTTCGGTCAATGAATTTTTGAAAACATTGATTGAAGCGGTGGGCATTGTGTTGGCTGTGAGCTTCCTCGCATTGGGCTTGCACAAACGTCCCGGCGTTCATCCCTTATGGCGACGTTGGACCTTGGACATTCGTCCCGGCTTGGTGGTGGGCATCACCATTCCATTGGTGCTGGCAGTCACGTTCTTGGCCATGGATTACTTCAACATTGGCCTGCACAAAATTTCCTTGGGCTCGCTCATCATTGCACTGGGTTTGCTGGTGGACGATGCCATCATTGCGGTTGAAATGATGGTTCGAAAAATGGAAGAGGGCTACGACAAAGTTCGCTCAGCCACCTTCGCATACGAACTCACGGCCATGCCTATGTTGACTGGCACCTTGATCACTGCTGCCGGTTTTCTGCCGATTGGTTTGGCCAAGTCCATGACGGGTGAATACACGTTTGCCATTTTTGCCGTCACGGTCATTGCGTTGCTCATCAGCTGGGTGGCCTCTGTTTACTTTGTGCCTTACTTGGGGGCCTTGTTGTTAAAAGCCCCACCGCATGTGGCGGCATCCGATGAAGCAGTGGTTCATGAAATGTTTGACACCCCTTTTTACAAAAGCTTCAGAAGGGCTGTGACCTGGTGTGTTTTTAACAAATGGAAAACCATCGCCATCACCTTGGCATTGTTTGTCTTGGGCATTGTGGGCATGGGCAAAGTGCAACAGCAGTTTTTCCCGGATTCGAGTCGCCCCGAAATCATGGTGGATGTGTGGTTGCCCGAAGGCTCTAGTTTTGCGGCCTCTGAAGAAGTGGCTAAGCGCATTGAAAAACGCATGATGGGCGAAGAAGGCGTTGCCGCCGTGAGCACCTGGGTGGGTTCGGGTGTGCCACGTTTCTATTTGCCTTTGGATCAAGTGTTTCCACAGACCAACGTGTCACAGCTGATTGTGGTGGCCAAAGATTTGAAAGTGCGAGAGTCTTTGCGCATCAAGTTGCCTGCCTTGCTGGCCTCAGAGTTTCCTGAAGTTCGCGGCCGCGTCAAGTTGTTGCCCAATGGGCCACCCGTGCCGTATCCCGTGCAATTTCGAGTGGTTGGCGCTGATCCTTTGGCGCTTCGCTTGAAAGCGGATGAGGTGAAAGCCGCCATGCGCGCCAATCCCAACACGCGCGGCGTGAACGACAACTGGAACGAGTCCATCAAAGTGATTCGTTTGGAAATCGACCAAGCCAAGGCCCGTGCTTTGGGCGTCACCAGCCAATCCATAGCGCAAGCTTCGCGCACCATGGCTTCGGGCTCTACCGTGGGGCAATACAGAGATGGCGACAAATTGATCGATATCGTGTTGCGTCAACCGCAATCTGAGCGAGATGCCATCACCGACTTGGCAGGCGCTTATGTGCCCACGACCTCTGGCAAATCAATTCCCTTGATGCAAATTGCCAAGCCCGTGTTCAATTGGGAACCCGGTGTGATGTGGCGAGAAGGGCGTTATTACGCCATTACCGTCAATGCCGATTTGATCGAAGGCATTCAAGGCGCTACGGTGACCAACCAGTTGCTGCCTGAGCTGAAAAAGCTAGAAGCTGGATGGCACGCTGCGGGCCTGGGTGACTACCGCATTGAAGTGGCGGGTGCTGTGGAAGAAAGTTCCAAAGGATCTGCTTCCATTGCAGCGGGTATGCCCTTGATGTTGTTCGTCACCTTCACCCTGTTGATGTTGCAATTGCAGAGTTTCAGCCGCGCCTTGTTGGTGTTCCTCACCGGACCCTTGGGTATGGCGGGCGTTGCTGGCGCCTTGCTGGTGCTTGACCGTCCCTTTGGCTTTGTGGCTTTGCTGGGTGTCATTGCCTTGATGGGCATGATTCAACGCAATTCCGTCATCCTGATCGACCAGATTGAGCAGGACCGTGCAGCTGGCGTGCCAGCGTGGGAAGCCATTGTGGAATCGGCGGTGCGCCGCTTGCGTCCCATTGTGTTGACCGCTGCAGCTGCTGTTTTGGCCATGATTCCCTTGTCCAGAAGTGTCTTTTGGGGACCCATGGCGGTTGCCATCATGGGCGGCCTCATTGTGGCCACAGCCCTCACATTGCTGGCTTTGCCGGCCATGTATGCCGCTTGGTTCAAGGTGTCACCCCCAGCAAAAGGGGCTTAAGGGGAGACTTCCCGTCAGAAGTCTCCACTTCCATGGTTAAAATAGAAGATTGACCGATTCAACCCATTTGATGGGACCCGCGCGGGTGGCGAAATTGGTAGACGCACCAGGTTTAGGTCCTGACGGTAGCAATACTGTGCGGGTTCGAGTCCCGCCCCGCGCACCACTTATTTAGACACAACTAGAGAAA
>JBDLWA010000045.1:0-3040 GCA_039804505.1 Pseudomonadota bacterium
AATTGAGTGATTGCCTCGTTGTTTAGACAAGCTTCCCTGCGCGAGGATTACCTCAATCAGGTTCAAAGGGACTTTCTCAGTCTTGGCTTGTGAGCCAAAACACCCCTAGCGGATGTGGCAAAAAACTGTGTTTACTGCCACGGGTTGGATTCTACGACACGCCCAAGAGTTTGTGCAGATGTGTAGACGTTGTGGTGTATTGAAGCAGGGTTTTTTGGTCGGGCCGCAGCAGGGCCGAGGCACCAAAGGCGGCCAAGGTGGCCTCATGAAAGCCACACAAGATGAGTTTCTTTTTGCCGGGATACGTGTTGATGTCCCCGACGGCAAAGATACCTCGCGCCTCAGTGGCATAGGCCTCAGTATTCACGGGCAGCTGCTTGCGCTCGAGTGCCAAGCCCCAATCGCTGATGGGGCCCAGTTTAGGTGAAACACCCAAGCACAAAAGCATGGCGTCAGCAGGGATCACTTCGGTGTCGCCTTGCGCGTTCAGAATTTCTAGGCCGGTCAATTGGTTTTGGGTCTGGACCAAGCCAGTAGGTTGACCGGCAACAAAACGCATCAAGTGTTTGGCGCAAGCTTGGCGCATGCCTTCAATGGCCTGGGGCTCGGCTTGAAACTGATCACGTCTGTGAATCAGCGTGACGCTGGCTGCAGCATGTTCGCCTTCACGCCATTGGGCACAGGCTTCCAAGGCCGCGTCGGCGTCGCCCAAGACCAGCAAGTGTTTACCTTTGAAAGCCTCTGAATGCGGTGCTGTGTGAAATATCGATTGACCCAGTAATGTTTCAAATCCTGGCAGGCTCAAGCCTCGCCTGACAAATGCCCCGACACCCGCGGCAATGAACACAGTGGCAGCTTTGAACTGTGTGCCTTTGTCGGTTTGCACATGCCATTGACCGTCTTCAGTGGCCTTCAGTTCACTCACCAATTCTTGAAGGTGAAACTGAGGTGAAAAGGGTTTGACTTGCTTGAGCAATTGGTCAGTGAGTTCTTGACCTGTGCAAAAAGGAATGCCGGGAATGTCGTAAATGGGTTTGTGGGCGTAGAGTTCTACGCACTGGCCGCCCACTTGCGGCAATGCATCCACCACGTGGCAGCGGATGTCTTGAAGCCCTAGCTGAAACGCTTGGAACAGGCCCACAGGGCCTGCCCCAATGATCAAGGCTTCGGTTTGAATCAACGCTGCAACTCTTTGAGCTTGCCGGTTTTGTCTTTCCAGTCGTCAGCATCGGCCATGGGCGCTTTGCGCTTGGTGATGCTTTTCCACGTGGGCAATAAGGCCAGCTCGGCGTTGAGCTTGGTCATATGCACTTGGTCGGCTGGCAAGTCTTCTTCTGCATAGATGGCATTGACGGGGCATTCGGGAATGCACACAGCGCAGTCGATGCACTCATCGGGGTCAATGGTCAAAAAGTTGGGGCCTTCGCGGAAGCAGTCCACGGGGCAGACGTCCACGCAGTCGGTGTATTTGCAGCGGATACAGGATTCAGAAACAACGTGGGTCATGACTTTGAGCTTGTTTTAGAAGGAGGGCAGGTACGTTGATCGGGCAGAAGCCCGAAAAACGTGGATTTTAAGGCAGAACGAGCCCTTGGCTTAATTCACCAACACTGCGCCTGAGGTTTTATGGCTGGCCGTATCGACCAAAATCAATGCGCCCAAGATGCGAGACTGGGCAAACGGCAGGGTGATCAGGGGTTCTTGGAATGCCAAAGTGACATGACCTACGGAATTTGCAGGCAATTCTGTGGCCTCTTCCTCTGCCAAAGTGTTGATGTTCAGGCGGTGAACCACGCGTTGCACTTTGGCCTTGACCCAGCGGTGGCCGTGCAATGCCCAGTAAAGACGGCCAGCCACCAAAGGCTCGTCGTCCATCCAGGCGATGGTGGCCTCAATTTGACGTTGACCTTCTAGGCCTGCACTGGCGTCTACGATCCAGTCGCCGCGAGAGACATCCACTTCACGATCTAGCACCAGGCCAGCACTTTGGCCTGTGACATGGGTTTTGTCTTGGCGTGTGGCAGACAAGACCTGCGCCACCGTGGCGGTTTGGCCGCTTGGGAAAACTTTGACGCTTTGGCCCATGCGCAATGTACCTGTGGCCACACGACCCCAGAAAACGCGGCGACCTTGATGGGTGACGTTGGAATCGTGGAACTTTTCTACCCACTGAACGGGGAAGCTCATGGCCACATCCGCTTCGGCGGGGGTACTGGGCAATGTTTCTAATATTTGTAACAAGTTGGGGCCTGTGTAGCCGCACCAGTTGTCATGGCTTTCCACCACGTTCCAGCCTTTGAGCGCAGAAATAGGGACCCATGCTTTGACCGCAATGCCCGCTTCGGTGGCAAATTTGGCCAAGGCAGCTTGGATGTGTTGGTAGGCCAGTGCCGCATCTTGAACGGCATCTAGCTTGTTGATGGCAAACACCACTGAAGGCACACGGAGCAACTTCAAGAGCAGACTGTGACGGCGGGTTTGGGGCAACAGGCTGAGGTTGGCGTCTTGCCAATCCAGTTTGGTGGCATCGACCAACACCACAGCCGCATCGGCGCTAGAGGCTGCTGTCACCATATTGCGGGTGTATTGCTCATGGCCTGGGGCATCGCCAATAATGAACTTGCGCGCTTCAGTACTGAAGTAGCGGTAAGCTACATCGATGGTGATGCCTTGTTCGCGTTCGGCCGACAAACCATCGGTCAACAGTGCCAAATCAGTTTCGCCTTGGCGTTGAACACCGGCCAAATGGTCTTGCAACACTGCCTTGGTGTCGACCAGCAAGCGGCCAATGAGGGTGCTCTTGCCATCGTCGACTGAACCACAGGTGATGAATTTCAAAGCGTTGGCATTGGGCGCGAAAAGGGGCGCTGCGTTGACGGCAGCATCTAAGTTAGCGTTCGTAGTCATTAGAAATATCCGTCTTTTTTGCGTTTTTCCATGGACGCTTCAGAGGTTTTGTCGTCCATGCGAGTGGCGCCGCGTTCGCTGACTTCGGCGGCCAATGTTTCAATCACAATTTCTTCAGGGGTGGCCGCTGTGC
>JBDLWA010000046.1:0-13396 GCA_039804505.1 Pseudomonadota bacterium
CCTCGCTTGAAGCGGGTTGTTTAAATGGCAGTTTGGACGCTAGGGCTGAACCACAAAACCGCGCCGTTGGATTTGCGCGAACGGTTTGCCTTTGCGTCTGAAAAATTAGAACAATCTTTAGTAGGTTTGCGTCAAAGTTTTGCTACGCACAAAGAAGTGGCCATTTTGTCCACCTGCAATCGAACCGAAATTTACTGTGCAGGTGATGAAGTTCAAATACCGCAAACATTGTCTTGGTTGGCCCATCAGGGCAATACGCAAGTCGATGTTTTGGCCTCGCATATTTATCGTCTGGAAGACGATGCCTCAGCAAGACACGCCTTCCGAGTGGCCAGTGGTCTGGATTCCATGGTCTTGGGTGAGTCTCAAATTTTGGGTCAAATGAAAGAAGCGGTGCGACTGGCCGCAGACACAGGTGCTTTGGGTACCACCTTGAATCAATTGTTTCAGCGGTCATTTGCGGTTGCCAAAGAGGTGAGAACCACCACCGAAATTGGCGCACATTCCATCAGCATGGCGGCCGCCTCGGTGCGATTGGCCAGCCGTATTTTTGAAAACATCAAAGACACGCATGTGCTGTTTGTGGGCGCAGGGGAAATGATTGAACTGTGCGTGGCACACTTCGCTGCCAAATCGCCCAAGTCCATCACCATTGCCAATCGCTCCGCAGAAAGAGCAGAGGCCTTGGTGGCCATCCATGGTGGAAAAAGCATTGCATTGAGGGATCTACCGCAACAGTTGCATCACTTTGACATTGTGATCAGTTGTACGGCCAGCACTTTGCCTTTGATTGGTTTGGGGGCTGTCAAAAGTGCGCTTCGCATGCGAAGAAATCGACCCATGTTCATGGTGGATTTGGCGGTGCCTCGGGACATCGAGCCTGAAGTGAAAGATCTTCGTGATGTGTATTTGTACACAGTAGATGATTTGACCGAGGTCATCAACACAGGGCAATCGCAAAGAGCTGCCGCTGTGGTGGATGCCGAGGTGATCATCGAAGATGGTGTGCAGAAATTCATGAATTGGATTGATCAAAGAACCCATGTGCCACTCATTCAAGAGTTGAACACGCAAGCAGATGCTTGGCGGCAAATGGAATTGGCGCGTGCACGCAAGATGATTGAAAAAGGCCAAAGCATCGACAGTGTGTTGGAGTCACTGTCGATGGGCATGATGAAAAAAATGTTGAACGGTCCTTTACGCGAGCTGCATCACGCTGAGGGTGAGCAACGCGGTAAAGCCAGGGACGCGGTCAAACAAATGTTTCTGCACTCCTGAGTGCATTGACATCCGTGCGATTTTTCTCTTTCAGCATGTTTCATATGATCGGCGCAGGCACTGTCCTTTTGGTGTCGACGTTGCTGAGCATGTGGGCACCAGACCTCACTCAAGCTGAACTCCTCAAGCGCTATGGCCAAGACACTCAATGGGTGGAAGTCAAGCAGGGCGTTCGGATTTACTACAAAGAGACAGGCGCTCAAGAGGCGCCGGCTATCTTGCTGTTGCATGGTTTTGGCGCCAGTCTGCAAACATGGGACGCTTGGGCCGACTCGCTCTCTTCAAATTACCGTGTGATTCGCCCAGACTTGCCCGGCTTTGGGCTCACGGGTGCAAGGGCCGATCAAAATTATTCAGAAGCAGCAGACCTGGCCGCTTTGATTCAGTTGTTGGATCGTTTGAATGTCAAAAAAGTGGCTGTGGTCGGTCATTCAATGGGCGGCAAGATAGCTTGGAACCTTGCCGCCGCTGACGCAGGTCGCGTGACAGCGCTGGTGTTGATGGCGCCCGATGGTTTTCCAGACAGCCAAGACATTGGCAGCAAACCCTATGAGGTGCCTGCTGTGATGGGTGCGATTCAGTATTTTTTGCCTAAGTACTTCGTACGTAAATCGATTGAACCGGCGTTTTCAAATCCCAAGGCCTTGAGTGACTCACTGGTAGATCGCTACGACGACATGCTTCGAGCACCGGGTGTTCGACGCGCTATTTTGGACCGTGCCAATCAGACCATTTACACAGATCCTGTCGGTCGTTTGGCCGCTATCAAAGCGCCCACTTTGCTCTTGTGGGGTGAAGACGACCAAATGATTCCAAGTGAGAATGCGCAACGCTATAGGACTCATTTACAAAACGCCTCAGTCGTGATGTTGCCTAAATTGGGACATGTGCTTCAAGAAGAGCAGCCAGAACGGGGTTTGGCTGTGGTCATTCAGTTTCTCCAAAAGGTTCAGCCCTAAAAACCAGGGTGAAATTCAACCCTGAGGGTTCCGCCACTGCGCAAGCCCTCATCACAAATACAGGGGGTTTGTTCATGGCGACAAAAGAGTTGCAAAATTTTTGGTAAAACAGGGCATCTTTTGAACCAGGTTAGCCATGAATTTATTGTCCCCCTTGAGCCTTCCCAATGGCACCGTCATCCCGAATCGAATTGGCAAGGCCGCCATGGAAGAAAACATGTGCGATGACCACCATGCACCTTCTGATCAATTGCTGACGCTTTACAAAGCTTGGGCACAAGGCGGTGCAGGTTTGTTGATCACAGGCAATGTCATGGTGGATCGCCGCGGTATGACGGGGCCGGGCGGTGTGGTGTTGGAAAACGCAAGCCACTTAGATCGTTTCAAGCAGTGGGCGCAAATTGCGCGTGCTGGGGGTGCGCAGGTGTGGATGCAAATTAGCCATCCGGGTCGTCAAATGATGGCTGCCTTGGGGCAAGCAACTTGGTCTGCATCGGCAGTACCCTTAGACATGGGTAAGTTGTCAGACAAATTTTCGGTTCCCAAGGCAATGACATCGGAAGACATTGCTGAACTCCAAAATCGGTTTGTCACCACCTCCGTGTTGGCCGAACAAGCAGGCTTCCATGGTGTGCAAATTCATGGTGCTCATGGCTATTTGATCAGCCAGTTTTTGTCGCCCATTTCCAATCAACGCCAAGATGCATGGGGTGGCTCGATAGAAAACAGAGCGCGCTTGTTGCTAGATATCGTGAAGGCCGTACGTGCAGCAGTGAAGCCAGAGTTTGTGGTGGCCGTCAAACTCAATTCAGCCGACTTCCAGCGTGGCGGTTTTAGCCCCGACGATGCCAAAGCGGTGGTGGGTATGCTCAATGAGCTGCAGGTGGATGTGGTCGAAATTTCTGGGGGCAGCTATGAAGCGCCTGCCATGCAGGGACAAGCCCGAGATGGCAGAACATTGGCGCGTGAAGCCTATTTTCTAGAGTTTGCGCAAGAAATTTTGCAAGTGGCGCGGATGCCGTTAATGGTGACGGGTGGTATTCGTCGCAAAGCTGTTGCAGAACAAGTGTTGGCCAGCGGCGTGGGCCTGGTCGGTATGGCCACAGCTCTGGCCATCGATCCCAACTTGCCGAAGTCGTGGTTTGCCAACCAAGATGCCACGGCTGCTTTGTCGCCCATCACTTGGAAAAACAAATTGATGGCGTCCTTGGCCACCATGGCGTGCGTTAAGTTTCAGCTCAAGCGGCTGAGCAAGGGTCAAACACCCAAGCCCCATGTCTCGCCCCTGTGGGCCTTGATCTTGCAACAAATATTGACAGCTCAACAAGCCAAAAAGTACAAAGCATGGATGGCCCAACAAGGGGATTCAAATGGGAATATGGCTTGAATTAGGCGTCTTTGGTTTGGTATTTTTGTTTGCCATTCACCAGTTTCACGATTTGAAGCAGGAAAAGAAAAAGCGCGAACTTCTGCGGCAACAAGCTGAAGAAAATTCTGAAGGGGAGAGCACAAAATGACAGACACAAATAAAGTGATGGGTCATGGTCACGCCAATGCCATCGTGGCGTATTGTTTTGCCAACAAGTAAGAGAGCTGTTAGGCTTTCGGTTTTTAGTTTTAAAGGAAAAAAATGTTCAGTCACATCATGCTGGGTGCCAATGATCTTGAGGCCACTCGAAAGTTTTATGACGCAGTACTAGGTACGCTTGGCATTGCGCCAGGTGTGATCAACAAAGACATTCGCTATTTCTACAGAACGCCCACAGGTACGTTTTCATTTACCAAGCCCATTGATGGTCAGCCTGCAACCCCTGCCAACGGGGGCACCATTGGTTTTCTGGCCGAATCTTTAGAGCAAGTGCATGCATTTCATGCAGCAGGCATTGCCAACGGTGGTACCACCTGTGAAGACCCACCTGGACCCAGAGATGGCGCCTTTGGCATTTTGAATTTGGCTTATCTGCGCGACCCCACGGGTAACAAGATTTGCGTTTTGCATCGTCAGGCAAAGTAAATCGGCGACTGTTCTGTCACCCCAGTCCTTTGAAGGAAGCCCATGATCGAAGAGCACATTGACATTCAAACCAGCAACGGTTCGATGAACACCTTCGTTGTCTTTCCTGAAGAGGATGGGCCCCATCCTGTGGTGTTCTTTTACATGGATGCCCCCGGCAAACGTGAAGAGCTCCATGACATGGCGCGTCGATTGGCCAGCGTGGGTTATTTTGTGGTGCTGCCCAATTTGTATTACCGACGCAGCCGTGATTTTTATTTGAAAGAACGCACGCCAGAAGCCATGGACGTGATGTTTGCGCACATGGCATCACTGGATGCAAAAACCAGCCAAATTGACACGCAAGCCATGCTGAAGTTTGTCGACAGCCATGCCATGGCCGATCAAACTCGAATGGGTGCTGTGGGCTACTGCATGAGTGGCCCCATTGTGATGTGGGTGGCCGCTCAATTTCCTGATCGATTCAAAAGCATTGCCTCTATTCACGGTGCCAACATGGCCACTGAAGCGCCAGATTCTCCGCACCTCATGCCACCCAAGATCAAGTGTGAGAGCTATTTTGCTTGCGCAGAAATTGACAAATGGGCGCCCCCTGCAGACATCCAAAAACTGGAAGCGTCTCTCATCTCTGCCAAGTCAAATTATCGAATTGAGTGGTATCCCAAGGTGGCGCATGGCTTTGTATTCCCTCAGCGTGCCGGCATGTACAACGCGCAAGCCGCCGAAAGGCATTGGGAGCGCTTGTTCAGCTTGTTCAAAAGAACTTTGAAATAATCAAGTTTTTGCACATCAATTTCATCTCCATCAAATTTAAAATGAATGCCATCCAACGTTTTCTCGTGACCATCGGTTTGTGTGTCGCTGCAATTTCGCCTGCATTGGCGCAAGACAACTTTGCGCAATTAGCGGCCAAAGAACCTGGTGCCAAAGTCACACCGACTGGCTTGGTCTTTCTGTCTGTGCAAGACGGACAAGGCGCCCACCCTGTGGCCTCAGACAAAGTCAAAGTGCATTACAGGGGCACATTTCCCAATGGCAAAGAATTTGACAGTTCTTACAAGCGCAATCAACCGATTGATTTCCCTTTGACGGCAGTCATTCCTTGCTGGACAGAGGGCGTTCAATTGATGAAGGTAGGCGGTAAAGCTAAATTGACTTGCCCCCCGGCCATTGCATATGGCGCTCGTGGTGCTGGCGGTGTCATTCCGCCCAATGCCACCTTGCAATTTGAAGTCGAATTGATTGCCATTGCGGGTAAATAGTTCCTGCCTTTGCATGTCCCACCTCAATCACCTTGACGGTTACAGTGAATGAACGATTTACCAACGCCTGAACTGAAGTTTTTTGCAGACTTGTCGGTGCAAGTAGACAAGCCACAAGAAGTGGGTGCCACTGTGCATGGCCAGCGCCGGGTGATTCCTATTTTGGGCGGTGAAGTTCAAGGCCAAGGCTGGACGGCACGCGTACTGCGTGGCGGTGCAGATTTCCAAATGATCGTCAACGAGCGCTTGGCAGAACTGGACGCCCGTTATGTTTTAGAAACTGATGCGGGCGACCTCATCTTTGTTCAAAACCGTGCTGTTCGGACCGCTTCGCCAGAGGTGATGGGGCGCTTGATCCGCGGTGAAAAAGTGGACCCTCAATTGGTTTACTTTCGTTGCACGCCACAGTTTGAAACGGCTTCGCCATCTTTGTCTTGGATTAGCGAAAGACTTTTCATTGGTACGGGTGCGCGCCATCCTGATCGCGTTGTGATGCGATTTTTTGAAGTCCTTTGACGTTGCATTTGATTTAGAAATTCTTGGCGGGCGTTTGCGGGCCTTGGGTTGCTATGCCAAATGTCCTGTGCCAATACAGTAATTACCCTCTTCATTGTTGAAGCCAATACAGCTAAATTGCTTTCATCAATAGGGAGAGATCCATGCATTTTTTAAAAATCACCGGTCTGGTGATGGCCAGCTTGATCGCTTGTTCTACTCAAGCCAGAGTGACCAAAATCCAAATTGATCAGGTTCAAATGCTGCCTGACAATATGAGCGGCGGTGTCCCCACAGAACAAATTGCTGGACGCGCATTTGGCGAGTTAGACCCCAAACTCCCCACCAACTCTTTGATCAATGACATCGAATACGTGAAGGATGCAGACGGCAAAGTTCGCTACGTGGCCACATTTGTCATCACTAAACCCGTCAATGCGAAACAGGCCAGTGGCCTCATGTGGCACGAAGTTCCCAACCGGGGCTACAAACGACCCAATGTGACAGACGAGCGTAAGAATGGCGACATCGACCTCACCAGCGCTTGGCAAGGCGACAACTCAGGTGCTACATCCGTGCGTGAGACAGCTGGCGTCGACAAACCGCATTGGCTCAAGCTGCCCATTGCCCGTCAAGCCGATGGCACGCCGTTGACTGGCGATGTTTT
Organism: Pseudomonadota bacterium; assembly: GCA_039804505.1. Lineage (GTDB taxonomy): Bacteria > Pseudomonadota > Gammaproteobacteria > Burkholderiales > Burkholderiaceae_C > Limnohabitans_A. Next base: position 6,676 of record JBDLWA010000046.1, read on the forward strand.
CGGACGGATTGTGAATCGCAGTGGCCCCGCATCGCAGCCTTTGATCGTTCAGTCCAACCCAGTGCCTTACAAGCCTCTGTCTTTGGACACGCAAAAATCGCGCTTAACAGCCCGAGTGGCTGAGTCAACTCGTGGTGAAGTGATCGGAGAAACCGAAATTCCATCGAGTGAGTGGGCATGGGCCAAATGCGATGCCAACAATCCTTTTCCCGGTACGCCCGACCCTAGCCAAATTTGTTTGAAATCTGGCTTCAACGCTAGCAAGTTATATCAAGTGGTTTACCGATCTGCAGAACCTTATGCGCTGGGCATAGGCTTTGCCGCATGGCGAGATGTGGGGCATTTTTTCAAAACAGCCAAAGTGGATGATGCTGGTACGCCTAACCCAATTGCTGGCATGGCAACGCACAGCATCGGTCGCGGTGTATCGCAGTCAGGTAATTTTTTGCGGGGCTGGTTGCATTTGGGTTTTAACCAAACTGAAGCAGGCGCGCAAGTTCATGACGGCCTTTGGCCCATCATTGCAGGCAGACGCATTGCCTTGAATTTCAGATGGGCACAGCCCGATGGCGTTTTGGAGTTGTACCAAGCGGGCAGTGAAGGCCCGCAGTGGTGGTTGCCTCATCCCGACAAGGTGCGTGGTGGCCCCACAGTTGGTTTGCTAGATCGCTGCACCCAAACCAAAACATGTCCTAAAGTAATTGAGCATTTTGGCTCTGCAGAAGTTTGGGCATTGAAGCTCACACCCGAATGGACGGGCACGGATGGGCTGCAAGATTTGCCATTGCCCAAAAATGTGAAACGTTACTACATTGCCAGTTCAACGCACGGCGGCGGCATTGGCGGTTTCAATTCAAGTTTGCCTGAAGCAGATCTGCCCAAGGTGGGCGCCACCTGTCCCGGTAATAATTTTGGAACAGCTGTTTTGCCAGCCAACCCTGTGCCACACACCGAAACCGTCAATGCACTTCGTGTTCATTTCAGAAATTGGGTGATGAAGGGTGTGGAGCCACCGCCCAGTCAGTGGCCCAAAATAGCCGACAAAAATTTAGTCGCAGCCAACAAGTACGCCATGGGCTTCCCCACATTGCCGCAGTTGCGTTCGACCATTCCCGAACCAGATTTCATCATGCCGGTGCTTGACTACGATTGGGGTCCAGATTTCAAAGCAGTCGATGGCTCCGGTGTGGCTAGCATGGCGCCACCCCCCATCAAGCAGGTGTTGCCAATGTTGGCACCTAAGGTCAATGCCGATGGCAACGAATTTGGTGGTGTGCCTGTTGTATTGTTGGAAGCACCGCTTGGTACTTATTTGGGATGGAACATCACCGCAGGCGGTGCAAGGCCATTTCACCAAGGGCAAATTTGTAATTACGTGGGCGGCATGATTCCGTTTGCAAAAACCGCTGCAGAGCGACAGGCCACGGGTGACCCACGACTCTCTTTGCAAGAGCGATATGGTGATCATGCTGGCTATGTCAAAGCGGTGAGCAAAGCCGTCATGCAAGTGCAAAAGTCTGGCTTCTTATTGCCAGAAGACGGTCAGCGATTGATACAAGAAGCGGAAGCTAGCAAAGTCTTGAAATGACTCACTTCTGCAGTGCATCTTGAATCGCTTGCGTATAAATTTGTGCGCGTCTGTCTGCGAAGCCATCAATCAGCAGACCGACGCCCGCAAAAAACACCAAGGCCACGGCAAGCCCATTGAAGAATTCGGATGGGTTGAACAATCGAAGTGCGAAGCCAATGACCCCAAAGGCAATCCAAAAAGTTAAGTAGACGGGCCAAGCGCTGTTTACTTTTGCCATTCTTTCTTTTTCTGCTTGAAGCGTGGCATCGGGTGTGACTTGGTAAGCAGCTTGAAGAGCGGCCACCTGTGACGGCGTTCTAAATCCAACGGTCGATCCCACCACAGTGAGCAACAAGCCTAGAACCAAAAAGGGCAGGGCAATGCCTTTGGCAAATCCTTGCTGGCCTTCAGACAAAAGCCATCCGCCAAAAATCATACAGAGGAGGCCCAGAGGCAAGATGAAAATGAGAGCTTCCAGTTTTTCGCCTTGGAAGTAGAGGATCATGCTTTCTAAGAATTTCATGGGATGATTTTTACTCGAAGTACATCATTTAATCAAGAGAAGAGCCTTTGCCGCATGCAGCAAGTCTTGAGCATCTGCTGTGTATTTGAACTTGAGGATTTTCTGAAATTCATTGCCTGCTAAAACCAAGCCTACAATGCCCCATGATCATTCTTCAACACATCCCGCCCTGGGTCTTCTTGATATTGGCGGCGCTTCTATGGTTGGGCTTGTCGGCGCGCAATGATCGATTGGTGAGATGGCGTGTGCCCATCATCATACCCATCGCCATGACGTTCATGGCCATCACCTCTTTGCTGGGACAGTACGGCGCGACTGATTTATTGTTGCCTGCCTTGTTATCTTGGTTTGGGGTTTGTGCTTTGATCGGTTGGGGTGTTGCGAAGAGGCCTTTGCCAGATTCGTTTCGCTACGATCTTCAATTAGCTAAGTTCCATTTGCCAGGCAGTTATGTTCCCTTAGCGATGTACTTGGGTATTTTTGCTTTTAAATTTATGGTGGGATTCATGACGGGTATGCACATGCCTATCGTGAATGAATTGTTTTTTGTTTTAGGCATCAGCGCAATTTACGGTTTGTTTTCCGGCGTCTTTTTAGCCAGCGCATGGCGTCTTTATCAGCTTCGCAAGCTAACGCTCAAATTGGAATAGCCGTGCTGTTCTTGACTTCTTCCATCACCGCATAGGTTCGCGTTTCGCGCACACCTGGCAGTTGCCACAACACGCTGCCTGCAAATTCTCGATAACTGTTCATGTCGGCCGTGCGTGTTTTAAGCAAGTAGTCAAAGCCACCCGCCACCATGTGGCACTCCATGATTTCGTCGCGTACTTGTACGGCTGCTTTGAATTGCTCAAAGACATTGGGTGTGGTTCGATCAAGCAGCACTTCTACAAACACCAACATGCCTGCGCCCAACTTGAGCGGATTCAATCGAGCTTCGTAGCCCAAAATAAATCCTTCTTTGGTGAGTCTTTGAACCCTGGCCAGCACAGCAGTGGGCGACAGAGAAACGGCCTCGGCCAGTTTGAGGTTGCTGATGCGACCATCGCGTTGCATCACATCCAGGATGCGGCGGTCAATTCGATCGATTTCACTAGAAATAGCATTCATTTTAAATATTATGCTATTTAAATGAATTATTTTGGATAAATATTCGGTAAAAAATCAGGATCATGGCGTTTTGTGGGGTGAGGCAGGTGCCTTGCCCAGGAGACATTGATGACGCCCCAGCCTTCTTTACGCCAAGCCATTGCCCATGCCATCCGCCTATCAGAGCCCGATGCCGTCAAGCCATTGTTGGTGCAAGCGCAATTAAGCCCAGAGGCTGCCCAAAAAGCCGATGCGTTGGCGCGTCGTTTGATTCAAGGCATGCGAGAAGGGCCAGGCCCAAGTGGCCGTGCGGGGCGCGTGCAAAGTCTGATGCAGGAATTTGCGCTGTCCAGCGAGGAGGGTGTTGCGCTGATGTGTTTGGCGGAAGCGCTCCTGCGCATTCCCGATACAGCCACGCGAGACGCTCTGATTCGCGACAAGATCAGCGGTGGCAATTGGCACCAACACACGGGCCAAAGCAGTTCTTTGTTTGTCAATGCGGCGTCTTGGGGCTTGGTGTTGACGGGAAAGCTGGTAGCCACCCACAGTGAAGGCCAATTGCTCAGTGCCCTCACGCGGTTGATTGGTAGACAGGGCGAACCTTTAATCAGAAGTGGCATGCAGTTGGCCATGCAAATGTTGGGGGAGCAGTTTGTGACGGGCGAAACCATTCATGAAGCTCTGAAACGCTCTCATGACATGGGAGCTCGGGGGTTTAGCTATTCCTATGACATGTTGGGTGAGGCCGCACTTACCGCAGCCGATGCGCAACGTTATTTCAAGTCTTACCAAGATGCGATTCATGCCATTGGCCAATCGGCAAAGGGCAAGGGGGTGTTGGCGGGCGCTGGTATTTCCATCAAGTTATCGGCGCTTCATCCGCGATACAGCCGGGCTCAACAGGCTCGCGTGATGACTGAGTTATTGCCACGCGTCTTGCAATTGGCAGAGCTGGCCAAGCACTACAACATGGGCTTGAACATTGATGCAGAGGAGTCCGAGCGCTTGGAAATATCGCTCGATTTGTTGGAAGCCTTGTGTCATGCCCCCTCGTTGTCGGGGTGGGACGGTCTGGGTTTTGTGATTCAGGCTTACCAAAAGCGATGCCCCTACGTGGTCGATTTTTTACTTGATTTGGCAAAACGATCAGGTCATCGGTTGATGATTCGTTTGGTCAAAGGTGCCTATTGGGACAGCGAAATTAAGCGGGCGCAATTGGAAAGTCAATCCGATTACCCTGTGCTCACGCGCAAGCACCATACCGATGTGTCTTACTTGGCCTGTGCACGCAAATTGTTGGCGGCTGTTGATGTGGTGTACCCACAATTTGCAACCCACAATGCGCAAACACTCGCCAGCATTGTGAGCATGGCCGAAGAAATGTGTGGTGCATATCAAGCCGGTCAATATGAGTTTCAATGCTTGCATGGCATGGGGGAGCCCTTGTATTTTCAGGTGGTGGGTGCACAGCACTTGAATCGACCTTGCCGCATCTACGCACCGGTTGGCACCCACGAAACATTGTTGGCTTACTTGGTGCGCCGCCTTCTGGAGAACGGTGCCAATAGTTCCTTTGTCAATCGCATGGCTGATGCCTCGGTGTCTTTGGATAGCTTGGTCATGGACCCCGTGCAGATCACCCGACAAGAGGCCGCACAAAACAATCGAGAAGTGGGACAGGCACATCCTCAAATACCACTGCCTGTCCATTTGTATGGCGCTGAGCGATTGAATTCAACAGGCTGGGATCTGAACCACGACGCGACTTTGCATTTGATTCAGCAAGCAGTAGAAAACGATACTGCACCGTTAGTGGTGAAACCCATGGTGCATGGGCTGAGTGCAAATACTTCTGCGCAGATGCTGCAAACGCTTGTGAATCCAGCCAATCACTCACAAGTGCTCGGCACCCTAGAGCATGCCAGCACCTATACCCTTGAAATGGCACTGCAAGCCGCTGATGCATTTGCAAGCACTTGGGCTCAAACGTCACCTTCGAAGCGCGCTGAGTATTTAGAAAAATCGGCAGACCTCTTGGAAGCCGAAACCTTGAAGTGCATCAGCTTACTAGTGCGCGAGGCAGGCAAAACTTGGGCGCATGCTGTAGCAGAGGTCAGAGAAGCCGTTGACTTTTTGCGCTACTACGCCGCACAAGTGCGACGTGATTTCAGCCCCTCCAGTCATCATGCTTTAGGTCCTGTGGTGTGTATCAGCCCCTGGAACTTTCCGCTGGCTATTTTTGTGGGACAGGTGTCTGCTGCATTGGCTGCAGGCAATACCGTTCTGGCTAAACCCGCTGAACAAACGACGGGCATTGCCGCCTTGGCCGTTAAGTTGATGTGGCAAGCCGGTGTGCCTACGTCTGCGCTTCAGTTGTTACCTGGCTTAGGCAAAACCGTGGGCAACGCCCTGGTGCAAGATGCACGTGTTCAGGGGGTGCTGTTGACAGGCTCAACCGAAACAGCCAAGTTGTTGCAACTCAATTTGTCGCAACGCTTGAATCGTCATGGCCAGGTCGTCCCCCTCATTGCAGAAACCGGCGGGCAAAACTGCATGGTGGTCGATTCTTCGGCCTTGCTTGAACAAGTGGTGGTTGATGCTGTGGCTTCTGCCTTTGAAGCAGCGGGTCAACGTTGCTCGGCACTGCGAGTTTTATGTGTTCAACATGAAGTGGCTGACAAAGCTATCGACATGCTGAAGGGTGCGATGGCTGAATTGTCGATGGGCAATCCACTGCACCTTGCAACAGACATTGGCCCCGTGATCGATGCCAGAGCCCGCGATGGCATTGAGGCGCACATTGCCAAACTTCAAGCCGCTGGGCGATCCATCCATCGAGTGCACCCTGCAGACGCTAAGTTGCCAGAGGGCACTTACGTCAGCCCCACCTTGATCGAAATCGGGAGCCTTCAGGATCTTGAGCGTGAAGTCTTTGGACCTGTGTTGCATGTGCTGCGCTATGCCCGTGCAGATCTGCCCAAACTCTTGAATGACATCAATGCCACGGGCTATGGATTGACCTTGGGTGTGCATTCACGCATTGATGAAACCATTGACTTGGTGGTCCAAGGCACGCACGCAGGCAACACCTATGTCAACCGCAATATGGTGGGTGCAGTGGTGGGGGTACAGCCATTTGGTGGTGAAGGCTTATCTGGCACTGGGCCCAAAGCAGGCGGACCCTTGTACCTGCTACGTTTGCTAGCCCATTGCCCCGAAGATGCCGCCCTTAAAAGTGTGCAAGCAGTGGGCGGCGGAACTTTAATGCCCGCGTCGTCAGCACTTCAGGCATTGCATGCTTGGGCTTTGTCTCAGCAAAAAATGGGGTTGGCACGTCAATGTGCAAGAGGGTCAGCTTGCAATCCGGCTGGCCTTCAAGCCCAATTAACAGGCCCCACGGGTGAGCGCAATGCATATCAAGTGATGGGTCGTTCGCGCATTGCCTGCTGGGTGGGCAGTCAAAACAACTGGCAAGATGACTTGCTGGCGCAGTTGGCGGCTGTTTTGACGGTGGGTGCAAGAGCGCTGGTTCAGGCTAA
>JBDLWA010000047.1:0-7739 GCA_039804505.1 Pseudomonadota bacterium
GTGCTCAATCAGGCGGGGTTGACCGACCGTGAGGGTGCCGGTCTTGTCAAAGGCCACGGTTTGCACGCGGTGCGCCATTTCCAGCGCTTGGGCATCTTTGATCAAGATGCCGTGCTTGGCCCCCACGCCCGTGCCCGCCATGATGGCCACAGGGGTGGCCAAGCCCAAAGCACAGGGGCAAGCGATCACCAATACGGCCACCGCGTGGATAAGCGCCGTTTCAAAACTCGCTCCCATGAACAGCCACACCGCCAAGGTCAGCAAGGCCACCACCAGCACCACCGGCACAAAAATTTCGGCCACCTTGTCCACCAGCCGCTGGATGGGTGCCTTGGCCGCTTGCGCGTCTTCCACCAGCCGGATGATGCGCGAGAGCACGGTTTCGTGACCGACCGCTGTGACGCGCATCAGCACACGGCCATCGCCATTGATGGAGCCACCGGTCAGGGCGGCGCCCATGGTTTTGCTCACAGGCAAGGGTTCACCGGTCAACATGGATTCGTCCACCTGTGTTTGCCCTTCGATGAGTTCTCCGTCCAGCGGAAAACGCTCACCGGGCCGCACCGCCACCCTGTCGCCCACCAGAATTTCGGCCACCGGCACATCCACCTCGCCGTCGTCGCTGATCCAATGGGCCTTGTCGGGACGCAAAGCGTGCAGCGCTCGGATGGCTTCGGTGGTTTGGCGCTTGGCCCGCGCTTCGAGCCATTTGCCAAGCAAGACCAAGGTGATGACGACGGCCGAGCCTTCAAAATACAAATGCGGTGCATGGCCTTCATGTGCGTTGAGCCACAGCCAAACCGAAAGCAACCAACCTGCGGTGGTGCCCAAAGACACCAGCAAATCCATGTTGCCCGTGAAGGCCTTCAAGGCATGCCAACCGGCTTTGTAGAAGCGGGCGCCCAGGACGAATTGCACCGGCGTGGCCAAGGCAAATTGCAACCACGACGGCAGCATCCAATGTTGACCCCACAAGTCGCCCAACATGGGCAAGACCAGTGGTGCCGACAAGAACAAACCGAACGCCACGGGCGCAAAACCGGCCCAGGCCGAGGCTTGATCGGCCATTTCTGCCGCTTCGGGCGTCAAGGGCTCATAACCTGCATCGCGGATCGCCCGTCTCAATCGGGCATCGGTGACCTGCGCAGATTGCACAACGATGCGTGCCGATTCCGTAGCCAGGTTCACGGTGGCCGATTCGACGCCGGGCATTTTGTTCAAAGCCTTTTCAACACGCGCCACACATGATGCACAGGTCATACCGCCAATGCCGATGTCAATGGTTTCGGTTTGTGGATTGATGTGTGTCATGTCGGGCGTTGATTTTTGAACTATGCTTTGAGCAGCCCCAGGAGGGTTTCTCTGAAAGGGACATCATGAACCAAATTTTCACCGTTGAGGGCATGACGTGTGGCCACTGCGAAAAAGCCGTGACCAAGGCTTTGCTGGCTGTGGATTCGAATGCCAAAATCGTGATCGACCGCACACACAACAAAGTTGAAGTGGATTCCGACACAACACGCGAAGCCTTGGCACAAGCCATTGCCGAAGAAGGCTACCGCGTCGCGGCCTGATTTTTAAACCCAAAGGAGTTCTCATGACCACAAACATTGGCGGTATGGAGCGCATTCTGCGCATCGTGATCGGTTTGGTTCTGATCGGATTGGCTGCTACGGGACAAGTCGGCGTCTGGGGTTGGATAGGCCTTGTGCCTCTGGCCACGGGCTTGATCGGCTGGTGCCCGCCTTACAGCTTGCTGGGCATCAACACCTGCAAAAACCGCAAGGTCTGAACCACAATCCCCGCATGCAGCGGGGATTGTTTTTGCGGCATCATCCGGGGCATGACTTCTTTTGCCCCCTTTCAAAATCCACGTTCTGTAGAGGCCTTGGTCGCCGGTCGTGCCACACGCGACGGTGCAGGTGTGCGTTTGACCCGTGTGCTCACGGGTGAATTGCAGCAACGCCTGGATCCTTTCCTGATGCTTGACCAATTTGGCAGCAACGACCCCAAGGATTACGGTGCCGGTTTCCCCGACCATCCGCACCGCGGCTTTGAAACCGTCACCTACATGATCGCCGGCCGCATGCGCCACCGTGACAGCGCAGGTCATGAAGGCTTGCTGCAAAACGGTGGCGTGCAATGGATGACGGCAGGCCGTGGTCTGGTGCACAGCGAAATGCCCGAACAGGAAGAAGGCTTGATGGAAGGTTTTCAGCTTTGGCTGAACCTGCGCTCGCATCAAAAGATGTGCACCCCCTGGTACCGCGACATCCAGAGCGAGAGCATCCCGGAAGTGCACACCGAGGGTGGCGTTTTGGTGCGTGTGATCTCAGGCCAAAGCCATGGTGTGCAAGGCGCCATGCACAGACCTGCAAAAGACTATCCGACCGATCCGCTTTATTTGGACATCCATTTCAGCGCAGACCAAACGTTCACGCAAAACATCTCGGTCAGCCACAACGCTTTTGTTTATGTTTACCGTGGATCGCTTGCTGTGCAAAGCCATCAAGGCGCTGAAACCGTGCCCCTTCAACGCATGGCCATTTTGAGCCATGGTGGTGACGGCGTGGTGCTGCAGGCTCAGGCGGGCACGCGCGCCTTGCTGATCTCAGGCCAACCTTTGCACGAACCCATCGCGCAGTACGGCCCCTTTGTCATGAACACCCGCGATGAATTGATGCAAGCCGTGGAAGACTTTCAGGCTGGACGTTTGGGTCAATGAACGATGCAGCTTGTTTCCGAACTTTACAGTGGCACTGCAAACAAGGAACAGGCCAGACACATGGCCACAGCACACTGGAGACATCCCATCACTGAAAGGATGTTTTCCATGAAATTGATTCGCAACACCTTGATCGCCGCGTCTTTGCTGGCAGGTTTGTCCACTTTGAGTTTTGCCCAAATGGGCCCTACTGCCGGCGGCGAACACATGGCCAAGATGCATGAACACATGTCGCAGCGACATGCCCAGCATCTGACCGATCTGAAAACGCAGTTGAAATTGCAAAACGAGCAAGAAGCGGCTTGGGCCACCTTCACGCAAGCGGTGCAAATTCCTGCTCAAGCGCCTGCAAGGCCAGATCGCGCCGCGTTCGACAAAATGAGCACTCCTGAGCGCTTGGATCAAATGCAGGCACATCGGGCCAAAATGGACGTTCAAATGCAAAAGCATGCAGAAGCGACCAAGCTTTTCTACGGGGTTCTGAATACCGAGCAAAAGAAAGTGTTTGACAGCGAAAGCTTGCGATTCATGCATGGCATGCGCAAGGCCTCACACCGTCAACACTGATCAATACTTGTGTATCTGTACCAAGGCAGCCCTCCGGGCTGCCTTTTTGTCTTGACTTGCATCAAATTCAAGCACAGCCATGACCGTTAAGCTCGGCGAATGCTCGAGCCACCAACCCCATTCAAACGTCAAGACAGTTCTGCTGTTTTTTTACCGCCTGTTTTGCCCATCGCCTTTGACCAACCTTTGCACTGGTTGGCACTGGGCTTCAAGGATTTCGCACGATCTCCGTGGCTAAGCACCTTGCACGGTTTGCTCATCAGCCTGTGGGGCTTCATCATCACCTGGGTGGCACACGATCAATTTTGGTTGTTGGCAGGTTGTTTGTCCGGGTTTTTGGTGATTGCACCTGTATTGGCCACAAGTCTGTACGCCATGAGTCGGGCCATGGAGCGGGGAGAGGTTGTTGATTTCCAGTTGCTGGTCAATACCTGGACTCAATGGCACTTGCGCTTGCGCCATCAACCAGACAGCTATTGGAGTCTGATCCGTTTTGGCTTGCTTTTGGCATTGGCCGCTGTCGGCTGGGTGATCACGTCTGCGGCTTTGATCATCTTGCTGGCGCCAACACCCATTCACACGCCCATGGATTTTGTGCACCACGTTGTGCTCAGTCCCAACCATTTCTTGTTCGAGTTTTGGCTCGGCTTGGGGGGTTTGATGGCGGCTCCGGTTTTTGCTTCGAGCGTGATTTCCATGCCTTTGTTGCTGGACCGCCAAGTGAGTGTCTTGCAAGCTGTCTTGACCAGCTGGAAAACCGTACTGACCCACCCCCTACAGATGGCTTTTTGGGCCTTGCTCATCATGGGGTTTTGCTTGCTGGGTATTTTTTCACTGTTTCTGGGACTGATCTTGGTCATCCCAATGCTGGGTCACGCCAGTTGGCACGCTTACCGTCAACTGATCGATGTTTCCAGTCTTGAAGAACGCATGTCAGGACAAGGTGGGCACTGATGTGGGGATTCACTGAAGAACAGTTCGCCTGGTTTGGGCTGACGATTGGCGTCGGTGCCTTCATGCTCTACATGTTGTTCATCATTGGACAACTGGCCTGGGAATCCAAAGCTGGAAAATTTGGCACCTTTGTCATTTTTCTGGGTCTGGCTTTTGGCATGTTGGGTTTTGTGGCCAAAGGGATCATCCAGTGGCTCATTGGGAGCTGAGATGGTTGTTGCATAAAGCTGTGGATAAGAAAAGAGCAAAGCATCAGTTATCCACAGATACATGGACTTTTTAGAAGTTGTTCATGTCCGCGTGCTTTTGCAAAACCAGAGTGACACACAAGCACTCAAACGCTCTAAGTGTTTGTTATTAATAGGAAAAATTGGCTTGTCCACAAGTACGGGATCGCCTTACCTACTACTACTAATTTAAAATCTAAATCTATAGAAAACTAACAAATAACAAGTGCGCTGGTAAGATTTGCATCTTTTCCCCCATCTCGGCACCATGGCCTTCGATTCAGACGCTCCTTCCTCACTGTGTTACGACATCAAAAGCGCTGATTTGCCATTGGTTGCTTTGTTGCTCAGAACATCCAGCATTGATGCCGTCTCAGCGGCTCTGAGTCAGCAATTGTCTGACAGCCCCGGGTTCTTTGATCACGATCCTGTTGTCATTGATGTCTCTTTACTGCCTTCAGATTTACCAGCTTCTGAATTTGATTTGGCAAAACTTTTATCAGTCCTTCGTCAACATGGCTTGGTTCCCTTGGCTATCAAAGGGGCAAGCAACGAGGTATTGCTTGTTGCACAAGGGTTAGGGTTGGTTGACGCCTCAGATGCCCGCATACGCCGTTCTGTGCCCCTTGCTGAGCCTTCAAGACCAACACCCGAGATGATTGCGCCAGTGGCATCCCCCATTTTGGGTGCGATGGTGATTGATAAGCCGCTCCGCTCTGGTCAGCAGGTTTATGCCAAGGGCCGGGATTTGGTGGTTTTGGCAGTGGTCAATCCTGGTGCTGAAGTCATTGCCGATGGATCTATCCACATTTACAGCAGTTTGCGTGGTAAAGCGATTGCTGGCGCGCGCGGTAACACCAACGCAATGATCTTTGCTCATTCGATGTCGCCCGAATTGATTTCAATTGCAGGTGTGTACCGCACCAGCGAAAATCCTTTACCTGCCGAGGTTGCTGGCTTGCCTGCTCAGGTTTGTTTGCAATCAGGCCTTGATGGCGACAAATTGTTGATTTCGCCTCTGATATCCTGAATCCGCTTTTTATCTCTGTCCCTAGAAAGAAAACCCCATGGCAAAAATCGTCGTAGTGACTTCCGGCAAAGGCGGCGTTGGCAAAACCACGACCAGCGCCAGTTTCGCCACCGGCTTGGCTTTGAAAGGCTTTAAAACAGCTGTGATCGACTTTGATGTGGGTCTGCGCAACCTGGACTTGATCATGGGTTGCGAGCGCCGTGTGGTGTACGACCTGATCAACGTGATCCAAGGTGAGGCCAATTTGAACCAAGCCCTGATCAAGGACAAGCAGTGCAGCAACTTGTTTGTGTTGGCGGCCTCTCAAACCCGCGACAAGGAAGCTTTGTCGCAAGAAGGCGTTGCAAAAGTGCTCAACGATTTGAGCGACATGGGTTTTGAATACATCGTGTGCGATTCGCCCGCCGGCATCGAAACGGGTGCTTTGATGGCCATGCATTTCGCCGACGAGGCCTTGGTCGTGACCAACCCCGAAGTGTCTTCGGTACGTGATTCGGACCGTATTTTGGGCATGTTGGGCAGCAAGACCAAGCGCGCGATTGAGGGCTTGGAGCCGATCAAAGAGCATTTGCTCATCACCCGTTACAACCCCAATCGCGTGGAAGACGGTCAGATGTTGTCTTTGCAAGACATCCAGGACATCTTGCGCATCAAGCTGCTGGGTGTGATCCCTGAGAGCGAAAACGTTTTGCAAGCTTCGAACCAGGGCACGCCTGCGATCCACATGGCTAACAGCGATGTGTCGGAAGCTTACAAAGATGTGATCGATCGTTTCCTGGGTGAAGAAAAGCCGATGCGTTTCACCGAAGCCGAAAAACCTGGTTTCCTGAAACGTCTTTTCGGAGGCAAATAAACCATGTCCTTTCTTTCCTTCCTGCTGGGCGAAAAGAAGAAAACCGCCAATGTGGCCAAAGAACGCTTGCAGATCATCTTGGCGCATGAGCGCAGTGGTCGCAATGCAGCCGAGCCAGATTACCTGCCTGACTTGCAGCGCGAGTTGGTCGCCGTGATCAGCAAATACATCAAGATCAATCAGGACGACATCAAGGTCAATCTGGAACGCCAGGATAACCTGGAAGTTCTGGAAGTGAAGATCGAGTTGCCCGACGCACGATGATCTTTCATTCGATCCACCTTGTGGGTGAATCGAATCCATCACCAAAGGCCACCGCAAGGTGGCCTTTGTTTTTCAGGCTTTGCTCAGCGACGTCCAAAGACTGCGTGCGGCTTGGATGTTGCGTTCCTTGACGTGACCAAAGCCCTTGATGTTTTCTGGCACACGTGCCACGTCCACCGCATGTGCATGGGTCTGCGCATTGAGCCCTTGCAGCGCTGCTTCGACATGCTTCAGGTATTCACCGATCAACGCACGTTCGGTTTTTCTTTCTTCACTGCGCCCGAGAATATCCAAAGGGGTGCCTCGTAAACTTTTGAGTTTGGACAGCAACTTGAAGGCCGTCAGCATGGCTGGGCCAAACTTTTGTTTGATCAATTCGCCCTTGGCATTGCGTTTGGCCAACAGAGGAGGTGCCAGGTGGTAATGGACCTTGAAGTCGCCTTCAAAACTGTCCTTGATGCGTGACAGAAAACCTGACTGGGTGTGCAGGCGCGCCACTTCGTATTCGTCTTTGTAGGCCATCAACTTGTAAAGCTGGCGCGCGACGGTTTCACTCAGCAATGTTTTACCCAAGGGTGCTTCTGCCGTTTTGACACGTTCCACGAAAACGCGGTAACGCTCGGCGTAAGCGCTGTTTTGGTAGTCGGTCAACCGCGCCATGCGGTTTTGCACCAAATCGTCCAACGTTTCACGTTTTTTGAAGTGCACCGTTTGTGCAGGTTGCATTTTTTGCATCAACACATCCAGATGGTGTGCAGCATGTCGGCCCCATTCAAAAGCCGTTAGGTTGTTTTGAACAGCGACTTCGTTGAGTTCGATGGCACGGATCAGCGATTCACGGTGCATCGGTATCCAGCCCTTTTGCCATGCATAGCCCAAGATCATGGGGTTGACGTAAATCGTGTCTCCCATCAATTGTTTGGCCAGCAGATCCGCATCAAAAGCGCTGACGCCGGTGCTGCCCACTTGCTTGGAAATTTCAGCAAGGCATTGCTCTGCCGGATTTTGCCAATTGCCGTTTTTCACGAAAGCGGCAGTGGGCGTGCTGCTGCTGTTGAGTGCCACATGGGTGCGGCCTTCGCGCATGCGCAGCAGGGTTTCCTTGGAAGCTGTCACGAT
>JBDLWA010000048.1:0-16846 GCA_039804505.1 Pseudomonadota bacterium
CGTTAAAGCGGTGAAAGGTTAATTACATGTCTATCTTTATCAACAAAGACACCAAAGTCATTACCCAAGGTATTACCGGCAAGACCGGTCAGTTTCACACTGAAAAATGCCAAGAGTACGCAAATGGTAAGAACTGCTTCGTGGCAGGTGTGAACCCGAAAAAAGCGGGCGAGTCCATCTTCAACATCCCCATTTACGCTTCTGTCAAAGAAGCGGCATCTGACACAGGCGCTACGGTTTCTGTGATCTACGTGCCGCCAGCAGGCGCAGCGGCCGCCATCTGGGAAGCTGTGGAAGCCGACCTCGACTTGGCCATCTGCATTACCGAAGGCATTCCTGTCCGTGACATGCTCGAAGTGCGCAATCGCATGCGCGCAAAAGAAGCGGCTGGCGGCAAAAAAACTTTGCTGCTCGGCCCCAACTGCCCAGGCTTGATCACCCCTGACGAAATCAAGATCGGCATCATGCCCGGTCACATTCACCGCAAAGGCCGCATTGGCGTGGTGTCTCGTTCAGGTACATTGACTTATGAAGCCGTGGCGCAACTCACCGAAATCGGTCTGGGCCAGTCTTCTGCCGTCGGTATTGGTGGCGACCCCATCAACGGTTTGAAGCACATCGACGTGATGCGCGCTTTCAACGACGATCCCGACACCGATGCCGTGATCATGATCGGTGAAATTGGCGGCCCCGATGAAGCTGAAGCCGCTCGCTGGTGCAAAGACAATATGAAAAAGCCTATCGTGGGCTTTATCGCTGGCGTCACCGCCCCTGCAGGCAAGCGCATGGGTCACGCCGGTGCCTTGATCTCTGGCGGCGCCGACACAGCCGATGCCAAATTGGCCATCATGGAAGAATGCGGTTTCAAAATTACCCGCAATCCTTCCGAAATGGGCCGTTTGCTGAAGGCCATGCTGTAATTGCTATAAGCACTTATACGCATCTCACGGCCCTGTCGGGCCGTTAAAATTCGATTCCCGACAAAAGAACTGGCCTCATTGAGGCCAGTTCTTATTCCTACTAAAAATGCAAAGGGATTCACATGGAAATGTTGCAAAACGCCGATTTCTGGATCGGCCTGATGAAGATCATCTGGATCAACATCATTTTGTCTGGCGATAACGCCGTGGTCATTGCTTTGGCTGCTCGCTCTTTGCCAGAGCACCAACAACGTCAAGCCATCATGTTTGGCTCTGGCGCAGCGGTAGTGCTTCGTATCGCTTTGACGGTCGTCGCGGCGGCACTCCTTGAGCTCTCTTATTTGCAAATCATCGGCGGCATCTTGCTTTTGTACATCGGCGCACAGCTTTTGAGCGAGGATGGCGACGAAGAAGAGGGCGATGTTGAAAAATCCAGTCTCATGACGGCCATCAGAACCATTTTGATCGCCGACTTGGTGATGAGCTTGGACAACGTGATTGCGGTTGCCGCTGCCGCTAAAGGCAATATGACGCTCCTCATATTGGGTCTGGCCATCAGTATTCCCATGGTTATTTTTGGCAGCGCCATCATGATCAAACTCATGACACGCTTTCCGATCATCGTCACCTTTGGTGCTTGTTTAATCGGTTGGGTCGGCGGTGAAACCATTGCCAGTGATGTGGTGCTGCGTGAGTTTTCTGCAGCCAACCCCTGGTTGCACTATGCGGCTTCCACGGCCGGCGCCTTGGCAGTTTTGGCCATTGGTAAATACTTCCAAGCCAAGCACAGCTCAGCAGAAAAAAACACCGACGCTGCTTGATCAAACGCAAGCATTTGTCACCAAGCCGACCCCCTGTGGTCGGCTTTTTTACGCTCAAATAGGGGCTCACAAGTTTAAAATCAACGTTTTGCGAGGACCCCCATGACCCAACACCGCTCCAACTATTTTCGAGGCTTCACCCTGATCGAACTCATGGTGGTGATTGCCATCATTGGGGTCCTGGGTTCACTGGCTTTGCCCGCTTACCAAGATTACGCGGTGCGCGCCAAAGTTTCTGAAATGATGTTGGCAGCCACGCAATGCAAAACCGCGGTCACGGAAGCGGTTGGCACGGCGTCTCAAGCCGACGTTAGTGCCAGCCTGCCAGCAGCCTGCGCATCTCAAACCTCACAATATGTGGCCAGCATGGCCGTTGATGCCAATGGCGTGATCACCGTTATCGGCAACCCCAGCACTTTGCGGGGTGCCACCAGCGCCACAGCAAACGCCATCTCCCTCAGGCCCGTCCAATCCGGCACCACCTTGTTGGTGGGCACCACCGATGGCGGCAAATCCATCAGCGCTTGGCAATGTGGGCCTGCCGCAACCAACCCCTTAGACACCAAGTATTTGCCTGCGTCCTGCAAAGGCGCTTAAATACTTTTCAAACAGGTCAGGGCGCCGTCCAGTGCCCCGACTTGCCACCTTGCTTTTCTAACAGCTTCACATCGGTCATCACCATGCCGCGGTCGGCAGCTTTGCACATATCGTAAATCGTCAGCAAAGCCACCTGAACGGCCGTCAAAGCTTCCATTTCCACGCCTGTTTGGCCCACAGTTTCTGCCGTGGCCGTGCACACGATGGTGGGAACCTGCGAGCCACTCAAGACTTCAAAATCAAGCGCTACTCGCGTCAAAGCCAAGGGATGACACAGCGGGATCAAATCTGACGTTCGCTTTGCACCTTGAATGCCTGCAATTCTGGCAATCCCCAACACATCGCCCTTTTTAGCCGTGCCAGACTCAATCAGGGCCAACGTAGCGGCCAACATTTGAATGCGACCCGTTGCCACAGCAACCCGATGCGTCGATGCTTTGGCGCCGACGTCCACCATGTGCGCTTGACCTTGCGCATCAAAGTGGGTGAAAGGAGAAGGCTGATCACTGGAAGATGAAGACATGTCTAATTTCAAAAAAGCTGGTAAAAACCATTTACAAACGGTTGACTTAATTCGAGCATGATACGGTTTTCAGATTCACCCTAGAAGTCGGTACAAACACCTTGAAGCTTGCGCGTCCAAAATCGAAGCCCCTGATGGCCATCTTGGCCATCTCGCTGTGGATCACGCCTGTGTGGTCGCAACTTCCCAACCGAAGCACTTCACCCAACCTGCCCTCCTTGGGCGATGGTGCAGACATTACCTTAACGGCCGAGCGGAAACTAGGCGACCGCATTGCACGCGAGCTGTTCCGCGATCCCGATTATTTAGAAGACCCCATCCTCGACGAATACCTGCAAAACATTTGGCAACCCTTGGTCAAAGGCGCACAGGCCCGCGGTGAGTTATCGCCCGAGCTGCAAGAGCGCTTCGCTTGGAAAATACTGATCAGCCGCGATCGTTCGGTCAACGCCTTTGCCTTACCGGGTGGTTATTTGGGGATTCATTTGGGCCTGATCAGCGTGGTCACCACACGCGATGAATTGGCCTCCGTCATGGCGCACGAGTTGAGTCATGTGACACAGCGGCACATTTCACGCTCGATGAGCGATCAAGCGCGCATGACACCTTGGCTCATTGGCGCCATGATATTGGGCATGCTGGCCGCCAGTAAAAGTGCGCAAGGTGCACAGGCCATGATTGTGGGCGGCCAAGCCATGGCCGCGCAATCGCAACTTAACTTTTCGCGCGACATGGAGCGCGAGGCCGATCGCATTGGCTATGGCGTGATGTCGGAAGCGGGCTTTGACACGCAAGGTTTTGTGACCATGTTTGGCAAGCTACAGCAAGCGTCTGGCTTGAATGACAACGGCTCATTCCCTTATCTCAGAAGCCACCCCTTAAGTACCGAGCGCATGGCAGACATGCAATCCCGACAACAGCTGCAAACGCCTCGCGCCCTCAACGCTGATGGTGACATGGTGCAAGCCATGATGTCGGCGCGTGCGAAAATTTTTGCACAGCCCGGTGTGGATGCACTCAGGGCCTGGGCGCAAGAGGCCAAAGACCCCAGCATCAAAACTCAAACGCCCGCCAAGCAAATGGGCATTTTGTACGGCGCAAGTTTGTCTTGGCTTCAGTTAAGAGACTTGCCACAAGCGCGTGCCTTGTTGCCCACTTTGCGTTCGGTCGCGCATGCACAAACCGAAGCGAAGCGTTTGATTCAATTGCTTGAAACCGAGTTGGCATTCAAAGAAGACGACATGCGAAAAGCCATGAAGTCTTTGGCAGCATCCCCCGTGCAAGCGGGTACAACTGCATCAAGGCCCGAGATGATTTATTTGGCACAAGCCAGTGCCAGACTGCAGGTGTCAGACCCTGGCACCGAGTCAGCTTTTCAGCTAGCGCAATCGGTTTCGGCGCTGCAACGGTGGGTGCTACAAAATCCTCAAGACGCGCAAGTTTGGCAAGTCTTGGCCTCCGCATTGGCAGCACAAGGTAGAGCCTTGGCCTCGTTGCGAGCAGAGGGCGAGGCACAACTTGCGCGCATGGATGTGGGCGCGGCTGTTGATCGATTTCGTGCAGCGCAAGATGCCTCTCGAAATGCATCGCCCGCCATGGCAGACCACATCGAAGCGTCGATTGTGGACTCACGCTTACGCTACGCACAGGGCTTATTGCGCGAGCAGTTACTGGAACGACAAGAGCGCTAAACGCCGCATTGCACCTTGCCGCTCTGATCTTTGATGCAGGTGAGACGGCCTTCGGGCCTCGTCCTCGGGTGTCCTGAAAAATGCCACCCGTCTGCACTTCTGTGAATGGCGTAATTGTCTCTAAAGGTTTCGTAGTGCCCTTGTTCAGAAGTCCAAAAATAGTCTGTTGTCCACTCAATGGAGGACTCCTGAATTTGCCAATTTTGAATGGCTTTGACATACAAGGGCGTGCCCTCATTCAATTTCAAAATGTCTCTGACCGACCTTAAAGATTTGGCGGGAACTTCAGCATTTGAATGAAGGCGTGCATGACCCAACACTTGGTCGGTGATTGCCGCAATCTGCGGCATGGCTTCAGACAATTGCGCCAGTTGAGAAGCGCTCATCGCTTGATCTCTTAAGTGAAACGCTTTTTTGATGAACAGATGCGGTGGCTGAATTTGAAATGCCACGCCATTCACCACATCGATGTGGCCTGTGTCAACAAAGAACGCCGAATGACAGCCGGGCATGCAAAGCATGCCCGCCCAGAACCAGATCGCCATCACCAGCCATTTGAATGTTTGGGAAGGTTTCATGGGGTGTACTTTTTATTGGCAACTCTGCCCTTGCGCTTCTCGATACGCGCTGGCACCAAATAAAAAGACGCTGGCGCCGTACACACCGGCAATCACATCGCAGGTGAGCTCGCTGCCCCCTTGTTGATCGCATTCTTTGATGATGCTGCGGGTTAAGTTGGCGTCTGCAAGGCGCCGATCCATGCCACAAGTTGAATAACTTTGATCGTGTTCAAAGCACGCCTGCGAGACATCAATGCCAAACAAGATGTCGGGCACAAACGCATCACTTTTAACGGTGCCGCAACCAGCCCCTAAAGCATTGCCATCTTTTCGGACACCTTGCGAGGTGCCTGAGTCAAATTTTAAGAAATCCCAAAAACCACCGCCGTAGACTTGGCGGGTCATTTCAGTTGTACACGTTTGCATGTTTTTTTCTTTCTTTGCTTCTTGGTTAATTTGTTGGATGGACCACCCTAGGACGCAGCGCGCGGGTAGCGTCCTATCTCGTTAGAAATGACGGCCCAATGGGCCAGCACAGCATGGATACCCTTCCGGGACCCATGCTCAGATCGTATGATTTCGTTGGCTATTTGCAGCCTTCATTGGCTTGCAAAGGAAGGGGCGTGCAACGGTCTTTCACAAACCGCTATGATTCGTTCCCCATCTTGTAGACCTTATGGCAGGCATTCACATCACCGACATCGAGGCAGCCATCAATTACTGGCGCCAAAAGAACCCCTCACCCGATGGGGTGGCTTTGCCACGCGAGTTGCGCGCATTGGCCGAAATTTATGCCCTGATGGTGTACTACAAAGAAGACGAGGCCGACGAATTCTCATTGCCTTTGGCCGCTGCTGAGGCTTGGCAAGTTTGGTATGCCAGCACACCCGATACGCCCTGCATTGCCATTTGCTCCACGTCACAAGGCGACCCCCAATGCAAAGGCTGCGGTCGCTCGTTTGAAGAGGTTCAAATGTGGACCGAAATGACCCCAGGCGAAAAACGCACCGTCTGGCGCCGCATTACTGTAGAGGGCACTTCTTGGCGATTCAACCGCTATGCTGAACGGGCCGCAGAAGATCGAACCTTGGCCAGAGCGGCGGCAGAAGCGCAGGTGCCCCTGGGCTTTGGCCGCTAAGTCCAAGACTCAGCAAGTCTGCGCTTATTTCCAGCGCACTACTTCTAAGTGCACACTGTCTTTGGCATTGCTCAAGGTGAGCGAGCCCTCTTGAACTGTGGCTTGCAATTGCATGCTGCGCTCTGCCAATTTGGCCATGGCTTGGCTGGCTTCTGTGGGCACGCGCCAGACTTGAAGTTTGTCCATGCGCGACAGTTTGCTTTCAATGCCGCGCCACCAAACTTCAGCGGCATGGTTAAAGCAATACACCATCACAGCATCTGCTTTTTGACATGCTTTGTTCAAAGGCTTGTCTTCGGGTTGACCCACTTCCACCCACAGTCGTGTGCGGCCCGTGTAGTCCCGCAATGACAAGTCTGGATCGTCGGGGTCTGACAAGCCCGCACCAAAAGCCAAGACGCCATCGCCGTTCAAGTCTGCTTGCAGTTTGTAAGCATTGAGCGCCAGTGCCAACAAGCGAATCATCATGCGCTCGTCGGTTTCACTGGGATGGCGCGCTAAGGTGAGTGCGTGATCGGCGTAATAAGCATTGTCAATGTCGGCAATGGCAAGATTGACTTTGTAGATGGTGGATTTGAGGGCCATGCGTGTGTTGCTCGCTTAGACCCGTTGGGCCAACTCAATGGCTTTGCCAATGTAGCTGCCTGGGGTCATGGCCAACAAACGTTCTTTCTCGGCTTGTGGAATTTCTAAGTTGCGAATCAAGCCATGCAAGGCCTCGGCGGTGACCGTTTTGCCACGCGTCACTTCTTTTAACTTTTCGTATGCGCCTTGCACGCCATAACGACGCATCACGGTTTGAATGGGTTCCGCCAAAACTTCCCACGACGCATCAAGGTCTTGTGCCAAGGCTTCTTCGTTCAGCTCTAGTTTTTTCAAGCCCGTCATCAAGGAGGCATATGCCAAAGCGGTATAGCCCAAGGCCACACCCATGTTGCGCAAGACAGTGGAGTCGGTCAGGTCGCGCTGCCAACGGCTGATGGGCAACTTTTCAGACAAGTGCTTCAGCACCGCGTTGGCCAAACCCAAATTGCCCTCGGCATTTTCAAAGTCAATGGGATTGACCTTGTGTGGCATGGTGGACGAGCCAATTTCACCCGCTTTTAAACGTTGTTTGAAATAGCCCAAACTGACATAACCCCAAATGTCGCGTGACAAATCAATGAGGATGGTATTGGTTCGCGCAACAGCATCAAACAACTCCGCCATGTAGTCGTGCGGTTCAATTTGAATGCTGTAGGGCTGAAACGACAAACCCAAGCCCCAATGCTCACTGGATGCGCCTGCCTCATGCGCTTCTGGTGTCTCCACCACTGCCTTTGAAAAGGCTTCCCAGTCAAAGTTGGGCCACGCTGACAGGTGTGCGTTGTAGTTGCCAACCGCACCATTCATTTTTGCTTTTAAAGGGACCGCTGCAATTTTCTCGCGTGTGCTGCGCAAACGCACCACCACATTGGCCAATTCTTTGCCTACGGTGGTGGGGCTGGCCGTTTGGCCGTGCGTGCGACTCAACATGGGAACAGCGGCATACGCATGCGCCATACTGCGAAGCTGTTCAATGACCTCGTCCAACGCTGGCAAGAGCACTTGTTGCCGCGCACCCTTGAGTTGCAAGGCATGGCTGGTGTTGTTGATGTCTTCACTGGTGCAGGCAAAGTGCACAAATTCTGCTGCTTGCTCCAACTCAGGCCGGTCATTGAATTTGGACTTGATCCAATACTCCACCGCTTTCACATCATGATTGGTGGTCTTTTCAATGTCCTTGATGGCCAATGCATCTTGTTCAGAAAATTGCGTCACCAACTCTGTGAGGTAACGCCGTGCCCCGGAGGACAAGGGCTTGAATTCTTCAAAGCCAGCGTCAGACAGTGCAATGAACCAAGCAATTTCAACTTGAACGCGGCGGTGCATATAACCTAGCTCGCTCATCAAAGGACGCAGGGCATTGAGCTTGTTGGCGTAGCGGCCATCCAAGGGGGAAAGGGCAGAAATAGGTGAGGAGGTCATCCCTCAATTGTAAGTTGTGACCCTGACAAATGACTGAGTCCTCATTTCCTCTAGAATGCACTTCACTTGATTTGGCTTTTTGACAATTTTTAGCAGTTCCCAACATGAAATTAATCGGTTCACCCACCAGCCCTTATGTTCGCAAAGTTTGCATCGTGATGGCCGAGAAGAAACTGGACTACCGCATGGTGGCCGAAGACGTTTGGTCTGCACAAACCACCATTCATGCCTCTAACCCCCTGGGCAAAGTGCCATGCTTGGTTTTGGAAGGCGGTGAGGCCTTGTTTGATTCGCGTGTCATTGTGGAATACCTTGACACCTTGTCGCCTGTGGGTAAATTGATTCCAGCCAATGGCCGTGAGCGGGCCGAAGTGAAAACGTGGGAAGCTTTGGGCGATGGCTTGCTGGACGCTGCATTGCTCGCACGCATGGAGGCTGTTTGGCCCCATCGCAGCGCAGAACAGCGCAGCCAAGCTTGGATTGACCGCCAGATGGGCAAGATTTCAGAAGCCCTTCGCGCCATGTCACAAGGCTTGGCCGACAAGCCCTATTGCTCGGGCGCGCACATGACCCTGTCTGACATTGCCGTGGGCTGCGCAGTGGGCTATTTGGATTTCCGTTTTCCCGACATCAACTGGCGCAGCAGCTACCCCAATTTAGACAAGCTGTACGACAAGCTGATGCAGCGCCAAAGCTTTATTGAGAGCTTGCCCGCTTAAAGGCTTGCAGATTGGCGTTGTTGGTGTTGGTGTTGGCGTTGGTGTTTTAGGCCATGCTTTAAGTGTTGGCTTGTTTTTTAAGCCACCGCATCAGCGCACCAATCCAAGGTAATTTTTCATACAGCTCTTCTGCTGCATCCCAGTAATCACGGTGCAGTGTGACGCGTTGCTGCGCATCCAGAACCACATGGCTGGTTCCCAAAATCACTTGTTCTTTTTGCGTGTCAAAACGTTTGAAGCGAAACCGAAACTCCCAAGTCAAAAACGCTTGGTCACCTTCCACCACTTGACCCGTAACCACAAACCGCGGCTCGATGAGTGACTGGAACATGTGATGAAAAATCTTTTCGATGGCCGCATGCCCTTGAATGTCATTGAAGGGGTCTTTGAAACGTGCAGACTCGCTGTAAAGCGTTCTCACATTGCTCACCCGCTCAGGGGTGAGTGATTCATAGAAATGGGCAATCTCAGAAAATCGTTGATGTGTGCTCATGCTTAGTGTCCGGTTTAGAGTCCGGTAAAACGACGCACCAATGCAAAATAAAGTCGATAAGGCAGCAGGCGCATCAACTTCAGCCAGAGGGTAAAGCGCTTGGGAAAGTGAATGTCAAACAAGCCTTCGGCCCAACCCGCCAACATATCACTGGCTGCTTGCTCAGGGCTGATCAAAGCCGGCATTTGAAAATTGTTTTGTGCCGTCAATGGGGTGGCCACAAAACCAGGATTGATCAAGCTCACACCAATGCCCTTGTCTTGCAAATCCATGTAAAGCGTCTCGGCCAAGTGCGTCACCGCTGCTTTGGTGGGGCCATAAGCCAAGCCGTTGGGCAGGCCGCGCCAACCGGCCACACTGCTGACCAAACTGATGTGGCCAAAGCCTTGCTGTAAAAACAAAGGCAAGGCCGCATCTAAGACTCTTAACAAGCCACTGTAGTTCACTTCTTGGTGACGCAACATGTCATTCAAATCAAACGCCGTGGCACGCTGCGCGCGGTAATGACCGGCGCAGTACAGCAATAAATCTAAGGGGCCGTTGGCGGCCACCTGGCGCATCGCATACTTCACTTGCAAGGCATCGGTCACATCCAATGTGAGCAACTCAACGGTCACTTCTTGTTGATTGCAGGCCTCAGCCCACTCCGACAACAAGCCCAAGTCACGCGCCGAAATGACCACTTTGGCACCTGCGGCATGCAAGGCTTTGGCACATGCCAAGCCAATGCCACTGGACGCTCCAACTAACCAAACACGACGGCCTTGCCAATTTCGCATGGGCTGATTGAGAGGGGCACCCCAACGACGCCGCACGGGCGTTGCGGTCGGTAGTGTCGGCACACCACTGGCGCCCACTTTAGCGGCTTGAAGGCTCATGTTGCACCGCCAGATCGCATGGGAGTGCGACGCTTGAAAGACAAAGTCACTTCGCCCAAGGTCACACCCAATTTGCTCATCACGGCTTTGTTGAGCATGACTTGGTCATCCATCAGATACATCCAATCGTCAAATTGCACATGCCACACCTGACCCTCCACGGGCAAGGCCAAGGTGTATTGCCAACGAAACGCATTGCCTCGAGTCGCACCATTGGCGAGGCCCACCACATCGTCGGCACGCCCCTCATATTGGCCGTTCGGCAACGCCTTGAGGGTCCAGACGCGCCTTTGCTGTGTGCCGTCGGAATAAGTGAAGGCCTCGTCGAGCACGCCCACATCGCCTTGCCATTTGCAATCCATGAACACTTTGAAGCGCTTCACCACGCGACCACTGCGGTCGGTAAAGACACCCCATGCATCGACCGGGCCGTCAAAATAAGTTTTTAAATTGAGCACGGGCGTTTGGGCCGCATAGTCCGTCACTTGCGGCCCAGCACAACCCGCCATCGACAAAGCGCCACCGGTCAGAGCGGTCACGCCCAGCGTGCGCAGAATGAGGGGGGCGCTGGCTTGGTGAGCCACACGTTGTAAACATTGACGACGGTTCATACATCACTCCTAAATGTCAGCTCACGCGCTGACGGTTGAATCCAAAAATAAATCAGCGCACTCAGCGCGCATGCCTTTAAGACGCAAGGCAAGAGGCCATACGCCAAAGACAAAGCGTGTAGCCCTTGTGGGCTATGAACGCCAGGGGTGTAACCCCAAAAAGAAAGCAGCGGCAAACACAAACCAGCGGCCAACGCCAAATTGAACTTGCTGATCAAATTCCACCAACCTAGGTATACACCTTCCGCTTCACCGCGGTGTCCTAATTGGTCAATGACACGGTTGAGCAAAGCACTAGGGGCCACCATGTCAGCCCCTAGAGCCAGGCCCGAAATACAACACACGAACAGAAAAGCCAACTCATCGCCGGGCCCCAAAAACATGACGCTGGCAAATGCGATCAAGGCCAACACCATGCCAGCAGCCCACGCCTTGGGTAAATCAAATTTGCGAATGGCATACAACCATCCAGGCAATGACAGCACACCCGAAAGAAAGTAAACCCCCAGAAACCAAGGCGCCATGGCCGCTGAAGCGCGAATCTGATCTTCGACAAAAAACATCACCAAACTCGCAGGCACCGCACTGGCAATACCATTCAACAGAAACACGATCAGTAACTTGCGAAACGCCGCTTGCTGCCAGGGCAACGCCATGGAAGAGGCGGGAGACATCTTGACTTCTGATGGCTGTTCTGGCGACTGTTGAGAAGCTGTGGAATGCATCACCCAACGCCAACTCACAAGGCCCAAGCCCAGCATCACGCCTAAACTGATGGCGGTGCTTGTCCATCCCACCAAGGCCGGCAACAATGACGCCAACACCACGCCCCACAAACCCAAACCTTCACGCCAAGCCAACACACGGCTTTGTTGCAGCTGTCCGCCCCCCAAGCGAGTGGCCCAGGCTTGATGAAGAATGCTCAGGCCACTGAAGCTTAAATGGCAAGTGCTGACGCACACAGTGACCCAGCCCACATAAGAGGCCACTTCTTCAAACTTGGGTGGAAAAAACAGCGCGACAAAGGACCCTAAGAGCAAGAGGGCCAACAAGGTGGCTGCCATCAAAACCGCGCGCACAGAGCGTCGATACAATGCGTCGCTCATGCGCCCTAAGCCAGGGTCAACAAACGCATCTAACAGGCGGCTGGTGAGCAAGACCAGGCCCAAACTGGTTAAAGGCACCGCATATTGTGTGGCGTAGACATGTGGCAAATTCACGTACATGGGCAAAGCCACAAACGCCAAGGGCATGGCTAAAAAACCATACGCGCTGCTGTGACCATGAGACAGCAGTTTAGGCATGTTCATAGGCCCTTCAGCCAAGCTTGTCGAATGGCCGGCGCAGAAGTGGCCTCATGCAACCAAATGCCAAAAAAGAGTTTTGCAAATGCCGGGTCTTGCACCACGCCCAAGCGTCGCTGATTGGACCAAAACTCGGCGCCGACATTGGGTTTGTAAACACCCACCAAGCGATCACCCTTGCTAACGTCGGGAAAAATCTCGCTCATTGCTTTGAGCCAGGTCGACTCTTGCTGAGGACTGATGGCACTTAACTTTCGCATCTCATCCAGTGAGCGTTTTGCAATGGCCGAGCCTTCAAAGTTTCTCAAGTAGGCCAGCTCTAATACAAACGAATGGTCTGCATAGTTTTGAACTGTGAAGCCTGTTTGAGTCCACAAGCGAGCGTCGTACACATCAAAACCCCAGACACTCAAACGTTGCGTGCTGGAAGGCTTGGCGCCCGGCAGAAGTGCTTCGTTGGCCTGGACCCCTGAAACGCACAGACTCAAGACACCCACTAAAAGTGCACGCCCCACAAGTCGACGCATCATGGCCATCTCCTCAAGCGCGCTTTTGCAGCGTGAATTGAATGACGTCGGTGTTGGCTTCATCAAACGCCGCTTCACAATACGCCAAATAGAACTCCCAGAGTCGCATGAAACGGGTGTCGAAATTGAGCTTCATCACTTGGGCTTCCTGAGCCATGAAGTCATGACGCCAGCGGCGCAAGGTCTCTGCGTAATCGGGGCCAAACTTCAATTCATCAATCACTTCCAAGCCGGCCAGTTTGGCTTGCCGTCTAAATTCTGAGGGGCTGGGCAAACAGCCACCCGGGAATATGTATTGCTGAATAAAGTCGGTTGACTTAACGTAGCGATCAAACAAGGCGTCATCAATGACGATACTTTGAATGCAGGCTTTGCCACCTGGTTTCAACATTTTGCTGACCGTTTGAAAATACGTTGGCCAGTACGATTGGCCCACGGCCTCAATCATTTCAATCGAGCACACGGCGTCATAAGGGCCATCGTCAATGTCTCGGTAATCTTGCATGCGAAGGTCTGCTTGATCAGCCTTGCCGTTCCATTTCATGCGGGCTTTGGCAAACGCCAACTGCTCCGTCGACAGG
Organism: Pseudomonadota bacterium; assembly: GCA_039804505.1. Lineage (GTDB taxonomy): Bacteria > Pseudomonadota > Gammaproteobacteria > Burkholderiales > Burkholderiaceae_C > Limnohabitans_A. Next base: position 13,371 of record JBDLWA010000048.1, read on the forward strand.
GTCACGCCCGTCACATGGGCACCAAAATCCATGGTGGCCATTTCTGCCAAAGCGCCCCAGCCGCAACCAATCTCTAAGACCCGCGAACCTTTCTCGACACCCACCATGTTCAGCGCACGCCTGACTTTTGCGCGTTGGGCATCGCCCATGCTTTGGCTGAAGTCGCCTTCAAACAATGCGGAAGAATAGTTCATGGTGCCATCCAACCACAGTTCATAAAACGCATTGCCCAAGTCGTAATGCGCATGAATATTTTTACGGCTGTTGGCTTTGTGATTTCGATTCAACAGGTGACGTATGCGGTAAGCCATGCGGCCCCACCAGGAGCCATAAATCAAGTCTTCAACAGCACGTCTGTTTTGAATCATGACGCGCAACAAATCGCTCAGAGAAGGGGTACTCCAATCACCCGCAATGTAAGACTCTGCGAAACCAATGTCACCCGACTTCATGCTGGCGGAGAACACATTCCAATTGCGCAAAGTGATGGCCGCATGCGGCAATGATGCATTGCCATACACCTTCAGGCTTCGATCTGGAAATTGAATGGTCAAGGTGCCATGCTCAATTTTTTCAAGCAATTGCAACACGCGTCGCGCAGCGATGGGGGCATCTTGAGGGCTGACAGAAGTGTTGGAAGAGGTGCTGGTATTCATGTTCAACTATTTTTTGAATGAAGTGAATGAGGGTTTTGTCCACGCGAGACAAATTGACGGGGTGCTTGTGGTTTGCTGAAAAAGGGCACACGCTTTAGCCATAACAGCAGCGCATGCCAATGAATGCGCACCATCACAGCAACGGTGAACAAGGGATAGCGACAGAAGGTGCGCCAGTTTTCGAAGGTGCTTGCAGGTGTCAATGCGCCACTCAAGCTGGTTTGCACCAAGGGGCCTTGTGCGTCGTCGTGATCGACTCTGGCCACCACCCGCTCTTGGCCCTTGGCATGGGTGCGCATGAATCTGAATTGGTATTGACCCGTCACCTCACAAAAAGGTGAGACATGAAACACCTTGTCGGCTTGCAAGGTCTGGCCCCATTGGGGTTCAGGGAGCAAATAACAATGCCGTTCACCAAAAGTGTTGTGCACTTCAGCCACGATGGCCGCCAGGGTGTTGTCTTGGCGATGGCAATACCAAAAACTCACCGGTTTAAAGGTGTAACCCAACACTCTGGGAAAGGTTTGAAGCCAAATTTCGCCATCGGCATCCAAAATATTTTCGGTGGCCAGCATGTCTTCTAGCCAAGCCAATGCACCGCCATCTTCAACAGAACGGCCGTCACCATGGTCTTTGTCATGAAAGGACAAGAGCCCGGCTCGGTTGATGGGGAAATCAATTTTCTTGTGCGTTCCTGTTTGCTCTCTGAGCGTCTTCAGATGACGCATGGGCAACATGAGAAAAAATGCCCCGTAATGAAAGGCATGTCGCGTGGGGCGCAATCGCACATGGCGCACTTGGCCATGACCGAGGAGCACACCCGACACGCTCATGCGTTGACTTTCTTGAGCAATTCACGCGCAACGGCCAAACCCGACTTCAAGCCATCTTCATGAAAGCCATAACCCAACCATGCGCCCGCGTACCAAGTGTGTTGTTGCCCTTGCAACTGCGGCATGCGTTGTTGTGCATCAATGGCCGCCAGATCAAACACGGGGTGCGCGTAATCAATGCTGCGAATCACATGTTGTGGGTCAATCGCTTGTAGCGGATTCAATGACACCACCACGGCTTGTTCATAAGGCAGCGGTTGCAGTTTGTTCAGCAGGTAATGCAAACATACGCGCGAACTTTCTTGATCGGCGGATTCAGCGCGCACATAGTTCCAAGCCGCCCACGCCTTTTGGCGTTGAGGCAAAACACGGGCGTCTGTGTGCAACACCGCCACGTTGTCTTGATAACGGATGGCCGACAAACATTGTGTTTCGAGTTCGCTGGGCGCTCTGAGCATGCGCAGGGCCTGGTCAGAATGCGTGCACAACACCACTTCATCAAAGCGCTCGGCATGGCCTTGTGTGATCACGCGCACACCCTGTTCATCGCGCTCGATCAACTGAACGGGTGTGTTCAATCGTTTGTCTGCGATGCCCGCCACTATTTTTTGCACATAGTTTCTCGACCCACCCGTCACGGTAAACCAGCGAGGGCGATTGCTCACTTGAATCAAACCATGGTTGTGGCAAAAACGAATCATGGTGGCCACTGGAAACTCTAGCATTTGATCGGTGGGACAACTCCAAATACAGCCCATCATGGGCAAGAAGTACCAGTCTTTGAACGCTTCACTGAACTGATGTTGCTTGAGGAACTGCGACAACGGTTGGCGCATTTCCACTTCTTTTTGTTCTTCGGCAATCCGTGTGCACAGCTTGTTAAAGCGGAGCACATCTAGCAGCATCTTGATGAATTTGGGACGCAGCAAGTTTTTGCGCTGTGCAAACACCGTGTCTAAATTGGTGCCACTCCACTCCAAGCTTTCTGAGCCCCACGCCTTGGGCGCCTGCACAGAGAAGGACATGTCGGACAGCGCGGTCTCGACACCTAACTCAGCAAACAAGTTGATCAAATTGGGATAGGTGCGTTCATTGAAGACCAAAAACCCTGTGTCTACGCCATGCGTCACGTTGCCCTGCGCGGTGGGTAAGGTAATGTCGACCGTATTGGCATGGCCACCAAAATAATCACCCGCCTCATACAGCGTGACGTCGGCTTGGCCTTTCAAGCTATGGGCCACAGCCAAGCCTGAAATGCCAGAGCCCACAATGGCTATTTTTTTGTAATTCAAAATTTGCTTTCTTTGAAATCGTTGGCTAAGGTGTGACCTTGATCGCGCCGTGTTTTAAAGTGTTTTTTGCGCCAAGCTTTTTTCAATGGCCTGAACCAAGCTTTTGCTATCGGGACTGGTCATGCTGTTGTAGCTGTCCAGCAATTTGCCATCGCGGCCAATGAGGTATTTGTAAAAGTTCCATTTAGGCCGTTGACCGGGGTCTTGCGCCAATTGTTTGAAGAAGGGCGCGGCCGCATCGCCAGTGACAGATGTTTTGGTAAACATGGGGAATTTCACCCCAAAGGTGTTTTCACAAAAGTCAGCAATGTCCTGATTGTTTGATTTTTCTTGCGCAAAGTCGTTGGATGGGAATCCAAGAATCACAAGGCCGCGGTCCTTGTATTTGGCATACAAGGCTTCAAGACCTTTGTACTGGGGCGTGAAGCCACAGTAACTGGCCGTGTTGACCACCAAAATAACTTTGCCACTGAACTGGCACAAAGACTGTGGCTTTTCATCTTGCAGCCTGGGGAAGGTGTGGTTCAACAACGCAGGGCAAGAAGCAGCCGTGCTGGTTTGAACAGGTGCTTGCGCCCAAGCAAACGGCGCCAACAGCAGGCAAGCCGCCAAAAAGGCACCCTTAAAACTGTTAGATTTAGTCATTGAACTGTCCATTCTATTTTGTGACTGGACAGTTTACTTCCAAATCAATG
>JBDLWA010000049.1:0-33951 GCA_039804505.1 Pseudomonadota bacterium
TCACTGCGTCCGCGTTGGCAGGCGTCTTGATACAAGATCACTTCGTCAAAGGCAGTGCCCAAAATTTGAGTTTGATCGCGGATGTCTTGATCACGCCTGTCGCCTGCACCGCTGATCACCACCAGGCGTTTTTGCGCTGGCATGTTGTCAACAGCGTGTACCAGCGCCTGAATGGCATCTGGGTTGTGGCCATAGTCGGCAATGAGGGTGGCACCCTTGTAATCAAACACATTGAAGCGGCCAGGCACACCTTGTATGTCGCTGATGAAAGTGGACAAGCCTTGTGCAATGGTGTCCCACGGAACATCCACAGCCCAAGCAGCGGCCACCGCCGCCATGACGTTTTCGGTTTGGAAACCAATTTGGCCTTGGCGTGTGAGCGGAACCTCTTGCAAAGAAATGCGGAAAGACTTCTTACCTTGCTGTGCCACGATGTGGCCATTTTCTGTGTAGACCACGCGCTTGCCTTGGGCACGGTGAGTGGCCAATACGGGGTGATGCGGGTCGAGGGCAAAAAAGGTCACATCGCCCGGGCACATATTGGCCATCATGGCTACTTGTGGATCGGCCGCATTTAAAACGGCCATGCCATCGGGTGCGACGTTTAGCACAATGACGCGTTTCAATACCGAGAGGTCTTCCAGTGTGGTGATGTAGTTCAGACCCAAATGATCGCCAGAGCCCATGTTGGTCACAATGGCCACTTGGCAGCGATCGAAGGCCAAACCTTCGCGGAGCAAACCGCCGCGGGCTGTTTCAAAAACAGCCGCATCCACATCGGGGTGCATCAACACATTGCGGGCACTGCGAGGACCACTGCAATCGCCGTCGTCAATTTGCCGGCCATTGACATACACACCATCGGTGTTGGTCATGCCCACTCGAAGTTGATTGGCTTTGAGCAAGTGTGCTGTGAGGCGAACGGTGGTGGTTTTGCCATTGGTGCCAGTGACGGCGATGACAGGAATGCGGCCGTTGTCGCCGTTGGGGAACATGTGATCAATGACGGCCTTGCCGACATTGCGTCCCTTGCCAAACGAAGGGCTGATGTGCATGCGCAAACCAGGGGCAGCATTGACTTCAACGATGCCACCATTTTGTTCTTCTAAGGGTTTGAGAACCGATTCACACACCACGTCGACACCGCAAATGTCAACGCCCACCATTTGGGCTGCTGCCACAGCACGTGCGGCCACTTCGGCGTGCACATCGTCGGTGACATCGGTGGCGGTGCCGCCTGTTGACAGGTTGGCGTTGTTGCGCAGAATAACGCGACGACCTTTTTCGGGCACAGAGTTGGGCTCAAGGTCTTGTAGCTTTAAGCGGCCAATGGCAATGTCGTCAAATCTGATTTTGGTCAACGATGTGGAGTGACCATCGCCTCGGCGTGGATCGGCGTTGACTTTTTCAACCAGTTCACGAACGGTGAGGACACCATCACCCACTACCAAGGGAGGTTCACGGCGCGCTGCGGCCACCAGCTTGTTGCCCACCACCAGCAAGCGATAGTCGCTGCCTGGCAAAAATTTCTCGACCAGCACTTCGCCATATCTTGCGGCAGTGTCGTAGGCTTGATTGAACAGTTCACGATCGGTGATGTTGACCGTCACACCTTTGCCTTGGTTGCCATCTTGAGGTTTGACCACCACGGGCAGGCCAATATTTTGCGCAATGGTCCAGGCATCTTCTAGGTCTTTGGCAGGCCGACCTAAAGGCACTGGCACACCCGCAGCCAACAGCAAGGACTTGGTCAAGTCTTTGTCTTGAGCAATCGATTCGGCAATGGCACTGGTGGTGTCGGTTTCGGCGGCTTGAATACGGCGCTGTTTGGAGCCCCAACCAAATTGAACCATGCTGCCTTCTGTGAGGCGACGATAAGGAATGCCTTTGATCACGGCGGCATCCACAATAGAGCCTGTGGAGGGGCCTAAGCGAACATCTTCATCGAGTTCACGCAACTCGGCTAGCGCTTGCGCGAGGTCGAAGGGTGATTTGGTTTGGACGGCATGGCAGAGTTTTTCAGCCCAGCTGAGTGCCAGACGTCCGACGGACTCTTCTGTGTATTGCACGGCGACTTGGTAGACGCCCGCTTCTTGCGTCACGGTGGTTCGGCTAAAAGTGACAGGACACCCCGCCTGATTTTGCAGGCTGAGCGTAATTTTTTCGAGGGCATGTGCCAAACTTGCAGGCTGGCCAGGACGGGTGCCCTCTAAAGGACCTACCGCGGGAAAAATTCTGCGCAACTGTTTTTCGAAATCGTTGCCTGGCAACATTTCGCATTCTTGAGGTTCGCAACTGACAATAGCTTCAATGCTGGTCTGTCGGCTCCATAAATTGGGGCCTCGCAAAGCTCGGATTCTTGAAACTTCCATGAAACAGTATTCCTGGTTGAAGCGCGTCGTTTTGTATTGATGTGTGAGGGCGTTAAAAGGGGCTCAGTGTGAGCCAGGGCTTTGTCCAAAGCTCTTAATGCCTGCACGAATCAAATCGGTGTTGATGCCCAAGGCCCATGCCGCTGCTGAGGCAGCCAGGACTTCGATGCATGTGATGTATTGGTTTTTAAACAATTTATCGATGGCCGGTAATTGCCGGTTTAAAGCATCAATCTCTTGTTCGCCTTGGGCCAAGACCAAGTGTTGTTTGCGCCAGAACACCACGCGGCCATTTTCACTGCGGTGTTTGACGATGAGCGGGTGATCTTCTGAATTGGCAAAGTAAGTCACCTCACCGTCGCAATACTGCGCTAGGTTAGCCACTGCAGGATCATCTGCATTGAGCACAGCCATGCCGTTGGCAAGTATCACATCCATTTGGGTGCGAATGACGTTGGGCATTTGCTCGTCGCTGTGGATGTACAGGTCTTGCAAGCCTTCGGCTTTAGGCATGTTGGTGATGATGCCCACTTGGCAACGGTCGTAGGGCAGACCTTCGGACAGTAAGTGACGCGCGGTCGTTTCAAACACGGCGGCCTGCACCGAGCGGTTGATTAGCAAGCGTTGTGCAGACTCCCACTCCATGCCATTGCTGGATTGCAAGCTGCGCTGACCCAAGAAGAGTCCTTTAGCGGAAGCCAAGCCAGTTTGTAAGCCTTGCAAATGCAAAAGCCAAGCAACGAGGTGGCTGGTGCCCGTGGTGTTGTCTTGGCCAATGACGCCCACCACAGGAATGCGGGGTTCGGAATCGGGGGCAAACAAGTGGGCAGCAATGGCTTGTCCAACGGGTCTGGGTGAACCCGAGGCGGGCTTCAGGTGCATGAGCAAACCTGGGCCGGCATTGACTTCAACAATGGCCGCACCTTGGGCTTTCATGGGCTTGGAAATATCTTGCGCGACCAAGTCAACGCCCGCAATGTCCAGGCCCACAATGCGTGCCGCCAGTGCTGCCAATTCGGCAACATCGGGGTGCACCAAGTCCGTGACGTCCATGGCCATGTTGCCTGTGCGCATGACCAACACATGACGGTCTTTTTCGGGAATGCTGTTGCCCGTGAGGCCTTGGCGTTGCAGTTCGAGGACCGCCGTGGTGTGGTCTTTGAGGCGGATGGTGTCGAGGGGGAAGTCTTCTTCTTCGCCGCGACGTGGATCGGAGTTGATTTGAATGTCAATCAACTGCTCAACCGTGTGAGTGCCATCGCCAATGACGCTGGCCACTTCACCTTTGTTAGCCGCAACGACCTTGCCACCGACCACCAACAAGCGGTGCTCATCGCCCAATATATGACGCTCTACCAAAACATCGCTGCCTTCGGCCTCGGCCAAATGGTAGGCGGCTTCAATTTCTGACTGAGTTCGCAACTCTAGCGAGACACCTCGGGCATGGTTGCCGTCGACCGGCTTGACGCAAACGGGCAGCCCAATGTCTTGAGCAGCTTCCCAAGCTTCGGCAGGGGAGGCGACATTACGACCTTCGGGTACTGGGACGCCACAATTTGCCAGAAGGCTTTTGGTCAGGTCTTTGTCTTTGGACACGCCTTCCGCAATGGCACTGGTTTGGTCGGTTTCGGCCGTCCAGATGCGGCGCTGATTGGCGCCATAGCCTAGTTGAACCAAGTTGCCATCGTTCAAACGAATGGCTGGAATGTTGCGCTCGGCGGCTGCATCGACAATGCATGCGGTGCTAGGGCCAATGCACAGGCGGTCGACCATTTGGGTGAGGTCGGCAATGACTTGCTTAACGGGGAAGGGGCGGTTTTCGATGGCCGCCATGACCAGGTCGCGGGCGGCTTGAAGGGCGGCACGGCTAACGGTTTCGTTGCGGGTGCGGATGACCACTTTGTAGATGCCACGGGGGCCGGCTTCGCGGGCTTTGCCAAAACCGGTTTGCATGCCGGCGCGGTTTTGCAGCTCCAGGGCCACGTGCTCCATGATGTGGCCAGGCCAGGTGCCTTCGGTCAACCTTTGGAGGAAACCACCGCGTTCGCCCACGCTGCAGCGGTGCTCAATGAGGCCGGGCAACATGTCTTGGAGCCGCTCGTTGAAGCCGGGCAGGGTGTTGGAAGGGCAATCTTCAAGATCGCCGATGTCGATCCAAGCCTCCATGACCGGGCGGTATGTCCAGATGTTGGGACCCTTGAGATGGGTCATCCGTAAAAATTTGATATCTTTAGAACTCATTTCCGTGGGCCTGACGATTCTGAGCGATGGCACGGAGCGATTCGTGTCCGGAGATACAATGACCGGCCAGTTGCAGCACTGGCAATGATCGTCTGATAAACAAGGTACATGGGCTGTGTCCTGGCCGCTTCTTTTGCTGTTTTTGTTTGCCGCCAACACGTGTTGACTCTTGCTGTTTGAACTTTTATGAACTCCAATACCCACCCACCCATCGATTTGCTGGGATTGCCTATTTTCTGGCAGGAGGGCGTGTTGTCTCAAGTTCACCTTGGTGAAAACGTCCTAGCCTGGCTAGAGGTTGACTTGAATGACGAATTAAGATTCAAAAAAACTCTTGTTATTTTGACCGATCAAAGGGTCATCTCTACGGATGAGGCTCAAAAAAATTGGAATTTAAGCCAACTCAGCCCTGATTTGAGTTTGCGAGTGCAGGATCACGCGGGCGTTGGCACGCTGGCATTGCACCAAGGCGGCCGACGCTTGGCCGCTTGGCGGTTTACGCTGGGCCTAGAAGCCGCAGTGCTGCGTTGGAAATTACGCTTTGAAAATCAACAAGTTTTGCGCCAACAAGCGCCTACTTTTTTAGGCCAAGCCCTCAACAGCCCAGGCGCGCAAGAGACGGTCGAGCCCGGCGTTGGCAGCATGCGGCATGTCTTGTGCCCCATTTGTCAAAACGTGGTCGATGCCTCCGATGACGAGTGTCCTGTTTGTCTAGAAAAAGACCAAGCCCCGCCCTCCACATGGACCTTGTTCAAGCTTTGGCGTTTTGCCAGACCCTACCAATGGCAGCTGCTCTTGGGGTTTGTCCTCACCTTGGCTTCGACGGCGGCGACCTTGGTTCCGCCGTACCTCACCATGCCCTTGATGGACGACATCCTCATTCCGTACCAAAACGGCAAGGCCATTGATCCCGTCACGGTGTCTTGGTACTTGTTGGGTTTGTTGGGGTCGGCTTTGGTGGCTTGGAGCTTGGGCTGGGTGAAGACCTACATCTTGGCTTTGGTCTCTGAACGCATCGGGGCCGACTTGCGCACCACCACTTATCAGCACTTGCTCAAATTGTCACTGGAGTATTTTGGGGGCCGTCGCACCGGCGATTTGATCGCGCGCATTGGCAGCGAAACCGATCGTATCAATGTGTTTTTGTCCTTGCACTTGCTCGACTTTGCCACCGATGTGCTGATGATCATGATGACGGCCATCATCTTGTTTTCCATCAACCCCACTTTGGCTTTGGTCACCTTGCTGCCTTTGCCCTTCATCGGTTGGTTGATCCATGTGGTGCGCGAAAAACTGCGGACCGGATTTGAAAAAATTGACCGTGTTTGGTCGGAGGTGACCAATGTTTTGGCCGACACCATTCCGGGCATTCGTGTGGTCAAAGCCTTTGCGCAGGAAGACCGCGAAGCGCAGCGATTCATCGATGCCAACAAACACAACTTAGCTGTGAACGATCGATTGAACCGTGTGTGGTCAGTGTTCTCACCCACGGTGACATTGATGACCGAAATAGGTTTGTTGGTGGTGTGGGGCTTTGGTATTTGGTTGGTGTCCAAAGACAAAATTACGGTGGGTGTGCTCACAGCGTTTTTGGCCTACATCGGCCGCTTCTACACCCGCTTGGACTCCATGAGTCGCATTGTGTCCACCACCCAAAAAGCGGCTTCAGGTGCCAAGCGCATTTTTGAAATTTTGGACCATGTGTCCAGCGTGCCTGAACCTGTCAATCCTGTCGCATTGCCCAAAGTAGAAGGCCGCATCACCCTGACCGAGGCCAGCTTTAGATATGGCAACCGTGCTGTGATCAAGCAATTGAACTTAGACATCAAGCCAGGTGAAATGATTGGCTTGGTGGGGCACAGTGGTTACGGTAAAAGTACCCTAGTCAATTTGATGTGCCGCTTCTACGATTTGTCGGAGGGCAGCATTGCCTTGGATGGTGTGGACATCAAACAATTGAAGGTGGCGGATTACCGCAGGCACATTGGTTTGGTGTTGCAAGAACCCTTCTTGTTCTTTGGCACCATTGCCGACAACATTGCCTATGGCCTGCCCGATGCTTCGCGCGAAGACATTGTGGCGGCAGCCCGTGCGGCACATGCGCATGAATTTATTTTGCGCATGCCCCAAGGCTATGACTCTTTGGTGGGTGAGCGGGGGCAAGGCTTGTCGGGTGGCGAGCGTCAACGCATTTCAATCGCCCGCGCTTTGCTGATCAATCCACGCATCTTAATTTTGGACGAAGCCACTTCTGCCGTCGATACCGAAACAGAAAAAGAAATTCAAAACGCCTTGGACAATTTGGTCCGCGGCCGGACCACCATTGCCATTGCCCACCGACTTTCAACGCTGCGCAAAGCCGATCGATTGGTGGTGATGGACAAGGGACTCATTGTGGAAGAGGGTACACACGATGTGCTGATTGAAAGCAAAGGCGCCTACTGGCGCTTGTATGAAGCACAACAACGGCAAGCAGAATCCGAAGGCGCTGTCTTGAGAGAGACGGTCACAGCATGAGCCAAGCTTTGATGAACATTCAATTTGACCAAAGCCCGTCTGGCCGTTGGCTCTATGTCAGCGCCGAGGGCGTTCAGCACGACCACGTGATGGCCGTGCGTTCTTTTCCAGTGGCTGCGCCTGAAGAAGGTATTGCTTTGGTGGATGTGGACGGGAAAGAGTTGCTCTGGATTCCTCATTTGAACCAGTTGTCAGAATTAATTCGGGCCAAAGTTGTGATGGCCATGACGCAACGCGAATTCATGCCGCAAATCTTAAAGCTGCATGGTGTGAGCAGTTTTGTGACACCCAGCACGTGGGATGTTGAAACTGACCGTGGCCCCACCACCTTGCTGTTGAAAGGTGAAGAGGATATTCGCCGATTGTCGGCAACCGTGTTGCTGGTGACCGATGGTCATGGCGTACAGTTTTTGATTCGCGATTTGGCCCAGATGGACCGCTACTCCAGAAAGTTGCTCGATCGCTTTTTATGATTTGCTGCGGCAATCCGCATGCACATCCAATTTGGCCTGGTACACCTCAGTACTCACCCCCGCCATGCCTAAGAGGGTGTGAAAGTAGTTGTCGTGTGACAGCGCATCTTGTGCTTTGTTTTTGACGCAGGTGCGCGATAGGCCCGCCTGCTTTTCAAATCGTGGCGACCACCATGTGATCCATGGAACTCGCTTTTGAACCTCCGGTGCAATACGGTAGGGCAGGCCATGCAAATAGAGGTTGTTTTCACCCAAAGATTCACCATGGTCAGAAACATACAGCATGGCAGAAGCGTGAGTTGCTTCTGATTTTTTCAGCCACTGAATGGCTTGTCCCAAGAAGTGGTCGGTGTACAAGATGGTGTTGTCAAACGAATTGACCACTTGTTCGCGTGAGCACTCTTGCAAGGCGTTGCTCTTGCATTCAGGTTGAAATTTTTTAAAGGCGTCGGGTACTCGTTTGTAATAAGCAGGCCCATGGCTGCCCATTTGGTGCATTACCACCACCACACCCTTAGCGCGACGTTCTGCTGGCAATGCTTGAATGCGTTCATCCAATTGCTGCAACATGATTTCGTCAAAGCATTCACCGTCTTTGCAGAGAGTTGGATGTTTGAGTTCTTTGGTGAGGACTTGGGGGACTCGTTCGCACACCCCCTTGCAGCCCGATTGATTGTCAATCCACAAAACGGCCAAGCCCGCATGATTCAAAACATCAATCAGGCTTTCGTAATTGTTTTTGCGCGCCTCAAAATCTTCTTTGCCCAGGTGAGCGAACATGCAAGGCACTGACGCTGCCGTGCTGGTGCCGCAAGAGCTCACACCTTTGAGGCTGATGATGTTTTCTTTGGACAGTTCCGGTGTGGTGTTGCGCTCGTACCCATTGACACCAAAGTTGCCCATGCGTGCCGTTTCACCTAGCACCACCAACAACAGGGGTGGTTTGTCGCTTGCTTTGAAGGCTGCAACTTGGGCATCTTTGCCGATCGGCAACAAAGTTTTTTGATCGCGTTGAAACGGCTTCGCTGCCACCATGCCAATGGCATAAAAGCTGTTGAGCGGGTTGACCAAATAGCGCAGCTGGGTATGGTTGCGCATGATGGACGAGTAGTCTTGAAAGATGGCCAACAAGGTGGCCACAATGATCACCAAAGATGCGACGACTGTGGCTGTATTGCTCAGCAGTTGTTTGCCAAATGCCAGTGATTTGAGAGGTGTTTTCCACAAAAGCCAGCTGGGCAATAAACCCAAAAGAATAAAGCTGATCAGCATGCGCCAATTGAACAGATCCAAGGCTTCTTTGGTATCGGTCTGCATCACATTGGTGATCATGGTGCTGTCGATCACAATGCCGTAGCTCATCATGAAGTAAGCACCGCTGGCAGCACTTAAAAAGAACACAGTGAGCACAGGCTTGAGCCAACCTCGCCAATTCAAAAAACTTAAGAGGGCCAAGGTGGCGGCTGTGATGATGGTGCCAAACCCAATTGCAAACGCCAGACCCCGCAACCCCGTGACTTCTGGCAGATGTTGGACTTGTTCCCAAAGCGCTAAATTGCCAATGGTGGCTAGCCAAACACTACCCATGAGGGCCACCCACACGGGGTGCCAAGCTTTGGAAGAGAGTCCTGAAGATTTACGGCGCTGTGATGTCATGCACCGAAGTTTAAAGCCACTTGAGCTCAGCCTGGCCACAAAGATGCATGTTCTGGTACCACAGCGCGCATTTTCAATTCTCTTTCTATGCGCTGGCGCAGCGTGTCGGAAGCTTCTCGTTCACCGTGAACCACATAGACCTGGGCGGGTGGATTTGGCATTTTTTGGAGCCACGCCAAAAGCTGATCGCCGTCTGCGTGAGCCGACGCCGAACTGAGCTGCACAATTTCTGCTTCGACTGGCAAATCTTTGCCATGCAAGCGGACCGTCGCGGCACCGCTGGCCAAGGTTGCGCCGCGCGTCCCAGGCGACTGAAACCCTGTGAGGATGACCATGTTGCGATGGTTGCCCACATGGTTGGCCAAGTGGTGCAGCACGCGGCCACCGGTGGCCATGCCACTGGCCGACAGAATGACCATGGGGCCGTGCCGTTTGACCAGTGCTTTGGATTGTTCGGGCGTTTCGATCATGGTGGCCACATGGTCCATGGCTTGGACTTCTTCCGCGCTTAAACGGTGTTCACCCATGTGGCGTTTGAACAAAGCCGTGGTGTGAACAGCCATCGGACTGTCTAAAAAGATGGGCAGGCTGTGGGGGATTTCGCCAGCCGATTTCAATTGTGCAATGCTGTGCAGAATAGCTTGCGCACGGCCCACCGCAAACACCGGCACCACTGCCACACCGCCTCGAGCGGCCACTTTTTTGAGTGCGGCCCCCAGTTCAGCATTGACGTTTTCAGCGGGGTGGCTGCGGTTGCCATAGGTTGATTCAATGAGCACCGTATCGGCTTGCGGCGGTGCATCGGGTGGGTTCATGAGGCTGTCATCGGGGCGCCCTAAGTCACCCGAAAACAGAATGAGTTTGCCCGCAACTTCCAACAGCAAACTGGCGGCCCCCAAAATATGCCCCGCAGTGCTGAACTTGGCGTTCCAGCCCTTGATGGGTTGAAACCAAGTGTTGAGTTTTTCAACATGAAACTGTTGCAGGCAATACTTCGCATCTTGCTGTGTGTAGAGCGGCAACGCCGGATCGTGTTTGGAGTAGCCGTGCTTGTTGGCAAAGTAGGCGTCTTCTTCTTGGATGTGGCCGCTGTCGGGCAACAAGATGGCGCAAAGGTCGCGCGTGCCGGAGGTGCTGTGCACCTTGCCTTCAAAGCCACTGCGTGCCAGCAAGGGCAAATAGCCGCTGTGGTCTAAGTGTGCATGCGTGAGGATGACGGCACTCACGTCTTTGGGGGGAATGGGGCAAGCATCCCAGTTGCGCAAGCGCAGTTGCTTGAAGCCCTGAAACAGGCCGCAGTCGACCAGCAATTTTTTGCCGTCGTGTTCGACGCAATATTTGGAACCGGTGACCGTGTCGGCACCGCCTAAGAAACGAATGTTGAGTGTCATGGGCTCATGTTAGGCCGTTGACCCAACATGAGCTTGACCTATGTCAAGGTTAAGCGCCGAACAAACCTTTGAGTTTGTCGGTCCAGCTGTTGCCGGTGGGCATGTGCTTGGCGCCGCCTTTTTGCAAAGACTCGTCAAACTCTTTGAGCAACTTGCGTTGGTGCTCTGTGAGTTTGACCGGCGTCTCTACCGTGATGTGGCAGTACAAGTCACCGGGGTAACTGGAACGCACACCCTTGATGCCTTTGCCGCGCAAACGGAATTGCTTGCCAGTTTGCGTACCTTCTGGAATGTCGATGGCAGCTTTGCCATTGAGCGTGGGCACATCAATCTCTCCGCCCAATGCGGCCTTGCTGAAACCGATGGGCACGGAGCAATGCAGGTCGTCACCATCACGCTCAAAGATGTCGTGCTTCTTGAGGCGAATCTCAATGTACAAGTCACCGGGCGGGCCGCCGTTGGTGCCAGGTTCACCGTTGCCCGTGCTGCGAATGCGCATGCCGTCGTCAATGCCCGCAGGGATTTTGACTTCGAGTGTTTTTTGCTTTTTGAGTTTGCCTTGGCCACTGCACGAAGGGCAGGGGTCGGAGATGATTTTGCCGGAGCCGCGGCAGTGCGGGCAGGTTTGCTGCACGCTGAAAAAGCCTTGGCGCATTTGCACCGTGCCTGAACCTTGGCAAGTGCCGCAGGTTTTGGCACTGGTGCCTTTCTTTGCGCCAGAACCATCACAAGGCTCGCACTCCTCCCAGCCGGGAATACGTATTTGAGCATCCTTACCAGCCGCCGCTTCTTCCAAAGTGACTTCCATGGCGTAGCTTAAATCGCCACCCCGGAACACTTGGCGACCGCCACGTCCACCACCGCGTTGTTGGCCAAAGATGTCGCCAAAAATGTCACCAAAGGCTTCGCCAAAACCGCCAAAGCCTTCAGCGCCGCCTGCGCCACCGCGCATGTTGGGGTCGACACCCGCGTGGCCGTATTGATCGTAGGCCGCGCGTTTTTGCGCATCCGACAACATCTCGTAGGCCTCTTTGACCTCTTTGAATTTGCCTTCGGCTTCTTTGGCGTCGTCGCCCTGATGACGGTCAGGGTGGAACTTCATTGCCAATTTGCGATACGCCTTTTTGATCTCTTCATCAGAGGCGTTCTTGGCTACACCCAATACTTCGTAAAAGTCTCTTTTGGCCATCGTTTTTTGCTACTGTTTGAACAAGAACGCCGCGAAAGCGATTTCCAGAGGAATACGCTGACGCGGCGGCTTGGGCTATTGCCCTTGAATGAAAGGCTTAGCCTTTTTTAACTTCCTTGACTTCAGCGTCAACGACGTTGTCGTCGGCCGGTTTGGCGTCGGCACCTGGGGCACCCGCTGCGCCGCCAGCAGCCGCTTCTTGGGCTTGCATGTCAGCGTACATTTTCTCGCCCAGTTTTTGGCTGACGGTCATGAGGGTTTCGGTTTTGGCGGTGATGGCGTCTTTGTCGTCGCCAGTCAAAGCTTCTTCCAATTCCTTCACAGCCGCTTCGATTTTTGTTTTCTCGTCGGCTTCAATCTTGTCGCCGTATTCGGTCAGGCTTTTCTTCACGCTGTGCACAGTGGCTTCGCCTGAGTTTTTGGCTTGAACGATTTCGAGTTTTTTCTTGTCGTCTTCGGCGTTCAACTCTGCGTCTTTCACCATCTGCTGAATTTCGGCTTCAGACAAACCAGAGTTGGCCTTGATGGTGATCTTGTTTTCTTTGCCGGTGCCTTTGTCTTTGGCGCCCACGTGCAAGATGCCGTTGGCGTCGATGTCAAAGGACACTTCAATTTGCGGTGTGCCACGTGCTGCAGGTGGAATGCCTTCCAGGTTGAACTCGCCCAGCAACTTGTTGCCGCTGGCCATCTCGCGCTCGCCTTGGTACACCTTGATGGTCACCGCAGGCTGATTGTCTTCAGCGGTAGAGTAGGTTTGTGCAAACTTGGTGGGGATGGTGGTGTTCTTGGTGATCATTTTGGTCATCACACCGCCCAGGGTTTCGATGCCCAAGGACAAAGGTGTCACGTCCAACAACAACACGTCTTTGCGATCGCCCGACAACACTTGACCTTGAATGGCAGCGCCCACGGCCACGGCTTCGTCAGGGTTCACGTCTTTGCGTGGCTCTTTGCCAAAAAACTCTTTGACCTTGTCTTGCACTTTGGGCATGCGAGACATACCACCCACCAAAATGATGTCGTCAATGTCGGACACACTCACGCCGGCATCTTTGATGGCCATGCGGCAAGGTGCAATGGTGCGCTCGATCAACTCGTCGACCAGGCTTTCCAACTTGGCGCGGCTGAGCTTGATGTTCAGGTGCTTAGGACCTGTGGCATCGGCCGTGATGTAAGGCAAGTTGATGTCGGTGCCAGCAGAACTGGACAATTCGATCTTGGCTTTTTCAGCGGCTTCTTTCAAGCGCTGCAAGGCCAACACGTCTTTGGACAAATCAACGCCGCTTTCTTTCTTGAACTCGGTGATGATGAAGTCGATGATGCGTTGGTCGAAGTCTTCACCGCCCAAGAAGGTGTCGCCGTTGGTGGACAACACTTCAAATTGCTTTTCGCCATCGACGTCGGCAATTTCGATGATGGACACGTCAAACGTGCCGCCACCCAAGTCGTACACGGCAATTTTGCGATCGCCTTTGTCTGTCTTGTCCAAACCGAAAGCCAATGCTGCGGCAGTAGGTTCGTTGATGATGCGCTTCACATCCAAGCCAGCAATGCGGCCTGCATCTTTAGTGGCTTGTCGTTGTGCGTCGTTGAAGTAAGCAGGCACCGTGATGACGGCCTCTGTCACTTCTTCGCCGAGGTAGTCTTCGGCGGTTTTCTTCATTTTGCGCAACACTTCAGCGCTGATTTGGGGAGGCGCCAATTTGTTGCCACGTACTTCCACCCAGGCGTCGCCGTTGTCGGCTTTGGCAATGGTGTAAGGCATCAGGTCGATGTCTTTTTGAACTTCTTTTTCAGAGAATTTGCGACCAATTAAACGCTTCACGGCATACAGCGTGTTGCGGGGGTTGGTGACCGCTTGACGCTTGGCGGACGCGCCGACCAAAATTTCGCCGTCTTCTTGATACGCAATGATGGAAGGGGTGGTGCGAGCGCCTTCGGCGTTCTCAATCACCTTGGTGGTGTTGCCTTCCATGATGGCCACACACGAGTTGGTGGTGCCTAAGTCAATGCCAATGATTCTTCCCATGTTCTTCTCCGGTAAATCTAAAAAATGCTTGAATGAAACAGAAGTAGGGGCTGTTTGGGCAATTTCAAGGCCAATTTGGCTGAAATTGCTTCTTTTTTGCCCTGAATTGCCTCAAAAGAGGCGCTTCACTACTTCTGTGAGGGTTTATTTGGGGGCGGTTACCGTGACCAATGCAGGTCGCAACACGCGATCGGCAATGAGGTAGCCCTTTTGCAAGACGGTCACCACGGTGTTGGCTTCTTGCTCGGCAGGAACCACGCTGATGGCTTGGTGGTGATGGGGATCAAACTTGGTGCCTGCGGCTGGGTTGATCTCAATGACTTTGTTGCGCTCAAGGGCGCTTTTCAGTTGGCGCAGGGTGGCTTCAGCGCCTTCGCGAATTTGTTCTGGGGTGGCATTTTGAATGGCCAAGCCGGCTTCCAAGCTGTCGAGCACAGGCAACAAGCTGTCGGCAAAACCTTCCACCGCAAATTTGCGAGCCTTGGAAATTTCTTCGTCGGCGCGGCGACGGGCGTTTTGAACATCGGCCTGGGCGCGCAGGTACTGGTCAGCCAAGGTGGCGTTTTGGGCCTTGATGTTGGCCAGTTCGGCTTGAGCATCTGCCAAGGGATCTTGAGGTGCTTGTGCTTGAGCAGCCTGGGTGTCAGTGCCCATGGCAGCTGCAGCTGCAGCCAAAGCTTCTGCGGTGGGCATGACGCCGGCAGGGCTGGCATTTTGATTTGGGTTTTGGGTATTTTGAGAGCTGGAATCAGACATGAAATGCATCCGCAATAAATGACAACGCCCCAAACTTGGGGGCGTTTTGAAGGATTTCAAGACCCTGTTGGCGAAGTGCCAAGGGGTCTTGCATCAGATCAAGACAAATCGAGCAATTCGACGTCGAATTTGAGGGTGGCGTTAGGGGGAATCACACCACCAGCGCCGCGTGAACCGTATCCCAATTCAGCGGGAATGATCAGGGTGCGAGCGCCCCCAATTTTCATACCGGCCACGCCTTCGTCCCAGCCGCGAATGACCATGCCCGCGCCCAAAGAAAATTGAAAGGGGTCGCGGCGGTCTTTGCTAGAGTCAAATTTGGCACCTTGTTCGCCATCTTTGTACAACCAACCTGTGTAGTGAACGGTGACTGTTTGGCCTTTGGTGGCTTCGGCGCCGTCGCCGACCACGGTGTCTTCGTATTGCAGGCCAGTGGCTGTAGTGATCATGGTGTGTCCTCGAGATGGGTCATAGAAAGGCCGGAGCGAGACCAGCCGTTGGGTTGAATTATGCCAGTGGATGGGCACTCCCCAAGGCCCTGGTCTCAGGGGGACGAGCGCTTGGCCAAGTCTTGCATCAGGGCACGAATGCCGTAAGTCCAGGCCGGTGCTTGGTCTGAGGTGGTCACGCGGTTGTAGAGGGTGCCCAATTGCGGGGTGGTGATGGCCACGGTATCGCCCACCACATGGGTGAAGCCTTGGCCAGGGCCATGGCGGTCTTGAGTGGGGGCGAACATGGTCCCCAAAAACAGCACTAAACCATCTGGGTATTGGTGATTGGGGCCAATGGCTTGGGCCGCCAAGTCCAAGGGGTCTCGGCTGATTTGGCTGAGCGAACTGCTGCCTTGCATCACAAAGCCTTCGGGGCCATGGACGGCCATGCTGAGGTCGGTGTTTCGAACGCTGTCGATGGTGTACTGGCCATCAAACAATCGAATGAACGGGCCAATGGCGCAGCTGGCATTGTTGTCTTTGGCCTTGCCCAAGAGCAGTGCGCTGCGACCTTCAAAGTCGCGCAGATTGACATCGTTGCCCATGGCGGCGCCCACCACCTGGCCACGGGAATTGATGACCAACACAATTTCGGGTTCGGGGTTGTTCCAAGAACTGCCGGGGTGCAAGCCCACCTCAAAACCAGAGCCGACGGCGCTCATAACTTGTGATTTGGTGAAGATCTCGGCATCGGGGCCAATGCCCACTTCAAGGTACTGTGACCACACGCCTTGGGCCACCAGCACTTCTTTGAGCTTCATGGCTTGCTCCGATCCCGGCTTGATATTGCGCAGGTTGTCACCGATGACGCCAATCACTGCTTTGCGAACGCTTTCAGCTTTGGCCGCATCACCGCGCGCTTGTTCTTCAATCACGCGCTCTAGCATGCTGGCCACAAACGTCACGCCGGCTGCTTTGATGGCTTGCAAGTCAGTGGGGGCAAGGAACCAAGGGTGTTGTTCATTGCGATGTTGTGGATCGGTGTTTTGCCAAAGGGCTTCGGTAGACCACGTTTTGCCCGCGTGCGTTTGTACACGGTTGGCGACATGGTCGATCTCCATCAAGTCGCTGCAGGTGAGGGCTAAACCCGACAAGTCAGTGGTTTCTGTGGGGCTTACTTTGACCAGGTAAGGACCTTGGCCAGGCACCCAAATGCGACCAATGAGAATGGCCTGATGGCCATCTTGCGGCAGTGTTGCTGCCAACGAAGGAAAGCTTGAATTTGACAAGGCCGAGTCTCCCATTTTGGACCGCCAGCGGCCTGAGGATACAAGCGGCCTAGAGGTATATTTTTTGCAAGAGCGAAACCAAAGTTTGCGTTTGGTTGGCAGTGAGTTTACCGCCTACATTTTTTTCTAGCTCGGATGCTGTCACTTCGGCTTGCGCCATCAGGTCGATGCCTTTGGCGGTGGGGTGCAATCCCACAGCACGACCGTCGTGGGGGTGAGGCAAGCGCTCAATCAATCCTCGTGCATCCAAAGCTTGAATCAAGCCCACCAAATTGGGGGGCAAGATGTTCAAGGCCGCGCACAGTTGGCGCGACGTGACGCCTGGGTTGTGCACGATGACGGACATCACAGAAAAATCAACGGGCGTTAAGTTGTAGACCGCCATTTTTTCAACGAAATCAGCGATCACAGCCAACGCAGCGCGTCGTGCGTTGTAACCAATCAAGGTTTCTAAGTAGCTGGTGTCGACTGTCTCAACAGCCGCTGGTGCATTTTTTACGCTGCTTGACATTGGGTCTCGATGATGTGACTGCGCATGGCGAACTCGGGCAAAATCCATTGCTGAAAAGCTTTGGACGCGGGTTGCCAACGGCTCGTGACGTCAGCAGGTTGCTGATGCATTTGCGCATCAATGCGTTGCCATGCCCATTGCAACAAGACCAAGGCCGTTGCACGTAAATAATCGTCTGCCACCCGATGGCCCACGCTAGGGTCTTGCTGTGCCGCTGTCAAAATGCTTTGCGTCAGTTGGCGAAGTTGTGTGGCTTGTAAAGACACCTGACCAGTTTCGGCTTGCAGGTCGTCCAGCAGTTGGTTCAAGCTTTGACCACCATCGGCCATCACTTTACGAACCAATAAATCGATGGCTTGAATTTCGTTGGTGCCTTCGTAAATCATGGCGACACGAGCATCGCGAACAATTTGTTCGATGCCCCATTCACGCACATAACCATGGCCCCCCAAGACTTGCAAGCAGTCGCTGCCACCATGAAAGGCTTGATGGGTAAAGGCGGCTTTCATGACGGGGGTGACCAAAGCACACCAGCGTTGAGATTTGGCCGCAGCGTCTTTGTCGGCGTGTTTGATGCGGTCCAGCTCAATGGCGGTTTGGTAGGCCAAAACGCGACCACCATCGACCCAAGCGCGTTGCGTGTTCAGGATGCGTTGAATGGCGGGGTGCTCAATGATGAAATCGGCTTCGGCGGCTGATTTAGTTTTGGCATCCTTGCCTGCTGGCGCGCGCATTTGACGGCGTTCTTGGGCATAAGCATCCGCCTTTTGCCAAGCTGCATCTAAAAGGCCAATGCCTTGCATGGCCACATGCAAACGCGCCGCATTCATCATCACAAACATGGCGTTCAAACCTTTGCCAGGTTCGCCAATGATCTCGGCCAGTGCATCGTCAAAACGCATCACGCAAGTGGGGCTGCCGTGCAAGCCCATTTTTTCTTCAATGCGATCGCAATGGACGGCACTGCGTTCGCCATTCGGGTAGAACTTGGGCACCAAAAACAAGGACAAACCTTTGGGGCCGGGTGGGGCATCGGGCAGACGCGCCAAGACCAAATGCACAATGTTGTCGGTCAGGTCGTGTTCGCCACCTGAGATAAAAATTTTGGTCCCATTCAAGGCATACCGACCATCTGCCTGCGGTGTGGCTTTGGTACGAGCCAAGCCCAAATCGCTGCCAGCATGCGGTTCTGTGAGGCACATGGTGGCCAGCCATTCGCCAGTGCCAACTTTGCTGAGGTAGGTTTCTTGAAGTGACGGGCTGGCGTAATGCTTGATGCACTCATAGGCGCCATGCAATAAACCGGGTGCCATGGTCCAGCCGTGGTTGGCCGCCGACAGCATTTCGTACAAGATGATTTCTAAGACTGTGGGCAGACCTTGACCCCCATCTTCTGGGGCTGCAGAAAGTGCAGGCCAACCGGCTTGCCAAAACTGCTGATACGCGGCCTTAAAACCAGGGGGCATGGTCACTTGACCACTTTGCCATTGCGCGCCAATTTCATCGCCATCACGGTTCAGAGGCGCCACCACTTCGCCGACAAACTTCCCCGCTTCATCCAAGACTTGCTGAACCAAGTCGGCATCCACCTCTGCGAAAACGGGCAGGGTGCTCAGTTGCTCTGGGGCATTTAAGACCTGGGTCAAGACAAACTGCATGTCCTGAATACGGGGTTGGTAGTCGCTCATTTACTGTATGGGTTCAATTATTTTTTAGCCGCACCCAAGTAGGTGTCGATCACGCGGGGGTCTTCGGCCAAGTCGGACGCTTTGCCTTCCAAGCTGACTTCACCCATTTCTAAAACGTAGCCATGGTCGGCCACGGCCAAGGCTGCGCGTGCGTTTTGCTCGACCAACACGATGGACACACCGGTTTGGCGAAGCGTTTCAATGATCGAGAAAATTTCTTTCACAATGAGTGGCGCCAAGCCCAAGCTGGGTTCGTCCAACATCAAGAGAGAAGGGCGAGACATCAGGGACCTGCCGACAGCCAACATTTGACGTTCACCGCCCGACAATGTGCCGGCTTCTTGCAATCGACGTTCTTGAAGGCGGGGAAACAAGTCAAAGACATCGTCTATGCGGCTGCGCCATGCGGCATTGCCCAATCGCATTTGTCGATAGCCACCCAACACCAGGTTGTCTTCTACAGACATGGTACTGAAGAGTTCACGCTTTTCTGGTACCAATGAGATGCCTTGCATCACGCGTTCTTCCAAGGTCAACTCGGTGATCGATTGCCCATTGAATTCAATGACACCTTTTGCGGGCAAGATACCCATCAGACTGTTTAAGAAGGTCGATTTGCCAGCACCATTGGGGCCAATGACCGTGATCACACTGCCAGGTGCGGCTTCCAAGTTGATGCCGTGAAGCACTTCGGCTTGGCCATAACCCGCATGGAGTTGTTTGACTTTGAGGATGGGCGTTGTCATATCAATGTTCCGTTCCCAAGTAAGCTGCGCGAACGGCAGGGCTGGCTTGAATTTCACCAGGCGTGCCTTGCGTCAGCAGGGTGCCAAACTCCATCACCACCAAGTGGTCGCAGACGTCCATCACCAAGTCCATGTCGTGCTCGACCAACAAAATACTCATGCCTTCAGTTTGCAATTGGCGCAGGACTTGAATCAAATCTTGTTTTTCTTTGTGACGCAAGCCAGCAGCAGGTTCGTCTAACAACAAAAGCGCAGGATCGCAACACAGTGCGCGTGCAATTTCCATCAAGCGCTGCGGCCCCATGGCCAAGTTGCCGGCTTGCTCATGCAAGTACTTGCCCATGCCAATGCGTTCCAATTGATGCTGAGCTTCTTTCATGAAGCGGCGCTCTTCAGATTGGTTGGTCCCGAGCATGGAGGACAACACGCCAGATTCGCCCCGTGTGTAGGCGCCTAAGGCAACGTTTTCCAAAACGGTCATGTCAGGAATCATCTTGACGTGCTGGAAGGTACGTGCCATGCCTTGACGCGAAATTTCGCGCGAAGGCAGTGCAGAAATATCATGGCCCCTGTAAGTCACCTGTCCTGAGGTTTTAGACAACACGCCTGTGATCAGGTTGAAGGTGGTCGACTTGCCTGCGCCGTTGGGACCAATCAAGCCCACAATTTGTCCGGCATGAATGTCAAAGCTGATGTCGTTGACGGCAGTCAAGCCCCCAAATTGTTTCCGAATTTTGTCAACCTTCAAGACCAAATCACCCATGGCAGGTTTGCTGCGAGCACTCAAGGGCTCGGCGTCTTGCCAATCCATTTTGCGGGGCGGGCGGGGCAATTTGCGAGCCACCAAGGACCACATGCCATCGGGCAAGTATTTGAGGACCAACACCATGGCCACACCAAACACAATGACTTCATAGCTGCCACTGGTGCCAATCAAGGCGGGCAGTGCCACTTGCAAGTAGTCATCTAGCAATTTGATGAGGGCGGCACCCACAATGGCGCCCCAGACATAGCCCACACCGCCAATCACGGCCATGAAAAGGTATTCAATGCCCATTTTCAAGCCAAAGGCCGAAGGGTTCACAGTTCTTTGGAAGTGCGCCAACAACCATCCGGCGACAGACGCAAACAAGGCCGCAATCAAAAAGATGGTGACTTTGTAGCGGAAGGTGCTGATGCCCATGGCTTCAGCCATTTGCGAACCGCCTTTGAGCGAACGAATGGCGCGACCAGGACGCGAGTCCAGTAAGTTCAGCAAAGCCACGGCTCCGGCAATGAGGATGGCCCATGTCAAGACGAAGAACAAACGCCCTTGGCCGATGTCTAGAGAACCAATGGACAAACTCTTGAGTCCCAACAAACCATCGTATTTGCCCAAAGCATCTAAATTGCCCATGAGGTAGTACAGGGACAAGCCCCAAGCAATGGTGGCCAAGGGAAGGTAGTGGCCCGACATGCGCAATGTGATGGCGCCCACCACAAGTGCACTGACGGCGGTGAGGCTCAAGCCCACAAACAAGGTCAACCAAGGGGACATGCCCGTGTTGAGCGTGAGCCATGCGGTGGTGTAGGCACCAACGCCTACAAAAGCCGCTTGTCCAAACGAAGTTAAGCCCCCCACGCCTGTGAGCAAGACCAAGCCCAGACACACCAAAGCATACAAGCCAATGTAGTTGAATTGCGCAATCCAAAAGTCGGGCAGAGGCAGTAACGCAACCACCGGTACAGCGGCTGCGAGCAACAAGATAAAGAGTTTTTGTTTGTTCATGTCAGTGATCCTCGTCTGAATGGCCACTGCGCAAAGAGCGCACGAGGAGAATGGGCAAGACCAAAGTGAAGACGATCACTTCCTTGAATGCGCTGGCCCAGAAGGCGCCAAAAGATTCAACGATGCCCACAAACAGCGCACCCAGTAAGGCGCCTGGATAACTTGCGAGGCCACCCATCACAGCTGCCACGAAACCTTTGAGGCCAATCAAAAAGCCCGAGTCGTAGAACACGGTGGTGGTGGGGCCAATCAACAAACCTGACAGGGCGCCAATGAGGGCGGCCATGAGGAAGGTCAGTTGCCCCGAGGTGTGGCTGGAGATGCCCATCAAGCGAGCACCGGTACGATTCACTGCAGTGGCGCGCAGAGCTTTGCCGCGCAATGAACGTTCAAAGTAAAGCCACATCATGACAATCAGAGCCAATGAGGTGACGAAAATAATGACCGTCTGTCCTGTCAATGCAACAGGCCCTAGGGTAAAGCGCTCATCCCAAAAAGTGGGGTTGCGGAAACCTTCCGCACCGAAGAACAGCAGGCCCAAACCTGTCATGGCAAAGTGCACGCCAACAGACACAATAAGCAACACCAAAGGCGTGGCAGATTCAAGTGACTGATAAGCAACGCGATACACCAGGGGACCAAAAGCCGTGACAATGGCCACGCTTAAAACAGCTTGAACCCAGAGTGGGAACATTTGCGGTGCAGCCCAAATTGCAGTGAGCGACACCAATAACGGAAACACCAAGGTCTTGAGGGCTGCCCGCAATGCACGTATGACATTGCCATGGTGGCGCCAACGTTCGACCCATTCCATCAATGCGGCCACACCTGCAAGAATGAGCAACAGCCAAACTGTGCCGGGTGTTTTGCCGGTTTGCAGCATGGCCAGCGTGAGGGCGCCATAGGCCACAAATTCACCCTGTGGGATAAAGATCACGCGCGTCACCGTGAACACCAAAACGGTGGCCAACCCTAAAAGGGCATACACAGCGCCGTTGGTGACACCGTCTAGCAAAAGGATGCTGGCGATGGAGAAGTCCATGAGAATTCCGATACAAAAAACACAAGGTGCAAAAGAAGGCGCGTTGTGAGACACCTACACAACGCGCGATCGTTTGCGAGCCAGTCGGCCGTCTTATTCGACCTTGAACTTACCGTCAACCACTTTGGTCATCACGCCTGTTTCCAGTGTGTAACCCCAGTGGTCTGCAGCCGTCCAGTTCATCACGCCATGAGAAAACACGGTGCGGCCCATGGTTTCCAAGCTGTCACGCATTGCCGCGCGAAACTCGGGTGTGCCGGGCTTGGCTTTTTTCAGTGCCAAAGGAATGGCTTTTTCCATGGCCACTTGGAAGTCATAGGCATGACCTGCAAACTGGTTGCGTGTGTTGGGGCCAAACTCTTTTTCAAATTTCTGTACGAAATCTAAAGCCAGTTTTTTGGAGGGATGGTTGTCAGCCAATTGGTCGCCCAACAAGGCAGGACCGGAAACGACGAAAGTGCCTTCAACCGCTTTGCCGCCAATGCGTGACAAGTCAGGCGTGGCTGCCGCGTGAGTTTGGTAAACCTTGCCTTTGTAGCCGCGTTCAACCAAGCCCATTTGCGGCATGGCAGCACCAGAGCCAGAAGCGACCACCAAGATGGCGTCGGGATTGGCCGATGTCAATTTGAGCGCTTGGGGTGTGACGCTGGTGTCTGTGCGAGCAAAGCGCTCAACGCCCACCATTTTGATGCCTGCTTTTTCAAGCTCAGGACCGACAGCGTCCAACCATTGTTGGCCGTAGACGTCCGCATAGCCCAAGAAACCAACGGTTTTGATGCCTTGTTTCTTCATGTGTTCGATCACGGCATGGCCCATCACATTGTTGGATTGTGGCAAGCGGAACAGCCATTTGTCTTTGCCAGGTGGCACGCCCACGGGTGAACCTGCAACTTGCACAGTGCCAGCTTCTGACGCGATGTCGGTCATGGCCGCGGCAACAGGCGTGAGGCAAGAGCCAAAAATAATGTCAACTTTGTCTTCTGTCACAAGGCGACGCGCATTGGCAGAGCCTTTGCCTGGATCGGAGGCGTCGTCCAAGAGAATGACGGTCACTTTTTCACCGGCAATGGTTTTGGGGAACAGTTGCATTTGTTTTTGCATGGGTGTCCCCAAGCCAGAGCCTGGGCCTGTGAGCGACAAGCTCACGCCAATTTTGATTTCTGCCAGCGCAGCGGTGCTGGTGACGGCAGTGATGGCCAAAGCCAGCAGTGTTTTCTTCATTTTCATTTTTGTCTCCTAAGAGGTGGGTTGGAAAAACGTTGAGGGAAAAATAGAAATCAATGGCTGCGCATTAACTGCACAGGGCTTTGATATCGGCGGGAACAGGAATGGCTTTGATGCGGTCAGGATCGTCGGGGTGCTTGATGCAAAAGGCACGCACTTCGGTGCCTTCGCACAGCACGGTATCGCCGCGCATCACCACGTGTTTGTGGCTGAAAGTTTTGTCGCGCCACTCTTGCACACTGGTATGAATTTGCAGTGTTTCGCCGTAGGTGGCGGGGCGGCCAAACTTGGTGTTAATTTCGAGAAGCGGCGTGCCAATGATGCCGGTGGTTTTGACCAACTCGCGCCAAGGCTGGACGCCACACTTCACAAAAAAGTTCAGCGACGATGCGTCCATCCATTTTGAGAAATTTGGAAAGAACACGATGCCTGCAGGGTCGCAGTCACCGAACATCACTTGCACTTCGTAAACAACGGTTTTGCTCATAAGTATCTTTCGCGCTAGGGCTTAACGAGGTGCCATGCGCAAGGCGCCATCCAGGCGAATGACCTCGCCGTTCAAGTGACCGTTGCTGACAATGTGTGCGGCCAATTGCGCAAACTCTTCAGGTTTGCCAAGACGTGAAGGGAAGGGGATGCTGGCGGCCAAGGAGGCTTGAATGGGTTCAGGCAATGTTTTTAGCAAAGGGGTGGCAAAGATGCCAGGGGCAATGGTGCACACACGGATGCCGTGTTGTGCCAAATCGCGCGCCATGGGCAAGGTCATGCCAGCCACGCCTGCTTTGGACGCACTGTAGGCTTGTTGACCCACTTGGCCATCAAAGGCTGCAACTGAGGCGGTGAACACCATGGCACCGCGCTCGCCGTCTTCCATTGGGTCGAGCTTGGCGCAGGCTGCCGCAAATACGCGAGCCGCGTTGTAGGTGCCGATCAAATTGACGTTGACCACTTTGGCAAAGTCTTCCAAGAGTGCGGGGTTGCCATCTTTGCCCACGATGCGTTTGGCGGTGCCGATGCCCGCAATTTGCATCAGGATGCGTGCACCGCCATGGGCCTGGGCTGCTTCGGCCACGGCATTTTCCATGCTGGCGGCGTTGGTCACATCGCATTGCACGGCAATGCCGCCAATGTCTGCGGCCACCTTTTTGGCGTTGTCGAGGTTCAAATCGAGCACGGCCACTTTGGCGCCCAAGCGGGCCAATTCACGGGCGGTTGCTTCGCCCAAACCAGAGCCACCGCCGGTGACCAATGCGCTCATGCCTTGAATGTTCATGATGTCCTCTTGTAGAAATGATATTGACTGAAATGCAGGGCTTCAGGTGTTGGGGTTTTCGATCAGCAAGGCAATGCCTTGGCCGCCGCCGACACACGCACTTGAAATGCCATAGCGTTTGCCACTGCACGCCAATTCGCGTGCCAGGGTGATGGTGAGGCGCACGCCGGTGGCTGCAAGGGGATGACCCAAAGCGATGGCGCCGCCATTGACGTTGAGCAAGCTGAGGTCTAGCCCCAACTCACGGCCCACCGCCAATGTTTGTGCGCCTTGGGCTTCGTTGATTTCAAAGCGGCTAATGTCAGACAGTTTCAAGCCGGTGCGTGCCAACAGCAAGCGAATGGCAGGGGCGGGGCCAATGCCCATGATTTCGGGGGGCACACCGGCCACTGCTGCCGCGACCACACGGGCCAGTGGTTTTTTGCCGTTGGCTTTGGCGTACGCGCCAGAGGTGACCACACAGGCAGCGGCCGCATCGACCAAGGCTGAACTGTTGCCACCCGTTTGAACGCCACCTTCGTACACAGGCCGCAATTTACCCAATACGTCGGCAGGCGAAATGCGGGGGTGCGTGTCTTGAGTGACTTCAGTGACCTTGCCTTGCAACTTGATGCCGCGAGCTTTGTAGCCATCAAGCTCAAACTTTTCGGTGATGACTGGCACGATTTCGCCCGCCAAAAAACCAGATTGTTGTGCTGCCACTGCTTTGGCAAATGACTCAGATGCAAAGGCATCAACATCTTCACGCGAAATGCTGTACTTCTTGGCCAAGTTTTCGGCCGTCTGAATCATGTTGATGCCAGCGGCAGGATCCTTCAAGGCTTCCCACATGTAGTCTTTGAAGCCCACGGGCGAGCCCAGTTTGAAGCCTGTGCGGTGATCGAAGGCGGCAATAGGATTGCGCGTCATGCTTTCGGTACCCACCACCAATGCTGCGTTGGCCGCGCCTGCTTGAATCTGTTCGCCGGCTTGGCGAAACAATTCAAAACCTGTGCCGCAAATGCGCTGGGCCATGAGGGCCGGCACTTCAACGGGCACGCCGGCATACAAGCCAATGTGGCGAGGCAAAAAGAACTGGTCAAAGTCACCAGGGGCCATGTTGCCTGTTAACACGGAGTCAATGTCAGCGGCAGGAATGTCGGCGCGTTTGAGTGCTTCACGCGCGGCCTTGATGCCCATGTCGGTGGGCGAGATGTGGCCTAAAGCGCCGCAGTAGTCCACCATAGGGGTGCGAACACCTTCGTGCATCCACACATCTTCAAAGGCATTGAAAAATCCAGCTTGGCTCATGATGAGACTTTCTAATAGACGATTGGTTGAATGCGCAATTTAATTTAGACCGTGGGCTTCAAGATGACGTGCAAACGCTCTTCATGCAAAGCCGCTACTGTGTCGGCGCGATGTGACAACACAGCGCGTTGGTTGATTGAACCCTTGTCGGTAATCTCGCCCTTGTCGATGGTGGGCGGCTCTGACAGCAGGCACATGCGTGCAATGCGGTTGGCACTGCCGGTGGCGGTTTTGGCCAGCTCGTTGAGCACCTTTTGGAACTGTGCCAACACGGGCGCGCTGCCCAACACATCGGCCAAAGGTGCGTCTGCAGGCAGGCCACTCAAGGCGCGCACAGCAGGCGTTGGGAAAACCATGGCGCCCACTTCTTTCAAGTTGATGCCTGTCAGCACCACGTCTTGAATGTAGGGCGCACCGGCTGCAATGATCTTGCCGCGCAAGGGGCCCACACTCACAAACGTACCTGTGGCCAATTTGAAATCTTCTGCAATGCGGCCGTCAAATTTGAGACCCAGGTGCACATCGGTTTCATCAATCCACTTCACAGCATCGCCGGTACAGAAGAAGCCTTCATCGTCAAAGGATGCTTTGGTTTCTTCTGCATTGCGCCAGTAGCCGGGCGTGACATTGGGGCCGCGGTAACGCACTTCGGTTTTGCCGCCCATGTCGACCAGCTTGAGTTCTAAACCAGGTGTGGGGACGCCCAGGTCGCCGGCTTGCACAAAAGGGTTGGTGACAAAGATGCCAAAGGGGCCTGACTCGGTCATGCCAAGGCCCGTGCCCATCACAATGCGCTCGCCAATTTCACGCTCTTCTGATTCGTACAAGCTATCCCAAATGGGTTGTGCCAAAGCAGCGCCCGCATAGAAGAACATTTGAACGCGCGACAACAAGGTTTTGCGCAGCAAGTCGTCGGTCTTCATGGCGTTGGCAATGGCTTCAAAACCCGTGGGCACATTGAAGTAAACCGTTGGCGCAATTTCGCGCAAATTGCGCAATGTCTCGTGCATGAGGGCAGGTGTGGGTTTGCCATCGTCGATGTACAAGGTGCCGCCGTGGAACACCACCATGCCAAAATTGTGGTTGCCACCGAAGGTGTGGTTCCATGGCAGCCAATCGACCAAGACCAAGGGCTCTTCCGCCAACACGGGCATGGACTGGGCCATTTGTTGTTGGTTGGCACACCACAAACGCTGTGTGTTGATCACAGCTTTGGGCAACTTGGTAGACCCACTGGTGAACAAAAATTTCACAATGGTGTCAGGGCCGGTGGCCGCTATGGCGGCGTCTACTTGCGCCGTGGCAGGTGTTTGGCACAGGGCTTGGAAGCTGGTGACTTGTTTGCCGTCTACGCCCCCTTCGTTCATCACAATTTCCATGTCTTCAGAAACCGTGGCGGCAATGGCTTTGGCGTAGCGCGCGTCGCTGGCAAACACCATGCCCGGTGTCACCGTGCGCAGCACGTGCTTCAACTTGTCGTAGTCTTGGCTGATGAGCGAGTAGGGAGGCGAGGTGGGCACAAAGGGCACGCCCGCCACCATGCAACCCAAGGCCAACATGGCGTGTTCCAAACTGTTTTCGCTCAAGATCACCACAGGTCGTTCTGCACTCAAGCCACGGTTGATCAAAGCTTGTGCAATGTTGCGTGCCGTTTGCCAAGCTTCTTCAAAGGTCACATGACGCCAGTCACCCAAGCTGCCGTCGGCCAATTTGACGCGGCGTGCAAACAAGGTCTGCTTGGGTTGGGTCTGAGCCCAGTGTTGCAGTCGATCTGTCAGGCGATCTGGATAAGCTTGCAAAGGTTGATCTGCTTTGAGGTAGTGGGTGCCGGGTACGCCATCTTTCAAAGTGACGCGTGTCACGCCAAATCGCAGGGGTCTAAATTTAGGTGAGCTCATGCTTGTCTCCGAGTCGCTTTTTGTGTTTTGAATGAAGGTGGCGATCAGCTCTTTTGAACTTTGGCCGCCTTGCCTTCCAAGAAGGCCCTGACACGTGCTTTGGCTTCGGGTGCCGCTTGCGCGATGGAGGAAATAAGCGCTTCTGTGAGGTACCCATGATCTGCTGGCTGCTCGGCAATGCGGGGCAGGGCATGCATCAATGCGTAGTTGGTCAAGGGTGCGTTGGTGGCGATGCGTTGTGCCAAGTCCATGGCTTTTTCCAAGGCCGTGCCTGTGGGCACATGGTATTGGGCCAAGCCAATGCGCTCGCCGTCTACCGCGTTGTACACACGGCCCGTGAGCATCATGTCGGTCATGCGTGCCACACCAATGAGTTTGGGGATGCGAACAGAGCCGCCACCGCCTACAAAAATACCGCGCGTGCCTTCTGGCAAGGCAAAGAAAGTACTGTCGTCTGCGACACGAATGTGGCAAGCGCTGGCCAATTCCAAACCACCGCCGACCACGGCGCCATGCAATGCCGCAATGACGGGGACACGACCCAATTGAACTGCGTCCAAGGCCACGTGCCAGCTGCGTGAGTGGTGCACGCCTTGGCCTGCATCGCGCTCTTTCAGTTCCGACAAATCTAAGCCTGCGCAAAAATGATCGCCTTCGCCATACACAACGGCAGACTTGGCTTCTTCAGGCAGATTTTGAAAGACATCGCGCAAGGCTTCGATCAAACCATCGTTCAGTGCATTGCGCTTGGTGGGCCGGCTCAAGCGCACCACGGCCACTGCGCCTTTCATTTCAAAATGAATGTCGTTGGTTTCTGCACGTTGCAACAAAGGATGAAGATTTTGAGTCATGATGGCGGGTCCAAATCGACCTTGCATTGGTGCAAGGTATTGTTAAAAAGGTTATTATCAATAACTATATTGTCTGACCTTGTGGCGGCAATAAACACAGGGTTTTCCCGAATTTTTGAAAGTTTTTATGAAACATCAAGACCTGATCGCCATCGACATTCACACCCATGCAGAGGTGAGTTGCTGGAACCCGTTTGACAATTACGGCGAAGAGTACGACCGTGCAGCAGACAAGTTTTTTGGCAGCAATCGCCGGCCCACCATTGATGAAACCGTGGCGTATTACCGTGAACGCAAAATTGGTTTGGTCATGTTCACAGTTGACAGCGAATCGCAGTTGGGCCGACGCCGCATTCCCAATGAAGAAATCGCCAAAGCCGCGCGCGACAACAGCGACATGATGATTGCCTTTGCCAGCATTGATCCGCACAAAGGCAAGATGGGCGCCCGCGAAGCCGAGCGTCTCATCAAAGAAGAGGGCGTCAAGGGCTTTAAGTTTCACCCCACGGTTCAGGGCTACCACCCCTACGACAAAATGGCTTGGCCCATTTACGAGGTGATCAACGAACACAAAATGCCCGCCATTTTTCACACGGGTCACAGTGGCATTGGTTCGGGCATGCGCTGCGGCGGCGGCTTGCGTTTGGCCTACAGCAATCCCATGCACTTAGACGATGTGGCCATTGATTTTCCAGACATGCAAATTGTGATGGCGCACCCCAGCTTCCCCTGGCAAGACGAAGCCCTGAGTGTGGCCACGCACAAGCCCAATGTTTGGATTGATTTGTCGGGCTGGAGCCCCAAGTACTTTCCGAAGCAATTGATTCAGTACGCCAATACCTTGCTCAAAGACCGCATCTTGTTTGGCAGCGACTACCCCCTCATCACACCAGAGCGGTGGATGAAGGATTTTGAAGTGGCTGGTTTCAAACCCGAGGTGATGCCCGGCATCTTGAAAGACAACGCCGTGCGCTTGCTCGGTTTGAAATAAATTATGTCAACGTGAGGGTGGTTCTGACGGTGCCGGCCCGAGCGGCATGCGCCGTTAGGTTCAGCACAGTGCCTGCGGGCGCTTCAACAATCCACTCGTTCAAAGCGCGATCACCCGTGATGGTTTTATTGGGCAAGAACGCTTGAAGAGAATTGCTGGCGGCATGCCCTTCTAATTGAGGGCCTTCCATGCGCGGTGCACCCATTCTTAAAAGCGCGCCTGCGGGCATCTCAATTTCAAAGATGCAAGGCCGTGCTGCTTTGCGCTCAAGGGCTCGCTTGGTCACGTAGCTTGGCAAGTAGCCGGCATTGCCCACCGCCATTTGAACGCGCCACTGGCCATTGCCTAAGTTTTCTGCTTTGGCGTGCAGCAGTTCGAGCTTAGGCAAGGTGAGTGCAATTTGATTCAACCAAGCTGGGAATCGGGCGGCTTCCCGCTCGCGTAAATGTGCAGGCGGATTGCGCCAATAGTTCATGCGGTCCCATCCGCCCAATTCCACGGCACCCAAGTTGGGGTGCTGGTAAGGGTACCAATCGACGTGCGCGTTGCCGCCACACACCTCATCGCTCCACTTGAGCAACTTGATGTCGTCTTCGGGCGGGTGGTCGCGGTACCAGTGAATCCAGTCGTAATCTGTGATGCCGGCTTCTTTGTTGGGCGCCCAAATTTCAACCGTCCAAAACAAAGCGCCCAAGTGCTCATAGACCCAATCTTGCGTGCCGGTGATGACTTCCTTTGGGTGGTACTTGAAGTCATGAAAAATACTGACAGCGGGGTAACCCGTGAGCTTGCTGCCAATGTCTGAGATGCGTTTGATCATCCACAAATCTTCGGGCGTCATGTCGGTGTC
The DNA here is from genome assembly GCA_039804505.1 of Pseudomonadota bacterium. GTDB lineage: Bacteria > Pseudomonadota > Gammaproteobacteria > Burkholderiales > Burkholderiaceae_C > Limnohabitans_A. Next base: position 30,477 of record JBDLWA010000049.1, read on the forward strand.
GCTTTGCGTCCCCATGGGGCGCAAGATGACGCCGGAATGTGTGTGGAAACTGACCGCTGCACCAATGTTGGGGTGTTTGACAATGAAGTCCACCATGGCGCGCACTTCAGGCTCGCTGGTGGGGTAGGGACCTGCCCCCACTTGCTCGTGTTCTTGGCGCCAGAAGGCTGGGAAATTGCGGTTGAGGTCCAAGCCTTCGACATCGCGGTTAGGCTTGATGTTGACGCCGTCGTAATGTTGCAAACTGCCCTCGGGCATGACGCGGTAATACTGACCGCCAAACTCGCCTGGCAAGCGGGGGGTGAGCAAGCGCGGTTCGTCTGGGTTGATTTTCCAGCCACCATGCGGGTCGGGAATGCGCATCATCAAAATGCGGCCATCGCCATCCATGTCTTCAATGGTCAAACCTTCAACGTGCGGTTCATCCCAAGGGTAAGGGCGGGTTGAAGAGCGAATGTGTCGCGGTTTGTCGGCCAACGCTAATTCGGCACCATCGGGGTTGAGGCGCGGCACCAAATAAATGACGCGTGTACTGAGCAATTCAGTCACTTGAGCATCTGTGCCATCGTTGCTGAGCAATTGATGCAACCAATAGAGACATGCAGTGCTGGCCGTCAGCTCTGCGGCGTGAATGTTGCCATCGACCCAAAATGCCGGCTTGTCAATATCGGCGCCCGTGCTTTTGCGTGTGATGACCAAGACCCAAATGGGGCGGTTTTCATGACTGCGTCCCAGCTCTCGCAATTCCACCAAGTCGGGCCTGGCGGTGGCAAAGTCTTGCAACAGTTGAGTGAGTTCGGGGTACTTGTAAAAGCGATCGAATTGAGGGTGTGGCAATGGGGCGTTGCCGGATGCATTGAGAGTCATGAGGACGTTCAGAAAAACGTTGAACAAGGCCTCAGCATACCAAGCCTTGCGGTTGTTTGGCAAAGACCTTTGGGTCTTTACAGCACTGCGGACAAGAATGTACCTAGTGTGATGAGCAAGAGTGCCACCAAAGTTCTCACTGCAAACAAACTGATCAAGGGTTTGACGGGAAAGACATGCGTCTTTTCAATGGCCGCCCATTTGTGCATGAACTTATCGGCTTGGTTGGCGCGGATGGCAAAGCGGACAAAGTCACGGCGGCTTCGGTACCGCACCATGGCCACATAATGCCAAGCATCGGCACCTTCAGGTTTGACGAAGTCTCCGGATTTTCGGGCGATGAAAAACACCAGATTGCCGTAACGCAGCAAATCGCCCATGATAGATTTGCCATAACGTTTGTCGGCTTCACGGGGGTCATCGCTGTAGTGACTGCCTTCGGGGTACAGGGCCTTGGCGCGGTAGCGTACCAAGTTTTGCATGACAAACTCTTTGCCATCGTCTGAGGCTAACAACTGCCTGACGTCTTCAATTTCTTCCGAGTTGTCGTGATGGGGATCCGTGTTGCGAAGTTTGTGAAGGGCTTCTTCAATTTCTTCTGCAGACATCCGTTGGCCATTGCCGCCGTACCAAAGCCAAAAAGCCGCATACACCGCGGCCATGGGCAAGCAAATGGTCAGCAGTGTTGCGCTCATGGTGCGTGAAATAAAGGCAAGCGCTTCGATGCAGCTTTGCTCTTAAGCGCTTTGGCCCACCACGGTGTATTGGTCTTGGTGGTGCTGCAACCAATCGCGAGACAAGCGGTCGTCTTGTTGATTGGGATGAAACGTGGGCGATTTGTATTCGCGCCAGTGCTGTAGGTTGCCGCGAAACAGGCCATCTTTTGACATCAACAATTGATAGGCGCTTTTCCACGTTTGCAATTTGAACAATTCACGTTCGTGCCAAAGGTTGCGAACGGTTTGAAACAACACATCCGACAAGAACTGAACGGTGATGATGTGGAACAACCTGATGCGCCACTCTTCGTTGCCGCCCAGTGCTTTGTAAATATCAAAGGCCGTGCTGCGGTGCTCGGACTCTTCTGCGCTGTGCCACAACCACATGGTTTTGAGACGTTCTTCGGTACCGTCAAAAACTTCGGGGTGACGCAAAATCCATTCCGCAAAAATGGCCGTGAAGTGCTCGGTGGCTGCTGTCGCGCCTACGTGCATGCGAATGTTCAAGTGCGCATTTTTCTTCACACGCGCAGCAGAACTTTGGCCGATCACATTTTTAAACCCCATGGTGTCCAAGTGCTCGTTGAATAGCGCATGGATACGGCGGTGAGTAGCCTCTTGGCCCACGAAGCCTTGGACTTCTTTTTTGAAGTGTTCTTGCTGAGATTCGGGGAGGTTTTTCAGGCCTGTGCGAACCGAGTCAATGAAGAATTGTTCGCCCACTGGAAAGCTCATGGACAGGGCATTGAAAAACGCAGACTTGAACGCATCACCGCCACACCAATTGGCGGGGAAGGGCGCGCTGAGATCAATCAACAGTTTTCGAACAAGCAATTGCGACATGGAAAATCCTATGGGGTGCTTAATATATAAGCAATATGGTAATTTGACCATAAATGTTCTCTCCTGACGCTTATCAGGGAAATACCTAGCCAAATAGACGGGAAATAGCCTGTTCTGCGTGTGAATTCTCAGCACAATCGCTTCACGCCACATCATGGCGGCAAGAACCGGGTGAAAGAAGATTTTGATTAGCCCGACATTTATTCACACAGGACACATCACATGACTTCCACGGCTTTGATTCTTGATCACGTTTATGACCACGAAAAAACCATGGCTAACCGGGTTTACATGACACAACCCACGGGTCAGGGCCAGGTGATTGACTACACCTGGCAAGAAACTTTGCGACAAGCGCGCGCCATGGCGGCGCACCTCAAAAACCAAAACTTAGAACCCGGTGCGCGCGTCGCCATTCTCTCTAAAAACTGCGCGCACTTCATCATGGCTGAACTGGCCATTTGGATGGCGGGCTGTACCACGGTGGCCATCTTTCCAACAGAGGCTGGCGAAACCATTCGCTACGTGTTGGATCACAGCGAAGCCAGTCTGTTGTTCGTTGGCAAACTAGACACATGGCCTTTGCAAGCGCCTTTTGTGCCAACCCACTTGCCCTGTATTGCTTTTCCTTTGGCGCCTGCCAACAAATACACCCAATGGGACGACATCGTGGCACAAACGCCACCTTTGCAAGGTGACATTGCGCGTGCCCCAACGGATCTGGCCATGATCATGTACACCTCTGGCTCCACCGGTCAGCCTAAAGGTGTGATGCACAACTTCGAGAGAATTTCGGCGGCTACAGAGGGTATTGTGAAAGCGCTGAAAGAATCGTTGGGCGATCGTGACGACAACCGCATCTTGTCTTACTTGCCCTTGGCGCACGTGTTTGAGCGCGCTTGGGTGGGCGCCAGTTCTTTGGTGCATGGCAAAACGCATGTGTTTTTTGCTGAGTCCTTGGACAGCTTCATTCAAGACTTGAACCGTGCTAAACCCACCATGTTCATTTCAGTGCCACGTTTGTGGCTGAAGTTCCAGCAGGGTGT
>JBDLWA010000050.1:0-6644 GCA_039804505.1 Pseudomonadota bacterium
GAAACCCCCTTCAAGCCTTTCTCGGTCATGGCAAACACGCCAATTTCGTTCACCGCACCAAAGCGGTTTTTGATGGCCCGGATGAGGCGGAAGCTGCTGTGCGTGTCGCCTTCAAAGTACAGCACGGTGTCGACCATGTGTTCCAAAACACGGGGTCCGGCCAAGGCGCCTTCTTTGGTGACGTGGCCCACCAAAACGATGGCGGTACCGGTGGCTTTGGCCGCGCGGGTGAGGTGGGCGGCGCATTCACGGACCTGCGCCACAGACCCCGGTGCCGAGGTGAGTTGGTCGGAGTAAACAGTTTGAATGGAGTCAATAACGGCGATGTGGGGGCGCTCAGTTTGAAGCGTGGCCAGAATTTTTTCCAACTGAATCTCGGCCAGCACTTGAACTTGGCTATGGTCCAGCCCCAAACGTCTGGAGCGCAGTGCGACCTGGGCACCACTCTCTTCACCCGTCACGTACAAGGTGTTCATGCCTTTGCGTTGCAAGGCATCGAGTGCTTGCAGCAACAAAGTGGACTTGCCAATGCCGGGGTCGCCGCCAATCAACACCACGCCGCCTTCCACCACGCCGCCGCCCAAGGCGCGGTCGAGTTCTTCAATGCCGGTGGGGCTGCGGTCAACATCGGTGGCTTCAATGTCGCCCAGTTTGGTGAGCTCGGACGTTTTGGCCAGCGCTTGAAATTGGCTGGTGTACCTGTTTTTGGCGCTGCCGCCCGCGTCCAAGGTGCTTTCAATGAGGGTGTTCCACGCGCCGCAAGCGGGGCATTTGCCCAACCAACGGGGCGTGGTGCCGCCGCAGTCAGAGCAAGTGAAGATTGTTTTATCTTTAGCCATGCTGCAAGCCTAACATTCAAGCGATGACAAAACGGAAGTCAAATGTGCAAAGCGTGGTTTCATCCCCAGCCTTGCAAGAGTTTGTGTGCAATGTCGGCGGCGGGCAGGGCTTCGCAATCGGAAGCGTTTTGGCCAGACCACAAAGGTGAGTAGTCGCTGGCGCCCTGCGCTTCAGCCGCTGCCCGTAAGGGCGCGACCGCTGCTGTGGCCAAGGGGAAAGCGGGAGCTTCCGCATTGAGCGGTCCAAAGTCTTGCATGAACTTGTTCACAATGCCGCGCGCGGGTCGGCCGCTGAACAGGTTGGTCAAAGCGGTGTGTCTGGCTTGTGATGACATCAATGCTTTGCGGTGCAAAGCGCTGGTGGTGGCTTCGTGGCTGGTGAGGAAAGCGGTGCCCACTTGCACAGCGCTGGCGCCCAAAGCTTTGGCAGCACGCACAGCTGCTGCGTTGGAAATACCCCCCGCGGCAATGACGGGAACCTTCACTGCTTTCACGATCTGAGGTACCAAGGCCAGCGTGCTGACTTGCGTACTGAGGTCTGCTGTGAGGAACATGCCCCGGTGGCCACCGGCCTCAAGGCCCTGGGCAATGATGGCATCGGCGCCATGTTGTTCTAGCCACTGAGCCTCTTCAACGGTGGTGGCTGACGACCAAATTTGCAGGCCCCAAGCTTTGAGTTGCTGCACCCATTCCGCCTTGGGTAAGCCAAAGTGAAAGCTGACCACGGCCGGTTTGAACTGGCCCATCAACTGCAAGCTTTCTTCGCTGAACGGTGCGCGGCCTGGGCCAGAGCCCGCAGTGGCTGGGTCAATGCCATGGGTTTGATAAGCCGATGTCAGCTTGAGGCGCCAAGCGGCTTCTTGCGCGGGTTGGGCTGTGGGCGGCGTGTGACAGAAGAAATTGACATTCACGGGTAATTGAGCGCCCCAGCTTGGAGAGTGAGGACCATCGGCAATTGCCTTTTGAAACGCCAACAACTCGTTTTGCAGTTGTTCAGTACTGAGCATGGCGGCTGGAATGCTACCCATGCCACCTGCTTTGAAAACGGCTGCTGCCAATGCGTGGTTTTGCGATCCCGCCATGGGCGCCTGAACCAGTCGCAGAGGGTGCATGTCAAAAAATGAGGTTTGCATTCGCCAATTATTCCTTCTGAGGGGTTCGTGTCGCGAGCCAGGTGGGTATTTTTCTGGAAAAGGGCGGGTTAACCCGATTTTGCAAGCTTTTGAAATTCATTTAACATGTTAAATAAATTCAAGGCCCATGAAAAAACAAGCATTCGTTCACCGCAATTTGCCTCGGCTGCTGCTGCAAGCGCGCGAAGCCGTGATGGCACACACGCGCCCCAGCTTGCGTGAGCATGGTTTGTCAGATCAGCAGTGGCGTGTACTGCGTGTGTTGGGCGAGCACGCCAATTGCAAGGATGGTGTTGAGACCGGACGGGTGGCACGCGAAGCGTTTTTGTTAGGCCCCAGTTTGACCGGTGTGTTGACGCGCATGGAACGTGATGGCTTGATTGAGCGCAGTCGGTGCCCACAAGATGCAAGACGCACTGTGGTGAGGGCCACGCCTTTGGGTTTGTCCAAGGTGGCCAAGTTGTCGGAAACCATTGAGGCGCATTACGTCTGGATGGAAAGTGAATTGGGCAAACAGAAATTGGCGCAGTTGTACCAATTGTTAGATGCGGTGATTCAGTTAGAGACTTTGCCGCTAGAAGAAACAGCGGATGCAACAGCAGATGAACCAGCAGATGAGCCTGCAAATGAGCCTGCAGAGGAAATGGAATAAATCAAGATGACATCAACTTCATCCAAGTCGCAACACTTTTGGCCGCAAGGTACGGTGTACGGTGCCTTGTTGAACTTTCAACAAGAGTGGCAATTGAGGGCGCCTCAAATGCCAGAGGCGCCACACAAAGGGGCCCCCAAAGCGCCCGTGCTGTTCATCAAAACAGCCAATACCTTCACGCCATCAGGCGGCACCATTGCCTTGCCTTCTGGTGTCACGGAAGTCGACATTGGCGCCAACTTGGCGTGGGTGTTTGGCGCCAATGCGCAACCTGTGGCGTGTGTGTTGGTGAACGACGTTTCTATTCCGCATGAAAGCTACTACCGCCCACCAGTGAAATTCAAATGTGTGGATGGTTTTTTAGGTGTGGGCTCTTCAGCCCAGCCTATTCAACACGTCAATTCAGATGCAGTCGTGATCACCATCAAAGTGAATGGCCAAGAAGTGCAACGCGTGAATTACGCCGACACTGTACGCAAAACACAAACATTGTTGACTGACATTTCTGAGTTCATGACATTTCAAGAAGGCGATGTGTTGTTGTTGGGCAGCGATTGTTTGCCCGATGGCAAACGACCTCGTGCCAAAGCGGGCGACTTGGTGGAAATTTCAGCCGACAGTTTTGACACCTTGGTGAATACATTCGCAGGAGGTGCCGCATGAAGCACGCACGCATTGCATGGGCAGGCGCTATTCACGAAGCTGTGGAATCAGATGGCGAATTGTTGCTCACACGCAGTCCTTGGCCGGGCAAACGTTTGAAGTTTGACGAAGTGGTGTGGTTGCCACCCTTGGCACCCGTACCGCAAGCTCGGACGATCTTGGCTTTGGGTTTGAACTACGCCGATCACGCCAAAGAGTTGGCCTTTAAAGCGCCTGAAGAACCTTTGGTGTTTGTCAAAGGCGAAGCGTCGTTGATCGGGCACAAAGCGTTGACACTCAGACCGCAAGGCGTGACTTACATGCACTACGAGTGCGAGTTGGCGGTGGTCATTGGCCGTACCGCCAAGCATGTGAAAAAAGAAGATGCCTATGACTACGTGGGCGGCTATACCGTGGCCAACGATTACGCCATTCGCGACTATTTAGAAAATTGGTATCGCCCCAATTTCCGCGTGAAGAATCGCGACACCTGCACGCCCATTGGTCCCTGGTTGGTCGATGCCAAAGACATCCACGACGCATACGGCAGCCCCATGAATTTGAGTTTGCAAACCACCGTGAACGGCAAGGTGACGCAAAGCGGCCACACCCGCGACATGATTTTTGATGTGCCCACGCTGATTGAGTACTTCAGCGCGTTCATGACTTTGCAGCCTGGCGATTTGATTTTGACCGGCACGCCCGATGGTGTGGTGAATTGCGATGTGGGTGACGTCATCGTGACCAGCATTGAAGGTGTGGGCGATTTGATCAACACCTTGGCTGAATAAAGCCCTCAGCAAATTTAAAGGAATAAAAGAAATGCGCATCGACCATTTGATTGACGGCAAAAGTGTTGCCAGTTCACAAACATTTGAAACACGCGACCCTGCCACACAAGAGGTGCTGGCCGAAGTGTCTTCAGGCGGCACCGATGAAGTGAACCAAGCGGTGGCGTCGGCCAAAGCGGCATTTCCAAAATGGGCCAACACACCTGCCACTGAGCGCGCCAAGATTATGCGCAAGTTGGGTGAACTGATTACCAAGCATGTGCCTCAAATTGCAGAAACTGAAACACGCGATTGCGGGCAGACCATTTCACAAACGGGCAAGCAATTGGTGCCCCGTGCAGCCGACAACTTTTCTTACTTTGCAGAAATGTGCACTCGCGTGGATGGCCATACCTATCCCACACCCACGCACTTGAACTACACACTTTTTCATCCCGTCGGTGTGTGTGCTTTGATCAGTCCTTGGAATGTGCCCTTCATGACAGCCACTTGGAAAGTGGCGCCTTGCTTGGCCTTTGGCAACACTGCGGTTTTGAAAATGAGCGAGCTGTCACCCATGTCGGCAGCACGCTTGGGCGAGTTGGCTTTAGAGGCGGGCGTGCCACCCGGTGTCTTGAATTTGGTGCACGGTTATGGCCGCGATGCTGGCGAGCCTTTGGTCTCACACCCAGATGTGCGCGCCATTTCTTTCACGGGCTCTACAGCCACTGGCAATCGCATTGTGCAAAGTGCGGGCTTGAAAAAATTCAGCATGGAGTTGGGCGGTAAATCACCTTTCGTGATTTTTGAAGATGCCGATTTGCCGCGCGCTTTGGATGCCGCCGTGTTCATGATTTTCAGCAACAACGGTGAGCGTTGTACCGCTGGCAGTCGCATCTTGGTGCAACAAAGTATTTACGCCGACTTTGTCCAGAAGTTCACTGAGCGCGCCAAGCGCATCACAGTGGGCGACCCATTGGATGAAAACACCATTGTGGGCCCCATGATCAGTCAAGCACATTTGGCCAAAGTGAAAAGCTACATTGAGTTGGGACCCAAAGAAGGTGCCACGATGTTGTGCGGTGGATTAGACAAGCCTTCGTATGCCGCCGACTTGCCCGATCGCGTGAAGAAGGGCAACTATGTTTGGCCCACTGTCTTTGCCGATGTCGACAACCGCATGAAGATTGCGCAAGAGGAAATCTTTGGCCCGGTGGCTTGCATCATCCCCTTCCGCGATGAAGCGCATGCCATTGAATTGGCCAATGACATTCAATACGGTTTGTCCAGTTATGTGTGGACTGAAAATATTGGCCGTGCGCACCGCGTGGCCGCTGCCGTGGAAGCCGGCATGTGTTTTGTCAACAGCCAAAACGTGCGCGACTTGCGTCAACCCTTTGGTGGCACCAAGGCCAGCGGTACCGGCCGCGAAGGCGGCACGTGGAGTTACGAAGTGTTTTGTGAACCCAAAAACGTGGCGGTCTCGATGGGCTCGCACCACATTCCGCATTGGGGAGTTTGAGCATGGGACAAGTTGCACTGGCCGCCAAAATCACGCACGTGCCCTCGATGTATTTGAGCGAGCTGGACGGCCCGCAAAAAGGCACACGTCAAGCCGCCATCGATGGCCATCACGAAATTGACCGACGCTGCCGCACTTTGGGTGTGGACACCATCGTGGTGTTTGACACGCATTGGTTGGTGAACTCTGCGTACCACTTGAACAATGCGGTGCACTTCAAAGGCAATTACACCAGCAACGAGTTACCGCACTTCATCAGCAACATGCCGTATGAGTACGACGGCAATCCTGCGCTGGGTCACATCTTGGCCAAGGCTTGCAACGACGCTGGCATCACCACGCTGGCGCACGAGCACACCAGCCTAGCTTTGGAATACGGCACCTTGGTGCCCATGCGCTACATGAACACTGACCGTCATTACAAAGTGATCTCGGTGTCGGCTTTGTGCATGGTGCATTCATTGGCCGAAAGCGCACAGCTGGGCTGGGCCATGCGGCAAGCTGTCGAGCAACACTACGACGGCAAGGTGGCTTTCTTTGCCAGCGGCTCTTTGTCGCACCGCTTTGCGCAAAACGGTTTGGCACCTGAGTACGCCAACAAAATGTGGAGCCCGTTCTTAGAGCAACTCGATCACAGTGTGGTGGAGATGTGGAAGCGTGGCGATTGGAAAACTTTTTGCGCCATGTTGCCCGAGTACGCAGCCAAAGGTCATGGCGAAGGTTTCATGCACGACACCGCCATGTTGTTGGGCTTGTTGGGCTGGGACCAGTATCAAGGCAAGGCTGAAGTGGTCACGCCTTATTTTCCCAGCTCTGGCACGGGCCAAATCAATGTGGTGTTTCCGGTGAACCCCGTCACAGATGATGCAGGCCAAGCCATCACGTCACTCAACCTGAAAAGCTTGAAAGATCCATCAGCGGTGTACGCCGCAGGTGCCAGCCGTTTGTAATTCATTTCGAAAGTTCTCTCATGCCTCATTTGGTCATTCTCTATACCGGGCAGTTGGATGCGGAAACCAACATGAAGGTGTTGTGCCGTGAATTGGCCGACGCCATGCTGACGGTGGTCGATGAAGCGGGCAAACA
>JBDLWA010000051.1:0-10028 GCA_039804505.1 Pseudomonadota bacterium
TTGGCGTGCATGCCCGATGCCCATTGTGAGCGTGTGGCAGGACGAGAATTTTGGTTGGGCCACTTTGAAGGCCACGATGTGGTGGCCGTTTTGTCGGGCATCGGCAAAGTGGCCGCAGCGCTCACAGCCACTGTGCTGATCGACAAGTTTCAAGTTCACAGCATTGTGTTCACGGGGGTGGCCGGTGGTCTGGCCACAAACGCCAAAGTGGGCGATGTGGTGGTAGCCAATGCTTTGTTGCAACACGACATGGATGCCTCTCCTTTGTTCCCGCCTTACGTGGTGCCCTTGACGGGCTGCGCTCAATTTCCAAGCGATGCCAGCATCACGCAATGTTTGGTGAGAAGTGCGCGCCAAGCGCTGCCCCATGTCACGGTTCACGAGGGTTTGGTGATCAGCGGTGATCAATTTGTGTCGAGCTCAGCGGCCAGTCGGCAGTTACAAACCAATTTGCCAGAGGCCATGGCCGTTGAAATGGAGGGCGCCGCTTTGGCGCAAGTGTGTCGTGATTTTGGCGTGCCCTTGGGCGTGGTGCGAACTATTTCAGACCGCGCAGATGACGATGCGCACACCGACTTTTCAAAATTTGTGCAAGACGTGGCCAGCCATTACAGCGTGGCCATTGTGTCTGCGTTCTTGAAGCAGTTTCCCAAAGGCTGAGTCGTTTATTTCAACCAGCCACGGCGGCGGAAATACCACATGGGCACCACCGCACTGGCCACCATCAGGCACAGTGCATACGGATAGCCCCAGGTTTGTGACAGCTCAGGCATGTATTGAAAGTTCATGCCGTACAAGCTGGCAATGAGCGTGGGTGGCAGCAAGGCCACACTGGCCACCGAGAAAATTTTGATGATCTTGTTTTGGTTGATGTTGATGAAACCGACGGTGGCATCCATCAAGAAGTTGATCTTTTCAAACAAGAACTCGGTGTGCGAATCAAGGGAGTCGATGTCGCGCAAAATTTGGCGAGCTTCTTCAAACTGCTCGGCATTTAGCATCTTGCTTCGCATCATGAAGCTCACTGCGCGGCGGGTGTCCATCACGTTGCGCCGAATGCGGCCGTTCAAGTCTTCTTGGCGCGCAATGGCACCCAGCACTTCACCGGCCATGGCGTCGGTCACGTCACCCGACAGCACCAGCTTGCCTGCAATTTCCAATTTGTCGTAAATGTTCTCAAGCGTGTCGGCGGAGTACTCGGCATCGGCGTCAAACAATTTCAACAACACTTCTTTGGCGTCTTCCAGCAAGCCGGGGGCACGTCGCGCGCGCAAACGCAGCAAGCGGAAGACGGGCACGTCTTCGTCGTGAATAGAAAACAAAACACCGCGGCTGCGCAAGTCGGCATTGTGTTGGTTCAAGATGAACGCGCAACGTACCGTGCGGGGTTCGTCTTCGTCGGCAATTAAAAAGTCAGAGCGAATGTGCAACTCGCCGTTGTCTTCTTCGTAAAAGCGCGCAGATTCCTCAATGTCCTCGTCCATCGCATCTTCTGGAATGGACAGGCCGTAGTATTGTTTGATCCAGCGCTTTTCGTCCAAAGTGGGCGACTCCAGGTCCACCCAAATCGGTTGGAATTTGGACAACTCTTCCAGAGATTCAATCTCTTCTTGGACGAGTCGGCCGTTGGCTAGCGTAAAAATGTTGAGCATGGCAGATCTCCTTCAACCCCAAAAAATCAGGGGGCCAAGTGTTCGATAAGGCGGCAGTGAGGTAAAGCAGCTTTCGAACGACTGGCGGGGCGACAACACGGATGATGCGCTGATGTGGCGCGGGGTGTCGCAAAGAGACCATTTCATTCGAAAGCTACCAACTAGGGTGGCTTTCCACGGAGCAAACTCCAAAATAATGATGGATCGGATTATGGCACTGAATAGGGCTTTCAGTCTTCAAAAAAAGCCAACAGTTCGTCCTTCCGGCTTTGCACGTCTTTGGCGCCCAAGGCCATCAAGGCCCGCAAAAAGCCAGGCTCAAACAGCAAGTAACTGGAGAGCGCTGCGCCCGAACCTTTCAAGGCCCCGAGCCCCTCCAAAACGCGGTGCACAGGCTTGGGCAATTCGTGCACATGGGCTTGCGCCATCGCATCCAAGGATTCACTGGGTTGCAGGGCCAAGACGTCCACTTCTCGCATGGGCAAAGAGCGCGCCAATTCATCCTGGTGGTGCTCGGACAAGTGACGTTTGAGTTGCTGAATTGTTTGATTGACGCTTTGCACTTGTTCAACATCTGACAGCAAGGTGTCATTGAACACACTGGCCATGGCGTGGCCCGCAATGTTGCCAAGACTGGGCTTTTGTCGAAAGGTGACAGCGGCTTGATTTGAAGCGGCGGGGTTGCCCAATGCCGAACGCTGAGGTTGCCCCACACCGATGGCCAAAATTTTGTTGGCACCCAAATGCACCGCGGGTGACAACGGTGCACTTTGCCGCATCGAGCCATCGCCAAAAAATTCCATGTTGCCATCGACCCACAAAGGCGTGGCCGGGAAAATAAAGGGGATGGCACTGGACGCCATCAAATGTTCAATGGTGATGTCTTGTCGCTCGGCCCGTCGTCCTGGCCGGCTCCAGCTAAGCGTGTCCTGCGCGGAGGACGTTTGGCAAAACGTCCAGTGTTCGCCTGTGGTGTAACTCGAGGCGGTCACTGCCAATGCCTGGAGTTGCCCGTTTTGCATGGCCTGCGCAATGTTGTTCAGCGCAATGCGGCGGTGCAGGGTGTCGACCAAGGGCAGGCTGTCGAGGGCGGCGCCTTGGTTTCGCACGGCCAGCGTCACACCTAAAGCCGTGGCCCAGCGGCTGATCCGGGCCATGGGCGTGTGGGGCAAGTGATAAACCAGATGAGAGTGCAGACCGTGCCAAAACTCGCCAAGACCCGTGAGTGCCTCCAAGCCATCCATCGCCCTGCTGGCAAGATACGTGGCATTGAGTGCGCCCGCTGAGGTACCCACCAAAATTTGAAAGGGAAAGGCGGCAGAACGTGGGTTGCCGGCTTGGTTCGACAACAATTGAGCCAAAGCCTGCAAGGCACCCGCCTGATAGGCCGTTCGGGCCCCACCACCCATGAGCACCAAGCCACGCGTTGTGGCATGTTTGACTTGCTTGAGGCCAGAAGTAGGGATGTTTGGGGTGAGTTCTTCCTGAGGCATGGCTGAATGATAGAGTCAGGTGTACAGGAATACCAGACATGACGACACATTTGACGCCACAGCGTGAGCGCTGGCTTTTGCTCACCTTGGCCAGCATTCAATTTACCAGCGTCCTCGACTTTATGATCATGATGCCCTTGGGGCCTCAGCTCACCCAGTTGTTTGGCATCTCGGCCGCCGAATTTGGTTTTTTGGTTTCAGCCTACACCTTCTCGGCAGGCTTGTCTGGCTTGCTGGCCTCGACCTACATTGATCGATTTGGCCGCAAGCGAATGATGCTCACCCTCTACCCTTTGTTTGGCGTGGCGGCCTTGGCCTGTAGCTTGGCACCCACCTTCAGCTTGCTCATGACCGCCCGTGTGGCCTCCGGTTTTTTTGGGGGCGTGTTGATGGCCATGTCACAAACCATTGTGGCCGAGGTGATTCCTTTTGAAAGACGCGGTCGCGCCATGGGTGTGGTCATGACCTCGTTTTCTGTGGCCACGGTGGCCGGTGTGCCGCTGGCGCTTTTCTTGGTGTCGCACTTCAATTGGCATGCGCCCTTTTTGGTCATTGCTTTGATGGTGACCCTGGTGGCTCTGATGGCCTCCAAAACCCTCCCAAGTTTGAAGGGCCATCTCCATGCGCATGATGGCAGCCGTCCGGCGGGCAGTTTGTTGGCCAACCTACGGGGCGTCTTGACCGATCCCAATCACCTTCGAGCCTATGCCATGTCCACCAGCATGGTGTTTGCAGGCTTTGTGGTCATCCCTTACATCACGCTTTATTTGCAGGGCAATGCTGGCTTTCAATCGGATCAAATTCCTTACGTTTATTTGTGTGGTGGCATTAGCACACTGATCACAGCCCGAATGATTGGCCATTGGTCAGATCGAGCCGGCAAGGCGTATGCGTTTCGCCGTTTGGCCTTGATCATGCCGCTGCCCTTGTTGGCCATGACACTTTCTGCCAACTTGCCCTTGGCGGGCGTGTTGGTGGTGTCTTCTCTTTTGTTTGTGGTGATGAGCGGCCGGATGATTCCAGGCATGGCCTTGATTGGTGCTTCAGCCGATCCCAAAAGGCGCGGCAGTTTCATGACCTTGAACTCAGCGGTTCAATCGCTGGCCATGGGACTGGCGGCTTTGGTGGGGGGCATGATTTTGGGCCGAGACGACAGCGGTCACCTGACTTATTACTGGGTCTCTGCGCTGCTGGGCGGGGCGGCCAGTTTGTTGAGCTTTGCGCTGGCTGCCAAATTGCGCCTGCATGGGGCGAATGGTTCTTAGCTTTGTGCTTCAAGATGGGAATTTATCAGCTTTTTGGCCAGTCCAGTGGACTTCTTGACCTAAATTCAAGGGTAAGTCAGGTCGGCTTGCATTTCCCCTGACGCGGGCGCATAGTGACTTCAACCCACCCCACTTTTAGTGGTGGTGGTTGTTTAACTAAGAGAGCGACAGGAGGCTTTGTTATGAATTTGACAATCAGCGGTCACCACTTAGACGTGACCCCCGCCCTAAGAACGTATGTCACGGGCAAGTTAGACAGAATCACCCGACATTTTGACCAAGTGGTCGATGTCAAAGTGTTGCTCACCGTTGAAAAACAAAAGGAAAAGGAAAAACGTCAGCGTGCTGAATGCAATATTCATGTGAAGGGCAACGATTTGTTTGCTGAAAGCTCACACGAAGACCTCTATGCCGCCGTCGATGAGCTGGTCGACAAGCTAGACCGTCAGGTCATCAAACACAAAGATCGCATCACCGATCACCATCACAGCGCCCCTAAGCGCATGATGTAAAGACCCACAATGTCCACTTCAGGACAGTGCCGCACCCATCGAGGTGCGGTTTTTTTTGATTGCGGCCTTCCAAGGGTGCATAATCCGCCCTCGATATGAACAGACTTGCGGCCATCCTCCCCGTTGAACAAGTGCTGGTTGGCGTTGATGCCACCAGCAAGAAGCGCGCTTTTGAAGAGGCGGGTTTGTTGTTTGAGAATTTGCATGGTCTGTCGAGGGCCTTGGTCACCGACAGCTTGTTTGCGCGTGAGCGTTTGGGCTCAACGGGTTTGGGACATGGCGTCGCCATTCCGCATGGCCGCATCAAGGGTTTGAAATCACCCATGGCGGCTGTCTTCCAATTGGGCCAGGCCATTGGTTTTGATGCCCCCGACGAACAGCCCGTGAAGTTGCTGATTTTCTTGTTGGTGCCAGAAGCCGCCACACAAAAACATTTAGAAATCTTGTCTGAAATTGCTGAGTTGCTCAGCAACGCCAGCCTTCGCGACAACATGCTCAGCAGCGACAGCACCGGCAGTCTGCACACGCTGATCCACCATTGGTCGCCCGCTCACTGAGCGACCCACTCAAGCTCCTAACGAAACGAGGTTGCGATGAAGCCTACCGCTGTCAGCGCTGACGCGCTGTTTGAAGACCACCGAGGCAAACTCAAGTGGCAGTGGATTGCAGGCTTAGGCGCTTCTGAAAGACGGTTTGACGAAATCGCTGTGCGGGCCGCTCGATCAGGGGCCGACCTGGTGGGTTATTTAAATTACATCCATCCGTACCGTGTTCAAATTTTGGGTGAGCGAGAAGTGGCCTATTTGACACGCGGCAGCGACGAGGATTGCGTGCGCAGAATCTCTCGCATTGTGACCCTCGAGCCGCCCGTCTTGGTCTTGGCCGATGGCCAAGCTGCACCTGACGCTTTGTTGCGAGTGTGTGAACGCGCGCAAATTCCTATGTTTGCCACGCCCGAGTCCTCGGCCTTTGTGATCGATGTCTTGCGCGCCTATTTGTCCAAGCACTTTGCCGACCGCACCACCATGCATGGCGTGTTCATGGACATTTTGGGCCTGGGTGTTTTGATCACAGGCGAATCGGGTTTGGGCAAAAGCGAATTGGGCTTGGAGTTGATCTCTCGTGGCAATGGCCTGGTGGCCGACGATGCGGTCGATTTGTTCCGCATCAATCAAACCACCCTTGAAGCGCGCTGCCCCGAGTTGTTGCAAAACTTATTGGAAGTGCGCGGTATTGGCTTGCTAGACATTCGCGCTATTTTTGGCGAAACCGCAGTGCGCCGAAAAATGCGCTTGAAACTCATCGTGCATTTGGTGCGGCGTGAAAATTTTGAGCGCGATTACGAACGCCTGCCCGCCGAGCCCCTCACACAAGATGTACTGGGTATTCCCGTGAGAAAAGTGGTGATTCAAGTGGTGGCCGGCCGCAACATTGCGGTGCTGGTGGAGGCGGCCGTGCGCAATACTATTTTGCAAATGCGCGGCATTGACACCTACCAAGATTTCATGGAGCGCCAGCGGGCGGCCATGGGGTAAAGCAGAAAGATCAAGCAGAAAGATCAAGCCCCGGCTTGCGGGGGCTAGAGGCGACGGTTAGTTACGGTTGCGATGGGGGCAAGGGTTTTGTGTGCAATGGGCATACAAGCTGAGCGCGTGGTCTGCAATCACAAAACCTTTGGCCAAAGCCACATCGTGCTGGCGCTTCTCAATCTCAGCATCGTAAAACTCTTCGACTTTGCCGCAATCGAGGCACACCATGTGGTCGTGGTGTTGGCCTTCGTTGAGTTCATAGACTGCTTTGCCACTTTCAAAGTGGTTGCGGCTGAGCAGGCCCGCTTGCTCAAATTGCGTCAGGACGCGGTACACCGTGGCCAAACCAATGTCGGCGTTGTCTTTGAGTAAATGCTTGTAAACATCCTCAGCCGTCATGTGCCGTTGAAGCCCCTTTTGGAAGATTTCCAAAATCTTCTGTCGGGGCACGGTGGCTTTTAATCCAGTACTTTTGAGTTCGTCCATGTCTTTGGGCTTGCAAATGAAAGTGAGGGGCATTGCGTCACTTTGCCGTGCCAGTGTCGAATGCTACCGCTACAATGACCCGATCATATGGCCTGCAACGCATCCATGAAAAAACAAATTTCCATTTCCCTGCGCTCTTCTTTAACACTTGGCCTTGCTTTGCCGCTGGTTCTGGGCCTGTTGAGTGCTTGTAGCCTGCCGCGCTTCAATGTGGCCACCGAGTCTGTCTTGTACATCCCCGAGGTGGTTCAAGGCAATTTTGTATCGCGCGAGCAAAAGGACTTTCTCAAAACCGGCATGTCTCGCTTGCAAGTCAAGGAAGTCTTGGGCACGCCGCTGGTCACCAGTGTGTTTCATGACGAGCGTTGGGATTATGTTTTCACCATTCGCCGCCAAGGCGTGCCGCCTCAAAGCTTTTCTTTGAGCGTTTGGTTTAAGGGCGATGCCCTAGACCGCGTCACGGGCGATGAGTTGCCCAGCGAAATTGAATTTGTCACCAAATTGGTGGCCAAAAAACCAGGCCTGCAAGTGCCTGAGTTAGAAGCCAAAGACGAAGACTTGCGTAAATTCCCCGTGCCCGTTCGCAAGGCCGAGCCTGCAGCGACACCTGCTTTGCCCCTTCCCAGCACTTACCCACCGCTAGAACCCGCTTCTCGTTGAACAAGAACATGACAAACGCTTCTACTCCTTCTGCCTTGCACGCCGTCGCGGTGGCTGGGGCTTCTGGCCGAATGGGCCACATGTTGATCGAGGCCCTGAGTCAGTCGGGCGATTGCCGTTTATCCGGTGCGCTCGATTTACCCACCAGTTCAGCCATTGGCTTGGATGCTGGTGCGGCCATGGGCAAACCCAGCGGTGTTTTGGTCACGGGCGACTTAAAAGCGGGCTTGCAAAACTCACAGTTCTTGATCGATTTCACGCGCCCTGAGGGCACCTTGGCACACCTCAAAATGTGTCAAGCCTTGGGCGTGAAGGCGGTCATTGGCACCACTGGCTTTTCTGATGCTGAAAAAGCAGAGATCAAGGCCATTTCAAAAGACATCGCCATTGTCATGGCCCCCAACATGAGTGTAGGCGTCAATGTCACGCTCAAGTTGCTAGAGATGGCGGCCAAGGCTTTGGCCACGGGTTACGACATTGAAATCATTGAGGCCCACCACCGCCACAAAGTCGATGCACCTTCCGGCACGGCCTTAAAAATGGGCGAAGTCATTGCCGATGCTTTGGGCCGCGACCTCAAAGACTGCGCTGTGTATGCCCGCGAAGGCGTCACCGGCGAACGCGACCCCTCCAGCATTGGTTTTGCCACCATCCGCGGCGGCGACATTGTGGGCGACCACACGGTTTTGTTTGCGGGCACTGGCGAGCGCATCGAGGTCACGCACAAATCTTCTAGCCGAGCCACCTATGCGCAAGGCAGCTTGCGTGCGGTTCGTTTCTTAGCGGCGCAACAGACCGGACTGTTCGACATGTTCGACGTCCTGTCCCTGAAATAAATTTACACGCCATGAGCTTGATGACGTTCTGGTTGGAGGGCGACTTCGTCACTCACTTAGTGGCTTTGGCCTTGCTGGGACTGTCAGTGGCCACCTGGGTGGTGGTCTTGTGGAAATTTCGTTTGCTACGCCGAGTCAAGCACGATGTGCCCGTCAGCATCGCGGCCTTTTGGCAAGCGGCGCAATTTGAAGAGGCTTTGCAAAGAGTGGCCTTGTTTGATCGCGATTCGTCGGTCAAGCCCATGCTCGAAACTACTTTTTTACCCTTGGGCGGCACTTTGGCCGCCGCTGGCGAACGCGAGCACCAACTCACCCGCGTTTTGCGCAACAGCCTGCAACAGACCGTTCAAAAATTGCAATGGGGGCAATTGTTGCTGGCCACAGCCGGCGCCATTGCGCCTTTTGTCGGCTTGTTAGGCACGGTGTGGGGCATTTTCAATGCGCTGACGGGCATGGCAGAGGTGGGTCAAATTACCCTCGACCGCGTGGCAGGACCCGTGGGGGAAGCCTTGGTCATGACCGCAGCCGGCTTGGCCGTGGCCATTCCCGCGGTCTTGGCCTACAACGTGTTTGGCCGTGCCGTGTCGCAAATTGAGATTGAATTGGAAGGTTTTGCGCAAGACCTTCTGAACTTGCTCACTGGCCGTCAACACTAAGTCAGGACGTGGCCTATGGCATTTGGTCGTTTTCCGCGAACCCCTCAGGCCAAGCCTTTCAGTGACATCAATGTCACGCCCTTGGTCGATGTGATGTTGGTCTTGTTGGTCATTTTCATCTTGACCGCGCCCTTGCTTACCAGTGCCATTCGCATGGACTTGCCGCAGGCCAAGGCAGCTCAAGCGGGAGAAGCGCCCGAGGCCCTCAGCTTGAGCCTCAATGCGGCGCAAGAATTGTTCCTCAATGACCAACCCATGGTGTTGGCCGATTTGCCGGCCGCCCTCCAACGCATAGCCGCGCAAAAACCCAACACCGAAGTGCAACTCAGGGTGGACCAATCGGTGCCGTACGGGCAAGTGTTGGCTTTGATGGGCGTGGCACAGCAAGCGGGTTTGAACCGCATTGGCTTTGTCACAGCGCCCGGCGCCAAAGCCGCAACGGTCCCCTGAATCGGCCATCTGGCCCGCCTGGCGCAGATTAGGTCCTGATCGACCCCCCTTGACGGGGATTTCACCCCGCCAACCCCCTACAATTTGCACCATCATGCAAGACAAGTACAACCACCTCGAAGTTGAGCCCGCGGCGCAAAGCCAGTGGAACGCTCGCGATGCCTACCGCGTTACCGAAGACGCCAGCAAAAAGAAGTTTTACGCCTGCTCCATGCTGCCCTACCCCAGCGGCAAGCTGCACATGGGTCACGTGCGCAACTACACCATCAACGACATGCTCACGCGCTATTTGCGCATGAACGGCTACAACGTGCTCATGCCCATGGGCTGGGATGCGTTTGGTTTGCCCGCCGAAAACGCTGCACTCAAAAATGGCGTGCCGCCTGCCAAGTGGACCTACGAAAACATCGCTTACATGAAGAAGCAGATGCAGGCCATGGGCTTGGCCATCGACTGGAGCCGTGAGGTGGCCACGTGTGATGCCAGTTA
>JBDLWA010000052.1:0-8913 GCA_039804505.1 Pseudomonadota bacterium
GAACTCACGGCCAGTTCATTCAAGATGTGGCGCACCAGAATGCGGGGCAGGGTGACCAAGCACCGCGAATTGCGGAGCGCCGAGATGAAGTTCGATGATCGGGCCATTGCCGACCATCGAAGGGCTAATTGCTAATGAAGCGTTGAGCCGCGCTTGATCAACGGCCGAACGAACGGCCACCGCCGTTGCCGCCGCCACCATAGCCGCCGCCACCGCCACCAGAGCGACCACCCCGGCCGCCACCGCCACCGCCGCCAAATCCACCACCGCCGCCACCACCGCCGCCACCATGGCGACGAGGACCACCACGGCCACCGCCCGCCAAACTGTCAATGCTGGTGCGTGTTGGATCGGGTTGACCGCCGCCACCACTGCTGTTGCGGCGGGGTGCACCTTGACGTGCAAATTGGTTGGTCATGAGAGGATCAATGTGACGTGGCAATTCGTCGCCACGGGGGCCACGGTCATTGCGTCTGTCGTTGTTGCGATCATTGCGGTCGTTGAAACGGTCTGAAGGCGCGCCCTCAAAACTTCTTTCAGGACGATCTTGACGATCACCGCGCGGGCCTTGTGCAGGTCCGCCGCGACGTGAGGGAGGAGGGCCATTGCGTGAGCGACCAGCAGCGCCTTCGGGGCGTGCTTGACCGCCGCCACCGCCTTGGCCACCAGAGCGGCCCCCACGGCCACCGCCACCGCCTTCACCGGCAGCACCTTTAGATTCGCGAATGCGTTGCATCATGTCGGAGCGCGCAGCTTTGGCAGCTGCTTGCATCACATCACGGCTTGGGGGACGGCCTGCGCCACCCCACAATGTTTGGCGACCCATGGCAATGGGCTCGGCTTTTTCGCCTGCCTCGGGGCCAAAGCCTTCCAAAATTTGGACGGGAATTTCTTGCTTGGTGAAGCGTTCGATTTCCATCATGAAACCTTCTTCGTCCAAACACACCAAGCTCACGGCTTCACCACTGGCGCCGGCGCGACCGGTACGGCCAATGCGGTGCACGTAGTCTTCAGAGACGTTGGGGATTTCGTAGTTCACCACGTGTGGCAAGTCTTCAATGTCAATGCCGCGGGCAGCAATGTCGGTGGCCACCAAAGCGCGGATGTCGCCGCTTTTGAAACCAGCCAAAGCTTGCGTACGTGCTGTTTGGCTTTTGTTGCCATGCAAGGCCATGGCCTTGATGCCGTTCTTGGTGAGGTAGTCGGCCACGTTGTTGGCGCCAAACTTGGTGCGCGTGAACACCAGCACTTGGCTCCAATTGTGTTGGTTGATGATGTGTACCAGCACTTCTTTTTTCTTGCCGCGACCCACAGGGTGGATCACTTGAGAAATGCGTTGCACCGTGGTGTTGCTGGGCGTGACTTGAATGCTTTGTGGGTTCTTCAAGAGCGTTGCGGCCAAGTCGCGAATTTCATCGCTGAAGGTGGCAGAGAACAACAAACTTTGTTTGTCTTTGGGCACCAAGGCCAAGACTTTTTTCACGTCATGGATAAAGCCCATGTCGAGCATGCGATCGGCTTCGTCCAAAACCAAAATTTCAATGCTGGACAAGTCGAGCAGGCCTTGACCTTGCAAGTCGAGCAAGCGGCCGGGGGTGGCCACCAACACGTCAACACCGCGCTTGACGCGATCGACCTGAGGCTTCATGCCCACGCCGCCAAACACCACAGTGGATTGCAGGCTGAGGTATTTGCCGTAGTCTTTAACAGACTCTTCAACTTGGGCTGCTAATTCGCGGGTGGGGGTTAGCACCAAAGCGCGAATGGCTTTACCGCCAAATTTGTTGCGGCCGGCTTCAGTCAAGCTGAGCTTGTGCAGCACAGGCAGCATGAAGGCAGCCGTTTTACCGGTACCGGTTTGGGCGCCGGCCAACAGGTCGTGCCCTGCCAAGACGATAGGAATCGCTTGGGCCTGAATGGGCGTGGGTGTGTCATAGCCTTGCTCTTGCACGGCTTGCAGAATGGCCGGAGCCAAATTCAATTCTTCAAATTTCATGATGGCGCGCCAATAGCGGCGCATGGCATCGGTATGTCAGGCTGTTGGGTAACAGCCGCCAGTCAAAGACCGATGGGATTCACAGGTGGGCATGGAAACCACAGGCGAGAGCCTGGGTCAAACCCCAGCAGAAGTGCTGATGTTGCGGCAACTGGAGGCGGCAACAGGGTGATTGTCGCATGAAACTGCAAACACGCAAATTAATCCAAAAGAATGAATAATAGGGCCATATAGAATTTTTTGGTGTTTAATTTAAAGTTAATACAAAAACTATTGAATTCCTGTTTATGAATCGTCTTGTTCTCACCAGTGGCTTGTCACCGCAAACCCTTGTTCGTGTCGGTTGGACGATTGCAGGTTTGATCCTGGCAATTGGCAGTCTGGGGGCCACAACGGTTCAGGCTCAAACTAGCCGCTTGGAGCGGGTGTTGACGAACAAAGAGTTGCGAGCTTGTATTTGGCCTGAGTACTACAGCATTAGCTATCGCAACCCCAAAACACGAGAGTTGAGTGGCATTGACATCGCCATCACCCAAGAGCTGGCCAAAGAATTGGGCGTCAAGGTGCGCTATGTCGACAGCAATTTTTCTCAGTTGTTTGAATCCCTAGAGCAAGACCGCTGCGATATTGCCACCCACGCCATTGGCATCACCCCAGAACGACAGACCAGATTGGTTTTCTCTCAGCCCTATTTAAAAAGCGGACTGTTTGCGGTCAAACTTAAAAATAACGAAGAACTCCAAAACTGGGACAGCCTCGATCAGCCAGGGCGAGTCATTGCGGTGGCCGCCGGTACGCTGATGGAGGGGGTGATGCAAAAGTCTTTGAAAAAAGCCCGCCTCTTAAAAGTGCAGGCACCCGGCACGCGTGAGCAAGAAGTGCTGTCGGGGCGAGCCGATGCCTTCATGACCGACTATCCCTACAGTTTGCGCATGGTGGATCTGACCGACTGGGCCGCTGTGTTGCCAGCCCCTAGCTATTTACCCGCCACTGACTATGCTTATGCATTTGCCAAAGGCGATCAAAGTTTGTTGATTCGTGTCGATGCTTTTTTAAGTCTCATTAAAAAAGATGGTCGATTGATGCAATTTGCAAAGCAGCACAACTTAGATCAGATTGTGCTGCTCAAGTAATTCAACAGGTGAACATTTGAATTCAGGTCAGTCACACAACAACCGCCCAGCAGTCTGGACCGCAGCCATTGGCGTCTACCGTTTTGGTGCGTCTGTGGCCTTGTTCATTGTGGTGGTTTCTTTTGTGTATTTATGGCAAGACCGGCAGGCCACGCTAGACCGAGAGCAGGAGCGTGGCGATCTACTCGCTCGTATTTTGTTCAACCATGTGAGTCGAACCCTTGAAGCCAGTACCACGTTGATGACCGTTGCTAACCAATGGAACGACAGTGGCGTACCTAGCCAGGAAACACTCAAGGCTGCCATCGATAAATCCAGTTTCATTCGATCACTGTCCATGCTGTCTGAGGACGGCAAAGTTTTGGCCTCTTCGGAAGAGGGCGTGCAGCATCAGCAAATCAATTGGCGGCAGTTGGGCCTAGACCGCGATGTGGGTGAAGACCTAGCGGCGGGCCGTTGGCAACCTGTTCGCAATTTGTTAGATCTACAACACAGCAACGACAAGCTTCGAAAAATTGCCATTCTGCCTTTGTCGATCCGCCTCAAGCGATCCCAGGGTGACGTCGTGCGCTGGTTAGTTTTGATCAACCCCAGCGACTTGATTGAAGGCTTGGCAGAGTCAGTGGATGAGTACTGCGATGCTGTCTTTGTGTTTGATTATGAGGGCCGAATTTTAGCCAGCAGTTCTGAGCGATGGTTTCCCAATGACCATGTTTTCAAAGACATGCCGGCGGTAAAAAGCGTGGCGCAGAACCAAGAATTTGGTCGTTACATTGATACCCAAAGAGATCATGAGAATGAATCTGAAAATTTAGAAGTTCATTTTAGAACCGCGGCCAATTTGCCTGTCACTGTGGCTGTGGCGATTTCACGCAACAGAGTGGAGGGGCAGTGGTGGTTGGCCTCAAAGGGCATCATGGGATTATCTCTTTTGATGCTGTTGGCCACCTTTCTTTTAACCCGCCACATTGCCAACATTTGGAAACGCCGCGAGGAGGACCGCATTGCCATGTCTGTGGCCTTGAACGCAGCCGAAGCAGCCAATCAAGCCAAGTCCTCCTTTTTGGCGCAGATGAGTCATGAAATTCGCACGCCCATCAACAGCATGGTGGGCATGACCGAATTAGCGCTTGGCACCAAGCTCAATGGTGAGCAAAAAGGCTATTTGGAGATGTCTCGAACCGCCTCCAAGAGTTTGTTGCGCTTGATCGATGACATCTTGGACTTCACGCGTTTGGGCGCTAAGCGATTGGTCTTGGAGCACACGCCCTTCGATTTGCACACGGCCTGTCAGCAAGCCCTGAAAGGCTTTGCATTTCAAGCCGAGCAAAAGAAGATTGACTTGTATTTGGTCATTGAACCCGAGGTGCCTCAGCGCGTAATGGGCGACCCCTTGCGCTTAGGACAAGTCTTGCAAAACTTATTGGGCAATGCCCTCAAGTTCAGTGACACGGGCTGGGTCAAATTACAAGTTCGTTTGCTGGCTCATGAGGGAAACCGCGTGCGCTGCTCTTTTGAAGTGAGCGACACAGGCATTGGCATTCCTCCCGAAAAAATGCACATGATTTTTTCACCCTTCAGCCAAGCCGATGCCTCGGTCAATCGGAAGTACGGCGGTAGCGGTTTGGGCTTGTCCATTGCCAACAACTTGGTCAAGTTGATGCACGGCGAAATTGGCGTCAAGGCGCGTGAAGAGGGTGGCAGTGTCTTTACATTTACGGCGCAGTTTGAGGCGGCACCCGTCTTAACCATCGACGCGAACCATGGTTCTGAGCAGCGTTTGCGAAATGGCTTTGAGGCGCTTTCTAAGTCAGTGGATGTGTTGCTGGTGGAGTCCAATCCATTTGCGCGAGAAATTCTCAAAGACTTGTTGGCAGTTCAGCAGATTACGCCAGTGGAAGTGGTCACGCCCGATGCACTGCAATCTTCACTCGAATCATGGCTTCACCAAGGCGTTACCCGCCAAACCCTTTGGGTCATTGATCACACCATGTTGGCATTTGTCGAGGACGACTATTTGCTGGCGCAAGATGCAAAACGCTGGAAAAATTTATCTTGGGTCGTGCTGTCCGATTTTGGTTTGAACCACGATGTTCAAAACCTGTGTGCCTTAGCCCGCACCCTAGGCGTCAGAGTCGTCAACTTGTACAAACCCGTCACCGCGCAAGAGCTTGAGCAAGCACTGTTACAACTGACTCAGCGAGATGAAGTGGGTGAGCAGCTTCAGGACAAGCCAGTGGCGGCCAAGGCCCATGTGGGCAAAATTTTGGTGGTGGAAGACACGCCCATGAATCAGCAGTTGGCGCAGTGGACATTGCAAAAATTGGGCTGCACCGTGGACATTGCCGAGAATGGAGAAGCGGCTTTACAAAAGGTCCGTGAAACTAGCTACGACCTCATTTTGATGGACTTGCAAATGCCAGGCATGGATGGCATAGCAGCCACTTACGAAATCAGGCGCATCGAGATTATTGAAGCTTTGAAAATGACGCCCATTGTGGCCATGACGGCTCACGTTTTAGACGAAGACCGGACCATGGCGCAAAAGGCGGGCATGCAGGACTTTCTCATCAAGCCCGTGTCGGCCGACGAATTCCAGAGAGTTCTGACGCGATTTTTATAATTCAGGGCAGGCTTTTTAAGCACAAGCTCATTACTTGAGCCTGCGCTCAGCGGATAATTCTCACACCCCCAACAGGCCGTGAACCGCACACCCCCTATGTCTAACGCTCAGCAACCAGGATTCATGGTTTTCCATGGCAACCGCCTGGAAGACTTGCGCGATCTCACGGTAGCCCTGTTTAAAAACAACCCCTTGCCGCCTTTGGTGCCCGAAACCTTGCTGGTCCAAAGCAATGGCATGAAACATTGGCTAGAAATGGCCTTGGCAGACGACAGTGCCATGGGCATCTGTGCGGCTACCCAAATGGAGTTGCCGTCTAGTTTTATTTGGCGCATGTACCGCTTGGTCTTGGGGCAAGCGATCGTGCCAGCCGCCATGCCCTTCGACAAGCAAGCACTGGTGTGGCGACTGTGGCGTCTGTTGCCAGAGTTTGCCCAGTCGCACCAAGTCGAGCCTTTGTTGGCCTATGTCAAGAACGACACCTTAGGACGCCAGCGCTATCAATTGGCGCAGCAAGTGGCCGATGTGTTGGACGGCTATCAAAGTTACCGCGCCGATTGGCTGGCCGATTGGGCGGCGGGCCGCAACGTGTTGCATCACAACGGGGTGCGCAAGCCACTGCCCACAGAACACCTTTGGCAAGCACAGCTTTGGCAGTTGCTTCAACAAGATGTGCAGCAAACACAAGCGCCAGAGCTGGCATCGCAATGCCATTCAAGGGCCGAGGTGCATGAGCGATTTATGCGTCTGTTGAAAAACACCGACGCACGCCCACCCGCTGGTTTACCACCGCGCATTGTGGTGTTTGGCATTTCCAATTTGCCCATGCAAGTGGTGGAAGCGCTGGCGGCACTGGGCCGTTGGAGCCAAATCATTTTGATGGTTCAAAACCCCTGCCAAGCGTATTGGGGGCACGACATGGATTTGCTGGCGCAAAAGCACACCTTGTTGTCGTCTTGGGGCCAGCAAGGGCGTGACTACTTGCACGCGCTAGAACAGTTCGATCAGCCTGAATGCGCATTGAGCTTGATGAGCAAGCAAAGTTATTTTGTCGACCCTGCAGACACGCCCCAGGCCACGCGCTTACAAAAGCTTCAATCGGATATTCTGAATCTCAACCCTTTGCCCGAAGAGCCCGAAGACGCACCCCTCGACGGCAGCCTTCAACTGCTTCAAGCCCATTCAGCACAACGAGAAGTTGAAATTTTGCATGACCAACTTTGGTCTTGGTTTGATGCCAACCCCACATGGAAGCCCACCGATGTGATGGTGATGGTGCCCGACATGGCCACCTTTGCATCACACATTCAAGCGGTGTTTGGCAGATTCCCTAGTCATCACCCCAGACACATTCCTTTCTCGGTGGCCGACACCACACCTCGGCAGGTGCCCATGGTGCAAGCCCTAGAGTTTTTGCTGAACTTGCCTGACGCCAGAGTCACTCTGTCTGAGTGGCTCAGCTTGTTTGAAGTCTCTGCTGTTCGAACACGATTTCAAATGGACACCGCCGATGTTGATACCCTGAAAGATTGGTTGCAAGAGGCTGCTGTCCGTTGGGGTTTGAACCCCGCACATCGCCAGAAGTGGGGCGTGCCCAGCGACATGCCAGGCGCTCATCAAAACACTTGGCAATTTGGTTTGAATCGTTTGTTGTTGGGCTATGCGGCCGGACAGGCTGAAGGTTCTGCGCCTTGGCAGGGTGTGTTGCCTTTGCCTCAAGTGTCTGGTTTGGGTGCGCTTAAAGTGGGACATCTGGCCCAATGGATTGAAGCGGTCGAAACCAGCTTGCACACCTTGAACCACACTCACACACCTGCTGAGTGGTGCGACGTGCTGAATGATTTGTTAAGCCGGTTCTTTGAAGCCGACAACGAAGCCGATGAACGAATGCTGCTTCGCTTGAAACAAGAGTTGGTGCAATGGCAATCGCTGTGCCATCAAGCCGGCTTGACCGATGCATTGCCACTCACTGTGGTTCGCGAACATTGGCTGGCTGGTTTGGAAAGTGCAGGCCTTCAGCAGCGCTTCTTTGGGGGCGGTGTTCAGTTTTCAACTCTCATGCCCATGCGCGCCATTCCCTTTAAGGGCTTGTGTCTATTAGGTATGAACGACGGCGCCTACCCTCGTCAAAGTACGCCGCGCGACTTCGATCTCATGACCAATCACTGGCGCGAGGGCGATCGTTCGCGCCGCGAGGACGACCGTTACTTGTTCTTAGAAGCTTTCTTGTCCGCCAGAGAAAAACTCTACATCAGCTGGCAAGGGCGCCGTGCCACCGACAACCAAGCCATGCCATCTTCTGTGTTGGTTGCTCAATTGCGTGATCTGTTGCAGGTGCGCTTTACCCCCAAGACAGATGCGCCCTTGCAACCGCTTCAGGCTTTCTCAGCCAAGTACTTTGAACCCGATTCAAAGTTTGTCACATATGCAGACGATTGGGCGCAAACACGTCAAAGTAACAGGGGTGTTCACGCGCAAGGTACAGGTCAGCAAGATCAGGGGCCATCGGACTTAGTTGACTCTCAACAGCCAGTGTTGCCAGCCCTGCTGCTAAGCAATGACGCGGGCTTGCCAGAGTGGCCTTTAAAAGAATGCACGCGATTGCTGAAGCAACCGGTGGAGGTGTATTGGCGAAGCCGCTTAGGCGTGCAATTGCAAGGGCCAGAAGAAGCGCTGCAAGACGACGAAAACTTTGCGCTTCAAGGCTTAGAGCGGTACTTGTTGGGACGCTCATTGCTAGAAGCCGCTGATGCTGAACAACAATTTGAAGCTGAAAAAATAGCAGGCCAATTGCCTATGGGGGCTGCTGGCCAAATGGTCTTGAAACAGCAGTTTGATGCGGCGCATCGCGTCAACGATCGCGCGGCGGCTTACTTTGAGCAATACCCCATGGCATTGTCCGCTCAGTCCGTCGCTGTCACGGTCAACATGTCATGGGGCGATGTGCGCATTACTGCAGACATTGATGGGCTGCGCCAAGGCGAAAACGGTATCCTGCAAATCATGCGCCGTCCTGGCGCTGTTGCCACAGGTAAAAGAGATCAACAAACGCCACGGGCCGACGTGCTGATCAATCTGTGGCCGCAACATGTGTTGTTGTGTGCCGCTGCATGGCCTGTTCGTTCTGCCGTTGTGGGTTTGGATGGTGTGGCCTTGTTGCC
>JBDLWA010000053.1:0-16788 GCA_039804505.1 Pseudomonadota bacterium
TCGCCACAGTCAGCTCCTGGAAACGACGCATTCCGCGTTCGTCAGTCCTGTTTGTGGATGAGGAAATCACATGTCTGAATCTTTTGCCGCCCTCTTTGAGGAATCCCTGCAACGTACCGAAATGCGCCCTGGTGAAGTCATCACCGCTGAAGTGGTGCGCATTGAACACAACTTCGTCGTGGTCAACGCCGGTCTCAAGTCCGAGTCCTACGTGCCCCTCGAAGAGTTCAAGAACGACCAGGGTGAAGTCGAAGTCCAGGTCGGCGACTTTGTCTCGGTGGCCATCGGCTCCATCGAAAACGGCTACGGCGACACCATCCTGAGCCGCGACACCGCCAAGCGTTTGGCTTCGTGGATGTCTTTGGAAAAAGCTCTGGAATCCGGCGAATTCGTCACCGGCACCACCAGCGGCAAAGTCAAGGGTGGCCTGACCGTTTTGGTCAACGGCATCCGCGCTTTCTTGCCCGGTTCTTTGGTCGACACACGTCCTACCAAAGACCTGTCTCCCTATGAGAACAAGACCCTGGAATTCAAGGTCATCAAGCTCGACCGCAAGCGCAACAACGTCGTGTTGTCACGCCGTGCCGTGGTGGAAGCGTCCATGGGCGAAGAGCGCGCCAAACTGATGGAAACCCTGCGCGAAGGCTCCATCGTCAATGGCGTGGTCAAGAACATCACCGAATACGGTGCATTCGTGGACCTGGGCGGCATCGACGGCTTGCTGCACATCACCGACATGGCCTGGCGCCGTGTCCGTCACCCCTCCGAAGTGGTCACTGCCGGTCAGGAAATCACCGCCAAGATCCTCAAGTTCGACACCGAGAAAAACCGCGTGTCCTTGGGTCTGAAGCAAATGGGCGACGACCCATGGATGGGCGTGAACCGCCGCTACCCACAAGGCACCCGCATGTTCGGCAAGATCACCAACATCGCCGACTACGGCGCGTTTGTGGAACTCGAGCCAGGCATCGAAGGCTTGGTGCACGTGTCTGAAATGGACTGGACCAACAAGAACGTGGCACCTTCCAAGATCGTGTCATTGGGCGACGAAGTCGAAGTCATGGTTTTGGAAATCGACGAAGACAAACGCCGCATCAGCTTGGGCATGAAGCAGTGCCGTGCCAACCCATGGCAAGAGTTCGCTCAAAACACCAAGCGTGGCGACCGCGTCAAAGGCCCCATCAAGTCCATCACCGACTTCGGTGTGTTCGTGGGCTTGGCCGCTGGCATCGACGGTTTGGTTCATTTGTCCGACTTGTCATGGAACGAAACCGGCGAAGCCGCTGTTCGTAACTACAAGAAGGGTCAAGACGTTGAAGCCATCGTGTTGGCAGTGGACGTTGAGCGCGAGCGCATCAGCTTGGGCATCAAACAACTCGACGGCGACCCCTTCACCACATTCGTGACAGTGAACGACAAGGGCCAAACAGTGACGGGTAAAGTCAAAACTGTTGACGCTCGCGGCGCTGAAATCGACTTGGGCGAAGACATCATTGGTTACTTGCGCGCCAGCGAAATTTCACGCGATCGCGTGGAAGACGCTCGCAGCTTGTTGAAAGAAGGCGACGAAGTCACTGCAGTGGTCGTCAACGTCGATCGCAAGACACGCAACATCCAGTTGTCGATCAAGGCCAAAGACGCTGCTGACCAAAATGAAGCCATGGCTTCACTCAGCCAACAGTCTTCACGTGAAAACGCTGGCACCACCAGCTTGGGCGCTTTGTTGCGTGCCAAGTTGGACAACAACGACGCAGCTTAATGGTCTGCTGATGAACAAAGCCTCTGGCCTGGCCCCTTTGGGGGTTGGGCGGAGGCTTTTTCTATGCGCTTCTCCTATTTAACTTCTCTGACATGACCCGTTCCGACCTCGTAGAAGCATTGGCCGCTCGCTTTGAGCAGCTGACGCACCGTGACGCCGAATTCGCCGTCAAAACGGTCTTGGACGCCATGAGCGAAGCCTTGGTCAAAGGCCATCGCATTGAGATCCGTGGCTTTGGCAGCTTCACCATCAACCGCCGCCCACCCCGTGTTGGCCGCAATCCGCGCTCTGGTGAAAGTGTGCAAATTCCTGAAAAACGTGTGCCTCACTTCAAACCCGGCAAGGCCCTGCGCGAAGCAGTCGACCAAGGTTCTTTAGAAGTCTTGCACGGCAAGTCTGACTAAGCCCACAAAGCACCGAATAAATAGGCCCGCAAGAGGGCCTTTTTTGTATCTCGGCTTGTCCTCGACTTAGAATGACACACGCTGTCTGAGGCTATAAATGAAACAATTTCTCAAGCTGCTTCAGTGGACACTGAATGCGGCTGTCTTTTTTACTTTGTTTGCCTTCGCGCTGAACAATCAGCACGAGGCAAAGGTGTACTTTTTCTTCGGTACGCAGTGGCGCTCTCCCATGGTTTTGATCGTCCTCATCGCATTTGCTTTGGGCATGGTGGTGGGCGTGTTGGGCATGGTGCCGCGTTGGTGGCGACAAAAGCAAGCGGCCAAAGCGGTTCAATCAACTGCGGGGCCAGTTTCTAGCACAAGCCCGACTTCAACGTCTAGTTCTGCTTCTAGCGCTTCAACAGCCCCCTCCCCTTCGGAGGCCAGTCATGGAACTTGATCTCATTTGGATTTTGATGGGACTGCCTGCCGCCTTTGGTTTGGGTTGGCTGGCCTCACGACTCGACTTAAGACAACTCCGCATCGACAACCGACAAGCCCCCAGGGCTTACTTCAAAGGTTTGAATTTCTTGCTCAATGAACAGCAAGACAAAGCCATCGATGCGTTCATTGAAGCGGTTCAAAACGATCCCGACACGTCGGAGTTGCACTTTGCATTGGGCAATTTATTTCGCCGCCGTGGTGAATACGAGCGCGCCGTGCGCGTGCACGAGCATTTGCTGTCGCGTGGCGACCTTAGTACCGCCGACCGTCAACGTGCACAAAACGCACTCGCCAAAGACTTTGTCAAAGCGGGCTTGCTCGACCGCGCAGAAGACGCCTTGCGCAAGCTTGAAGGCACCGCCTTTGAAGGCCAAGCCAGGCTGTCACGTTTGGCCATCTATGAACGTTCACGTGAATGGCCGCAGGCACGAGAAGTGGCTACGCAACTTGAGCAATCAGGCGAAGTCAGTTTTGCCGTTCGCAAAGCTCACTATTTGTGCGAACAGGCGCGCGAACTCAATGCGCAAGGGGATGCAGCGGGCGCAGCACAACTGTTGCACAACGCGATGTCAGAAACACCCGATGCACCGCGCCCGCGCCTGCTGCTGGGACAACTGCAACTCAACCAAGGGCAAGCACAGCAAGCCTGCACCACGCTCAGCCAGCTGTTTGAATCTGGCTCTGTGGCAGCGCCCTTGGCTGCCGCCAGTTTGGTGCGTGCGGCCTTAGCAGCCCAGCAAGTGCCCGCCACTTTGTCTTTGCTGCAGCAACACTACGCGCAAAGTCCTTGCATCGATGTCATGGATGCCATCGTCACCTTGGAAAAAACTAGTGCTGATGCAGAACAGCAAGTGCGCCAGCGCTACATTGACCACCTGCAAAAACAACCGTCTTTGCTAGCTGCTTCTCGTTGGCTGGCGGGCGCTGATTTAGGCACCGAAGCCACCCGCGCGCCCATTCAAAAAGCATTAGAGCAGGCATCCCGACCTTTAGCACGCTATCGCTGCGCAGCTTGCGGCTTTGAAGCCAAGGAGCATTTCTGGCACTGCCCGGGTTGCCAAGCGTGGGACAGCTACCCACCACGCCGTGTTGAAGAGCTCTAAAAAGCTTTCAAGACGTTGCTTGCGCTCACCTTGAGTTGCAGAATGCACTTCTGCCCTTCATTCAGCAGTTGAATCGAGTTTGCATCACCGTTGGGGTGATGCCAAATTGAGGAATTCAACATGTTGAAAAAAATCTTAACCACCACCGCCCTGCTGTTTTCACTCAGCAGCTTTGCTGCTGTCGATGTCAACAAGGCCAACGCCGCAGAGCTCGATGCCATCAAAGGAATCGGCCCATCCCTGTCAGGCAAAATTTTGAAAGAGCGCAACAAAGGCAATTACAAAGACTGGCCCGACCTCATGCACCGCGTGAGTGGCATGGGCGAGAAAAGTTCAGCCAAATTTTCTGCGCAGGGCCTGACCGTCAATGGCTCAGGCTATCAAGGGGGTTCTACCAGCGAGCCCGCAAAGGGCCACCCTGCAGAAAAAACAAAGTCTGCAAAACTCTAATAAATAAAGTACCCACTGGAGGCCTTGCCGCAAGGCAAGGCTTTCCGTTCAAACCTTTGCGGCTGACAACAAAGAGATGGCCGAGAAGCCCGCCGCACGCTCAATGACTTCACCCGCTTGCAAGGCAATGTCTTCGCGAAAACGACTCGTCACAATTTGAACGCCCACTGGCAAGCCATCTACCAAACCTGTTGGCACAGACAAGCCAGGCAATCCCAAGACCGCTGTGCTCAACAAAGGCGCTTGCGCCAATAAAATTTCTGCAGTCCGTGCGGCCGAGCGTTGGTCGTCATCGGCCGGCAATTGACGCTCCCATGAGTTGGGCATCAACAACACGGGATATTTCTCAAAAAACACAGCCCAGTCGCGAGCAATGTTGAACCGGCGTGTGAGCGCCTCTAAGTTTTGATCTCTGTCCCAAACTGGGTTGATGTCGAGGTAATGTTGCAATGCGGTTCGCAAAGCATCGTCACCGTACTGCTGCATGAAGCCTGCACCGGCACGGCGCATATCGTTCATGACCATGTGAAACTGCATGGCAGACACTTCGGCAAAATGCGGCGGCTCAAGCTCTTCCACCAAATAACCAGCAGCTTCCAGCCACTTGGCGGCTTGCCCCACCGCAGCAGAGACTGTGGGGTCCACGATTGAATGGGTCCAGGTTTTGAAAACGGCGACACGCGTCAAAGCACGGCAGTCGGGATTTTCCAGTGGCGCAGGAACCCACTGTGGATCGAGTGCTGTGCCACGCGACATGACCTGTAATGCCAAACGCGCATCTGCCACAGTGCGTGTCAACGGACCCTGCACCGACATTTGTTGGTTGGTGATGATGCGATTGGGCGCACTGGCTTTGTACGAGGGAACACGCCCTACGGTGGTTCTAAGCCCCACCACGCCGCAAGCCCAAGCGGGATACCGAATCGAACCACCATAGTCATTGCCATGTGCGATGGCACCCATGCCCAATGCTGTGGCTGCCGCCGCACCGCCGCTGGAGCCACCGGGCGTAACGCTAGGATCGAACGGGTTAAGCGTACGACCATGAAAGGCATTGTCCGTAAACCACCGCAGCGAAAATGCAGGCGCATTGCTGCGGCCCACAATCACGGCACCCGCATCTCGCATGGACTTGACCAAAGGAGAATCGGTCTGTGCCACGTTGTCTTTGAAAGCCTCAACAGCATCGGTGGTGGCCTCACCCGCCACATCGACGTTAACTTTGATGGTGACAGGTACACCATGCAAAGGGCCCAATTCGTCACCCCGTGCCTGCGCAGCATCGGCCGCATCGGCAGCTTTTAAGGCAGACGCTTCACTGACCACGGCCAGCGCATTGAATTTTGGATTGGTTTCAGCAATGCGGCCAAGAACACTTTGCGTCACTTGACGAGCTGTTACTTCACGACTTGCAATGCGCAGCGCCACTTCGGCGGCACTGAGACTCCAGAGATGTTGCGTCATAGGCGTAGCCTCAATTTGTTAAAAAGCGTTGGGTCAAAAGCGTCCAGAAGGCAGCGCCCACTGGCAAGATGTCATCGTTAAAGTCATAGCCTGGGTTGTGCACCATGCAGGCATGCGCGGGGGCACATTGGCTAACTGATTGACCAACTGATGGGCCACCTTTTGATTCATCCATGCGACCATTCCCAATCATGAAATAGCTCCCAGGACAGTGGTCCAACATGAATGCAAAGTCTTCACTGCCCGTCAAGGGGCTGCCTTGATGAACCACTGCGGCCTGACCTACCAGCTCGACGCCAACACGTCGGGCCATCTCGGTCTCTAAAGGGGTATTCACCAAGACAGGGTAATCACGTTTGTAATCAATGTGCGCTTGAACACCCAAGCTTTTTGCCTGAGCCGTGACCAAGTCTGTAATACGCTCTTGCAGCAAGTCACGCACATCACGATCGAGCGCTCGAACGCTCAAGGCCAATTGCGCCGAACTGGGAATCACGTTGTTGGCTTTGCCGGCGATCAAGGACCCCACGGTGATCACAGCCGTTTGCAAAGGATTGACGTTGCGCGACACAATGGTTTGCAAGGCCATCACGATGCTGGCGGCGGCAACAATAGGATCGGGCGCCAAGTGCGGCATGGCACCGTGGCCGCCCAGGCCTGTCAACGTAATGATGACATCGTCTGAAGACGCCATGGTGGGACCTTCAATGAACACCAATTGCCCAGCAGCAATCCCAGGCATGTTGTGGGCGGCAAACACAGCGTCGCAAGGAAATTTGTCAAACAAGCCTTGCTCAATCATGAGCTTAGCGCCGCCGGGGTGTTCTTCGGCGGGTTGAAAAATCAAATTCAAGGTGCCCGAAAAATCGAGTTCTTGTGCAATGTATTGGGCTGCAGCCATCAGCATGGCGGTGTGACCATCATGGCCACAGGCATGCATCAAACCATCGTGAATGCTGCGATGCGCAAAACCATTGACTTCCTGAATGGGCAAGGCATCCATGTCGGCACGAAGGCCCAATCGCTTGGTGCCCGAGCCTCTAACCAACTGAGCCACCAAGCCCGTGGTGGCCAAGCCCCGCGTGACTTGGTAGCCCCAACTTTCTAGCTGTTCGGCCAACAAGGCTGAGGTCCGAAACTCTTGAAGGCCTAACTCTGGGTGCCGGTGTAAATCGTGCCTGAGTGCCACAAAGGGCGCAGCACGTTCACGCAAGGCATGCAACAAACTCATTGGGCTTGCAAGTTAATTGATTTGGCAATGCCTTGATACAGCTTGATGTCATCGGCATAGGCTTTGCCCGCTTCATCCAACCTCAACGCAGGCGATGGGTCTTGTCCCATGGCCGCCATGGTGGCGACAAAATCAGCATCAAACATGACTTTGGTCAACGCTTTGTGCAACGCTTCCACGATGGGTTCTGGCGTGCCCTTTTTAACGTAGTAGCCACTGCCAATGCTGTAGTGAAAACCTTTGAGCAATTTGTTTTCATCCACAGAAGGAATGTGCTTGATCAAGCGCTGTGGCTCGGCAGACAGGACGGCGATGAATCGCAACTTGCCTTCTTTTTCCATGGCCACATGGGGAGCGCCATAGGGCGTGATGAACAAATCAATTTGCCCACCCAACAAATCCTGAGAAATAGGACCGCCGCCTTTGTAGGGCACATGCAGCATTTCAGCGCCAATTTTTTTGGACAACTCTTCGCCAATCAAATGGTAGAAGCTGCCATTGCCCACGCTGGCGTAATTCACGGGCTTGCCCTCTTTCGCCATTTTTTGAATGTAGGCCACCAACTCATTGGCATTCTTGGCTGGAAAATCTTTGCGAGCCACGATGGCCATGGGGGCCAAGGCCATTTGTTGGATCAAGCGAAAATCTTCAGGCTTGTATTTCACGGCTTTCATGGCCAAGGGCGCCAAAATCAATTCATTGGGGGAGCCTTGAAAAATGTAGTAACCATCCGCAGGTGCACTCAATACTTTTTGCGCTGCAATGGCCCCGCCGGCGCCACCTAAGTTTTCAATGATGACGGGCTGTTTCAATTCTTGCGACAAAGCTTGGTTGACTTTGCGAGCAATGACATCCGACAAACCCCCTGGTGGGTAAGGCACCATCAAGGTGACGGGCTTGCTGGGGTAAGTATCGGCCTGAACTGGCACCGCCCATGTGAGGGCACTGATCAGCAAGAGACCCAGTGAAGTTAAGCGTTTCATGGTGGTGTCCTTTATGAATGGCTGTCGACAAATGGAAATGGGTGAATGAAATGGGTGAAGGAAATGGGTGAAGGAAATGGGGGAATCCAAGGCCTTGATCGTAGGCAGCCAAGGTGACAAACGAAAGGCTATAATTTTTCTTCATGACAACTTTTAGTTGTCACTCAAAATTAGCCATTTGTGGAGCCGCTATGAAACTGCATCAACTCCAAGCGTTGGTCGGCGTTGTTGAACATGGCAGCATTCGCGCTACAGCTCGCGAAATGCACCTGACCCAAGCAGCCTTGACCAAGTCCTTGCGAACCCTGGAAGAAGATGTCGGCGTTTCCTTGTTGATTCGAAAGTCACGCGGTGTCGTCCTCACTGAAGCAGGTCAACGTTTGCATGCCAGGGCTAAATTGGTCACGCGCCAAATTACATTGGCTCACGAAGACCTGAAGCAATCGCAAGGTGAAGACACAGGTACTTTGCGGGTAGGCATCACGCCCTACCTCATGTTGACCGTGTTGGGGGAAGCTTTTATGTGGTTTCGCAAACGCTACCCCAAAGTGCAGTTGCGATTGGTCGAAGGTTTGGTGGCGCGGGTGTTGCCAAGCCTACGCGATGGCACCTTGGACTTTGCCATCGTGGCCGACAGCGGCGAAGTGACGCATACAGAATTTGATGCCACACGCCTGCTGAAAGAAGCTCAAAAAATTGTGGTGCGCCAAGACCACCCCATCGTGTCACAAGCCACTGCCTCAAAGCTGGCAGCGTTGGAATGGGTTTTACCGGGCCCCTTTGCCAATGATTTAGACGATGGTCTCAACACCATGTTCAAACTAGCGGGTGTTCATCCGCCTAGTCAAATGACACGCTGCGATGCCATGGCCGCCATGGCATTGGTTCGGCAATCCGATGCCGTGAGCGTAATGCCGGCCCCCTTGCTCGCGCAACCCGAGTGTCGAGGCTTGGTGGAGATTCGTGTCAAAAAATTAAACCCACCACCCATTGAATTGGTCTTGCTCACACCGCCCGATGTGCCCTTAACACCTGCGGCCGCCTACTTTGCAAGGTGCCTCACAGATACCATCTTGTTGCAACACCAACAAAGTGCGCGGTGAAGACATGCCTTAAGTGGCACACAAGCGTTCACTGGCTTCAAGCTTTGCAGAGGGTGTTGACTTCAACAGGGTGCCAAACAAATTTTTAGGATCTTCCAACTGAGGGATCAAGGCCAAGCGCTCACCCATGCCAAGTGTCAGCGCTGCTTCATGCATAAACCGCATGGCTGAAAAATCTTCCAACGCAAAGCCCACCGAATCAAAGACCGTGATTTGCGATGCATGGTCCCGACCTGTTTGTTGTCCCGTCAACACTTGCCAAAGTTCGGTGACTTCAAAGTCATGCGGCATTTGTTGAATATCGCCTTCTACGCGTGACTGAGGGGCATATTCCACAAACACTTTGCTGGCCCTCAAAACGTCTGCTGACAATTCTGTTTTGCCTGGGCAATCGCCGCCCACACCGTTGATGTGCATGCCGGGTTGAATCAGGTCGGCGCTCAGAATAGTGGCATACGATTTGTCGGCCGTCACAGTGGTCACAATGTCTGCACCTTGAACTGCTTGCGCAATGCTGTCGCACAGTACCAAGGTCAAACCGCTGCCACTCAAATTGGCCATGAGTTTGGCACTGGCTCCTGCATCCACGT
Source organism: Pseudomonadota bacterium (assembly GCA_039804505.1). Classification (GTDB taxonomy): domain Bacteria; phylum Pseudomonadota; class Gammaproteobacteria; order Burkholderiales; family Burkholderiaceae_C; genus Limnohabitans_A. The sequence continues at coordinate 9,571 of JBDLWA010000053.1, forward strand.
CATAGAGGCGCACCGTATCAATGCCCACCAAGTGTTGAAACGCCAAGGCCTGAAATTCACTCTGTGCACCATTGCCAATCAAGGCCATCACTCGGCTGTCAGGCCTGGCCAAAAATTTAGCAGCTAAGGCCGAGGTTGCGGCTGTGCGCAAAGCCGTGGTCAAGGTCAACTCACTGAGCAGCAAAGGCGTGCCAGTGGCCACGTCGGCCACCACACCAAAGGCCATCACGGTCGACAAACCGATGGCTGTGTTTTGCGGATGGCCATTGACGTATTTGAAGCTGTAGGTGCTGTGATCCGAGATGGGCATCAACTCAATGACGCCATTGGCTGAGTGATTGGCAACGCGAGCTGATTTGTCAAAGTCTTCCCATCGCATGAAGTCTGCTTGAATGAAATCAGCAATGCCCGTGAGGCAGGCTTTGAGCCCTTTGCGTTGCACCAGTTCGACAACAGCGGGGGCACTCAAATAGAGTGGGCTGATGAGTGGACTGGCGAAGGTGTCGGATGTCAAGAAATGGTGGGGTGACTGATGGATAGGGCTGTTCATGGTGAGTGCTTGTTTGTTCATAGGAAATCAATGCAAGCAGTTTGCAAAAAACCGCCGTCAATTCAAATAGCCAAATTTGTATTGTTTTGATCAAATATTTACCAAAATGACAGAATTTGTTATCATTTTGTCATTCAACAGGAACTCAACCTCACATGGACGACATTGACCAACAGCTGATCAGTTTGCTTCGACAAGACGCCCGAATGAGCATTGGCGACTTGGCTCACAAGCTCAAAGTGTCACGTGGCACGGTGAACAATCGCCTGCGCAAACTGGAAGACTCACAGGTGATCGTGGGCTACACCATCAAGTTGCGCCCAGACGCTGAGCCAGAAACGATCAAGGCTTGGATGGGGGTCTTGGTGGAGGGCAACACCACACGACAAGTGATTGCCAGTTTGCTCGGAGAACCCGGTGTGAACGCCCTTCACGACACCAACGGCCGCTGGGATTTGCTGGCAGAAGTAGAAGCCAAGTCGATGAAGGAGTTGTCCAATGTGCTGGAACGAATTCGCCTGATCAGTGGCATTCGTTCCACTGAAACCAACATTCACTTAGCGTCTTACCGCTAAAGTGAATGCAGCGTCACATGAGGCGGGTGAACGACTGAGCAGGCCAATGCGCCTTATCAATGAACCACACCGTAGCCACCCCCACCCGGCGTGTGAATTTCAAACACATCGCCAGGCGCCATCTCCACTTGGCCAATGTGTTTCAACACGTCCACTGACCCGTCAGCGCGTTGCACTTGGTTGATACCGGGTGCACCGGATTGACCACCTGCCATTCCAAAAGCTGGATGCACACGTCCGTTGGACAAAATGCTGGCCGTCATCGCCTCCAAGAATCGAATGCGACGCACACCGCCCATGCCACCCGTCCATTGTCCCTGGCCACCCGAGCCCTCACGCATGGCATAACTCTCAAGGCGCACGGGAAAGCGGAATTCCAAAATTTCGGGGTCGGTCAAGCGCGAGTTGGTCATGTGGGTTTGAACCACCGAGGTGCCGTTGAAGCCGGATGTGATACGACCTGCGTCGTCCAACATTACGCCTGCGCCACTGCCGCCTGAAATGGTTTCGTAGTACTGATACTTGGCGTTGCCAAACGTGAAATTGTTCATGGTGGGCTGACTGCCTGCCATCACACCCAGCGCACCAAACAAGGCGTTGGTGATGCAGCTAGACGTTTCAACATTGCCTGCTACCACCGAAGCTGGAAAGTTAGGGTTGAGCATGCACCCCGCGGGGATGATCACATTCAAAGGTTTCAAGCAGCCCGCATTCAAGGGAATGTCGTCGTTCACTAAGCTTCTAAAAACGTAAAGCACGGCAGCCATGCAAACCGCTGTGGGCGCATTGAAGTTATTGCTTTGCTGCGCGCTGGTGCCGGTGAAGTCAATTTCTGCGCTGCGCTGTTGGGCATCCACCCGAATGGCCACTTTGATTTGCGCACCATTGTCTAAGGGCAGTGTGAACTCGCCATTTTTCAAACGTGTGATCACGCGGCGCACGGACTCTTCAGCGTTGTCTTGCACATGGCGCATGTACGCTTGAACCACTTCCAAGCCAAACTCATCGACCATCTTACGCAGCTCTTGCACGCCCTTTTCATTGGCCGCCAGTTGCGCGCGCAAGTCCGCCATGTTTTGTTGGGGGTTGCGGCTAGGGTACTGACCACTGGCCAACAAGTCGAGCAGGGTTTGCTCTTGCAAGACGCCTTCTGCCACCAACTTGACGTTGTTGATCTGCACGCCTTCTTCTTGAATGGTGGTGGAAAACGGCGGCATAGAACCGGGCGTGGTGCCACCAATGTCAGCGTGGTGACCGCGCGAGCCCACATAGAACTCTGGCTTGGTGGCACCCTCTAAAAAGACAGGGGTGATCACGGTGACGTCTGGCAAATGGGTGCCGCCATGGTAGGGGTCGTTGAGCACATACACATCGCCACGTCGCATGTTGTTTGCGTTTTCACGGATGACGGTTTTGATGCTTTCGCCCATGCTGCCCAAGTGCACCGGCATGTGCGGCGCATTGGCAATCAAATGTCCTTCTGCGCTGAACAAGGCGCAAGAAAAATCCAATCGTTCTTTGATGTTGACCGAGTATGCCGTGTTCTGAAGTTGCAAGCCCATTTGCTCGGCAATGTTCATGAACAAGTTGTTAAACACTTCCAGCAACACAGGATCTACCGTGGTACCAGCAGCGTGTTTGGTTTGACGCGCTTCCACGCGGTTCAACAATAAATGATCGAGCGCGGTTACTTGTGCTTGCCAGCCAGGCTCCACAATGGAGGTGGCGTTCTTTTCAGCAATGATGGCGGGGCCAGCAATCACATCGCCCAAGCGTAAATCTTCGCGCACAAACAAACCAGCATCCCACCAACGCGACTCCCCATCTGAGCCGGCCGTGAACATGCGAACGGTGGCGCGCTTGGGCACGTCTCGCACAGCATTGAGTGCTTGCGGCAATTCAACAGGCGCATCGCCTTTGATCACAGCTTCCACAGAAACCGCTTCGACCATCAAGGCTTTGCCCGTCATCAAGAATGCAAAGCGCTGGCGATACGCAGCCTCAAAGCCTTGCGTGATTTCAGCCATCGACCCCATGGGCACCATGAGTGCAGAATCGCTGCCTTCGTAACGCACATGCACGCGTTCTTTCAGTTCAATGGCATCGCCCAGCGCTTGCTGCGACAAAGCCGCACGTGCAGCATCCCCCAAGGACTTGAGCGGTGCCACCAAAGCAGGCATGGCCTCTGGTGTTAAGCGCAATTCAACCGCTTGTTCACGAATCAAACTTTGGTCGGCCAAGCCCATGCCATAGGCCGACAAAACGCCCGCCAACGGATGCACATAAACTTGCTTCATACCCAAGGCATCGGCCACCAAGCAAGCATGCTGGCCACCCGCGCCGCCAAAACATTGCAAGGTGTAGCGTGTCACGTCATAACCACGGGCGACCGAAATTTTCTTGATGGCATTGGCCATTTGCTGAACGGCAATGCGCAGAAAGCCATCGGCAATCGATTCACTGGATCGATTCATTTGTGCAGACAAAGCATCAAACTTAGCAGCCACTGCTGCTGCATCCAAACGCTGATTGCCTTCAGGGCCAAACACCGCTGGGAAAAAATCGGGTTGAACTTTACCCACCAGCACATTGGCATCGGTCACCGCCAAAGGACCGCCACGCCTGTAACTGGCAGGCCCTGGATTGGCACCTGCACTTTGCGGCCCTACGCGCAATCGTGCGCCGTCAAATTGCAACAAAGAACCGCCGCCTGCCGCCACGGTATGAATGCTCATCATGGGCGCACGCATGCGAATGCCGGCCACTTGCGTTTCAAACTCACGCTCAAATTGGCCCGCGTAATGCGACACATCGGTGGACGTACCGCCCATGTCGAAACCAATCACTTTGTCGTGGCCCGCACCTTCTGCGGTGCGAGCCATGCCCACAATGCCACCCGCTGGCCCGCTCAAAATAGCATCCTTGCCTGCAAAGGCATGCGCATCGGTCAGGCCACCCGAGGATTGCATGAACATCAGTTTGACGCCAGGCATTTCGCTGGCCACTTGATCGACATAGCGACGCAGAATGGGTGAGAGATACGCATCCACCACGGTGGTATCACCCCGGCTGACAAACTTCATCAAGGGACTGGTTTGATGCGAGGTGCTGATTTGCGTGAAGCCAATGTCACGCGCCAACTGCGCCGCTAAAACCTCGTGTTGCGAATAACGATAGGCATGCATGAACACAATGGCCACGCTGCGAATCCCCATATTAAATTGCGCTTGGAGTTGAGAACGCAATTCAGCTTCATTCAAAGCTTCGATGACCTCCCCTTGCGCAGACAAGCGTTCGTGGGCTTCTACCACCTCGCTGTACAACAACTCGGGCAGCACAATGTTGCGGTCAAACAAACGGGGACGGTTTTGATACGCAATGCGCAAAGCGTCACGAAAGCCGCGCGTGGTGACCAACAAGGTACGCTCACCTTTGCGCTCTAGCAGTGCATTGGTGGCCACCGTGGTGCCCATCTTGACGCAGCTCACCAAGTTGGGGCTTACGGGTTCATGAAATTTCAAGCCGAGCAAATGTCGAATGCCTGCAACGGCTGCATCTTTGTATTGATCTGGGTTTTCAGACAACAACTTGTGCGTGACCAGTGTGCCGTCGGGTCGCTTGCCCACGACGTCTGTGAAGGTGCCGCCTCGATCAATCCAAAATTGCCACAAAGACGTAGACGGTAAGCTAGACATCAGATATTCCTTAAAACGACCGCGCAGCTGGCGCCCCAATATCGGATTCCAGCTTTCTATGACCAAGATGTTAATCCTTTCAGACTACACTTTGAAAAGACCTTCACGTTTCTACCAAGTCAGGTCCGTATTTTGCAATTGCAGTCGGTGCTATTCTTGCAAAGCTTTCTTTGCTTTTTTTCATTTAACGGAGTTCCTATGAAAAGACGTCACCTTTCCATGGCATTGGCCACCACCTTGATGGCCTTCAGCGGCATCACGTCCGCTCAGGCGCAAACCAAGTGGGACCTGCCTGCAGCCTATCCTGCCAACAATTTCCACACAGAAAACTTGGTTCAATTTGCAACGGATGTCGAAAAGGCTTCGGCTGGCAAATTAAAAATTACGGTGCACGCCAATGCTTCTTTGTTCAAAGCCCCCGAAATCAAGCGCGCGGTTCAAGGCGGTCAGGCCCAAATTGGTGAAATTTTGCTGGCCAATTTCCAAAATGAATGGCAACTCTTTGGCGCAGATGGCCTGCCCTTTTTGGCCGACAGCTACGAAGAATCATTCAAGCTTTACAAAGCACAGCGTCCTTTTCTAGAGAAAAAATTGGCCGAGCAAGGCATGATGCTGTTGTACGCAGTGGCCTGGCCACCTCAAGGCATTTACGTCAAAAAGCCCATCACGTCTGCGGCAGATTTGAAGGGCGTTAAATGGCGCGCCTACAGCCCCTCGACCGCTCGCATTGCAGAATTGGTGGGGGCGCAACCTGTGACGGTGCAAGCTGCCGAGTTGTCGCAAGCCATGGCCACGGGTGTGATTGAAAGCTACATGTCTTCCGGCTCCACCGGCTACGACACCAAAACTTACGAGCACATCAAGTACTGGTACGATACACAAGCTTGGTTGCCCAAAAATGCGGTCATCATGAACAAGGCGGCCTTCGACGCCCTTGATGCCGCCACCAAACAAGCTGTGTTGAAGTCCGGCGCCGAAGCAGATGCACGCGGCTGGAAACAGTCACAAGCCAAAAATGGTGAATACATTGACCTGCTCAAAAAGAACGGCATGAACATCGTTGCGCCTTCTGCCCAACTCAAAGCCGATATGAAGAAAGTCGGCGATGTGATGTTGAAGGAATGGTTAGAAAAAGCAGGACCAGAAGGCAAAGCTTTGATCGACGCGTACAACAAACCGTAAACATCTATGCGTGGTTTTTTAAATCGCATCTATGACAGCGCCGCCGCCTTGGCGGCGCTTTTCATGTGCCTCATGCTGGTCATGGTGTTGCTGTCCATTGTGGGTCGTGAATTTCATTTCCACTTGCGCGGCACAGACGCCTATGCGGGCTACTGCATGGCAGCCAGCGGCTTTTTGGCGCTGGCACACACCCTCAAAAGGGGCGAACACATTCGGGTCACCGTGCTGATCAGCCGCTTCAGTGGCGCATGGCTCAAAGGCATTGAGCTTTGGGCTTTGGGCATGGCCACCTTTTTGGCTTGCTTGATGGCCTACTACAGCATTCGCTTGTCTTGGCAGTCTTACACCTTCCATGATATTTCTACCAGCAACGATGCCACCCCACTCTGGATTCCGCAAATTGCAATGGCTGTGGGCACCTTGGTTTTAGCCATTGCCTTCATTGACGAGTTGGTGTTGGAGTGGCTCGGTAAACGTGTGGCCTTCAGTTCCGATGAAGCACTTCACAACGAATAAATATGAATGATTTACTGATCACCGCGCTGCTGGTTGCAACGCTATTTCTAATTTTAGGAAGTGGCGTTTGGATTGGTTTGTCGCTTTCAGGCGTGGCTTGGGTGGGCATGCAATTGTTCAGTAGCCGCCCAGCAGGCGACGCCATGGCGGTCACCATTTGGGGCTCCTCCTCCAGCTGGACCTTGACGGCCTTGCCCTTGTTCATTTGGATGGGTGAAGTTCTTTTTAGAACGCGCCTCAGCCAAGACATGTTCAAAGGCTTGGCACCTTGGCTCCAAGCGCTGCCCGGTCGATTGCTTCACACCAACGTTGCCGGTTGCACCATCTTTGCCGCAGTGTCTGGGTCGTCAGCCGCCACCTGCGCCACCATTGGCAAAATGACTTTGCCCGAGCTTTCCAAGCGAGGCTACCCCGACCACATGGTCATTGGCACCCTGGCAGGCGCAGGCACATTGGGCTTGCTCATTCCACCCTCCATCATCATGATTGTGTACGGCGTCACAGCCGATGTGTCCATTGCCAAACTGTTCATTGCGGGTGTGTTGCCCGGCCTGATGTTGGCTTGCTTGTTCTCGGGTTACATCATCTATTGGGCTTTGCGTCACCCCGACCAAGTGCCCGCCAATGATCGCCAATACACCTTCATGGAAAAAATCCGTGAGTCGGGCAGCTTAATTCCTGTGGTGTGTCTCATTGCCTC
>JBDLWA010000054.1:0-15413 GCA_039804505.1 Pseudomonadota bacterium
GGACAAATTTTTGGATTTGTCGGTGTGTTGGTGGCATTGCCTGCCAGTGCCGTCATCTTGGTTGCCCTGCGCCGCTTGCGTGATCGATATTTCAGCAGTCAGCTTTACCAAGGTCGTCGCGAATGAAGCAAATGGCCTTGGACATTGGCTTGCATACCTTGCCAACGTTGGACAGTTTTTTTGCAGGCCCCAACACGGCAGCGCTTCAGCACTTAAAACTCTGGACCAGTAGCTCAATGCCCAGTCCGGTCCCCACTTACCTCTGGGGTGAGAGCGGTTCGGGCAAAACACATCTGCTGCGCGCCGTTTTCTCTGCGCTTCGCGATCAAGGCATGTCAGTGGGGTGGATCGATGCCAACAAGCAAGACTACTTGAGTTTTGACGATGCTTGGACGGCTGTCCTGATGGACGATGTGCACCTGTTCAATCTTGAGCAACAACAGGCGGCCTTCAATTGGTTTGTCAATGCCCTAACGCCCAAGTCGGGTCAGCCCCGTTGGGTTTTAGCGGCTGGTGCCTTGCCGCCCGCCGATTTGAAATTGCGTGATGACTTGCGTTCGCGATTGGGATGGGGGCATGTGTATGCCCTGCAGGTGCTCAGCGACCCCGAGCGTCGTTCTGTCTTGCGACAAGAAGCCGACTCGCGCGGTTTGTTTTTAAGTGATGAAGTGATGTCTTATATGCTGACGCGTTTTTCACGTGACTTGAGTAGTTTGATGACGCTCCTAGATCATTTGGATCAGTTCGCTTTACAAACACAAAGAGCGATCACGATTCCCTTGATCAAGTCCATGTTGGAGAGCACATGAATCTGGTTTTGTTTGACCTTGACCACACCTTATTGCCGATCGATTCCGATTATTCTTGGGGAGAGTTCAGCCAGAAAATTGGCTGGACAGATCCTGTCACATTCAAGGCCCGCAACGATCAGTTCTTTGCAGATTACCAAGCCGGTGTTTTAGACATTCACAACTACGTTCGTTTTGCAACGGAGGCCGTGCGCTTGAAGGGCGAGACAGCAGCTCAACAAGCACATGCGCAGTTTATGCAAGAGGTGATCTTGCCGCAGGTTCAACCCGCAGCACTTGAGCTGGTGAAACAGCATCAAGCGGCAGGTGATCACGTCATGATTGTGACGGCCACCAATGAGTTTGTGACGCGGCCCATTGCGGCTGCATTTGGCGTGACCGACTTGATTGCCGTGTCCTTGGGCAGAGATGCTTCCGGATGGATCACTGGCGAAATAGACGGCACGCCTTCTTTCAAAGAAGGCAAGGTTCAGCGAGTGGCGCAATGGTTAGAAGCGCGTCAACTCACTTGGCAAGATGTTCAGATCACTTTTTATTCGGATTCCGTCAACGATTTGCCCTTGCTTGAAAAAGCGCAGACGCCCGTTGCCACGAATCCAGATGCGCGTTTGCGTCAACTTGCGACCGATCGAGGCTGGCGCATTCTTCAACTTTTCTCATGATTAAAAAATTCATTCAAAAAATATTAGGCAAACCTCAGTCAGGTCGAGGCGTGACCGACTTTGGTCGCCGCGTTGAAATTCCCGCATCGGTTCATGGCATCGATCCCGCCTTGGTGGATGAACGTGCGCTCAATGTGGTTCGCACTTTGCAAGATGCTGGCTATGAGGCCTATGTGGTGGGCGGCGCCGTCCGAGATTTGTTGTTGGGTCTGCGCCCCAAAGATTTTGATGTGGCCACGGACGCCACGCCCGAAGAAGTGAAGGGTTTGTTTCGACGTGCCTTCATCATTGGTCGTCGCTTTCGCATTGTTCATGTGGTGTATGGCCGTGGTCGTGAACATGAAGTGATCGAAGTTTCCACCTTCAGAGCGCACTTGGACAACCGTGCGGCAGAGCAAGTGAAGGGCAATGAGCGCACCAGCAAGTCTGAATTGGCCGGTATGAAGCACGCTGTCGATTCAAGTGGCCGCGTCTTGCGCGATAACGTGTGGGGTCCTCAAGACGAAGATGCCACCCGTCGTGATTTCACCGTCAATGCCATGTACTACGATCCTGAGTCGCAGTATTTGGTGGACTATCACGGTGGCATGCAAGATGCCAAAAAGAAGATTCTTCGCATGATTGGTGAGCCTGTGGCGCGCTACCGTGAAGATCCTGTGCGCATCATTCGTGCAGTGAGGTTCGCCGCCAAACTCAGCCCGCTGGGATTTAAGCTGGAAGCCAAAACCGCCAAACCTTTGGCCACCATGTTGAACTTGCTAGCAGATGTACCGCAAAGCCGTTTGTTTGACGAGATGCTCAAACTCTTGCAAACAGGTCATGCCTTGGCCTCCGTTGCGCAGTTGCGAGAACTGGGATTGCACAAAGGCATTTATCCTTTGCTAGATGTGGTGGTTGAAAGAGCGGATACGCCTTTTGTCAAAGCCGCCTTGGCCGATACAGACCGCCGCGTGGGTGAGGGCAAGCCCGTCGCCCCTAGTTTTCTTCTGGCAACGGTGCTTTGGGCTGATGTCAAGCAGGGCTGGGACGAACGTGTGGCCAAGCGTGTGCCGCCATTTCCTGCTCTCCAAGAATCGATCGATGAAGTGTTTGACGCTCGTATTGGCGATGTCTCGGGTCGGGGCAAGTTGGCCGCCGACATGCGTGAGATTTGGATGATGCAACCTCGCTTCGAAAAGCGCATTGGCAGCACACCGTTTAGCTTGGTTGAGCAAGCGCGCTTCAGAGCCGGGTTTGACTTTTTACGTCTACGCGCAGAGGTGGCTGAAGTGGATGTCGCCTTGGCCGACTGGTGGCAGGAATTCAGTGTGGCCGATGATGCAGCACGAGAAGATCTGATTCATCAAGCCAAGTCGGATAAGTCACAACCGCCCAATGCTGCAGGGCCCAAAGCGCGCCGCGCACCACGCAGAAGAAAACCCGCCAACAAAGTGGCTGGGGCAGCGCCCACGGATGGTGCTGCATCTGCTGACTAAGCTGGTGGCCATCGATGTTCAAGGCGCCTAGAAATGCGTGAACTCGTTTCTGTTTTTGTCGGCTTGGGCTCTAATTTGGGACAAAGTCGAGAAGAGGTGAGTCATGCCATTTCACAACTCAATGGCCTGCCCGAGACACAGGTGGTCTCGTGTTCTTCTTTTTATCAATCTGCACCTCACGAAGCGACGGGTCCTGATTACATCAATGCCGTCGTGCTGATCCAAACTCGCCTGAATGCGCATGCGCTTCTGAGGCACTTTCAAGCCATTGAAAATGCCGCAGGCCGAGAAAGACCCTACCGCAATGCGCCACGAACTTTAGATGTCGACATGCTGTTGTATGGCGAGGCCGTGATTCAGAGTGAGCATTTGACGGTGCCTCATCCTCGGATGCAGACGCGTGCTTTTGTCATGTTGCCTTTAAGCGAGTTGGCGCCAGAGAAAGTCCCAGCCGAACTTCTGGTGCAACTGGGTGATCAGGCTATTCGCAAAATAGAGCCTTCATGGCCAAAGCCGTGACCTCATTGATCGCCATGCTGGTACCCAGTTTGGGGTTGCGCTAAGGCCGTTGATTTCAACTTCAGGCCGACACAAAAGCTTCATGAAATTGAAATTTCGATGTCATAAAGTGTAAACTTCTTCCCAATTGCAAAAAGCGAATATCTTGCTTTTTGATTTCGGAGAAATCTATGTTTTTTGCCAAACTATTACCCAAAGAGGGCAATTTTTTTGAGTTGTTCAACCAGCACGCTGATCGAATTGTAGAAGCCGCACGTGCGTTTTCCAACTTGGTTGTCAATTACACAGACAGTCACCTTCGCGAAAAGTACACCCAGGATGTTGACAACGCTGAGCGCTCAGCCGATCGTGTGACGCATGAAGTCAATCGTCTCATTCATACCACCTTCATCACACCCATTGATCGTGAGCAAATTCATACCTTGATCAATCTGATGGACGATGTGGCAGATTTGATTCAAGACTCAGCGGAAACCATGGCTTTGTACGACGTGCGAGTCATGACAGAAGAAATCACACGCTTGACCGATTTGTCTGTCAAATGTTGCGAACGTGTACGCGATGCTGTCAATATGTTGGGCAAGATTGCCGATCCTTCTGTTGCAGAAGCAGCGCTTAAAACGTGTGAAGAAATTGATCGTTTGGAATCCGATGCCGACCGCGTCATGCGCAGTGCCATGAGCAAACTATTCCGCGAAGAACCTGATGTTCGCGAGGTGATCAAGTTGAAGGCCATTTACGAATTGCTTGAAACCATCACAGACAAATGTGAAGACGTCGCCAATCAAATCGAGGGCATCGTCCTCGAAAATTCCTAAACCGGAACTCTCAGCATGGACACACAAGCCGCTTTGTGGGTGGTGATGTTGCTGGTGGCATTGGCACTGGCGTTTGACTTCATGAATGGTTTTCATGATGCCGCCAATTCAATTGCAACCGTTGTCTCAACGGGCGTTCTCAAGCCAACGCAAGCCGTTGTGTTTGCCGCCTTCTTTAACTTTGTTGCCATCTTCATTTTCCATTTGAGTGTGGCCGCTACAGTGGGCAAGGGCATTGTTCAGCCAGGTGTGGTCGATGTTCATGTGGTCTTTGGTGCCCTGGTTGGTGCCATCTCTTGGAACGTGATCACTTGGTATTACGGTATTCCCAGCAGCTCTTCCCACGCACTGATTGGCGGCATTGTGGGCGCTGTCATTGCCAAAGCGGGTGCAGGTGCATTGCTGTCCGCGGGGGTCATGAAAACGGTCACCTTCATTTTTGTGTCACCGCTTTTGGGTTTCCTTTTGGGATCCCTCATGATGGTGTTGGTGGCCAATTTGTTCAAACGTACGCGCCCCTCTAAAGTCGACAAGTGGTTTAGACGTTTGCAATTGGTGTCGGCCGGCGCTTATAGCTTGGGTCACGGCGGTAACGATGCGCAAAAAACCATTGGCATCATTTGGATGCTTTTGGTGGCCACGGGTTACGTCTCGGCCTCTGACACATCGCCACCTACCTGGACCATTGTGTGTTGTTACTTGGCCATCGGTTTGGGAACCATGTTTGGCGGCTGGCGCATCGTGAAAACCATGGGCCAAAAGATCACCAAGTTAAAACCTGTGGGTGGCTTTTGTGCTGAAACGGGCGGTGCTTTAACGTTGTTCTTGGCCACTGCTTTGGGTATACCGGTCTCTACAACACACACCATCACAGGTGCCATTGTGGGTGTTGGATCGACTCAACGCGCCAGTGCTGTTCGCTGGGGCGTTGCGGGCAACATCGTTTGGGCTTGGATCTTGACCATACCCGCCAGTGGCTTTGTGGCCGCCATTGCTTACTGGATCAGTTTGCAATTGTTTTGATCACCCCAGACTGGGGTGATCATTCAGACGGGTGCTTGAGATTGGCCTAAGCCCAAGGCCTTCTCCATCATGACGATGTCTAGCCAGCGCTCAAACTTCCAGCCGCAGCCTGAAACAGTCCCCACATTTTGAAATCCCACCGAAGTGTGAACGCCAATGGAGCCGGCATTGGCTGAATCGCCAATCACCGCAATCAGTTTACGAATACCGACTTTTTCTGCCGCTTGGCACAGTTCGGCCAGCAGCATGCGTCCCCAGCCTTTGCCGGCTGCAGCGGGGGCGAGATAAATTGAATCTTCGGCAGAAAAGCGGTAGGCAGGGCGTGGTTTGAACCAGTTGCAATAGGCAAAACCCATCACTTGACCGTCGTTTTCCAGCACCAGATAGGGCAGGCCCTTGCTCAAAACGTCTTCTCGGCGGGCGGTCATTTCGGCCAAAGTGGGCGGCTCAATCTCAAAAGTACCGGTGCCATGCATGACGTGATGCTGGTAAATGGCCGTAATGGCAGTCATGTCTTCGGGTTGGCTGGGACGAATCGTTGGCATTCTTAAACTCCGGGTTATAATCAGCGGCTTTTCAGTGTGTCACTGGCCGGGTGGCCAGTTGCGTGTCTCAAACGCTGGAAGAATTTGTGAGATGGCAATTTTTGCTGTCTCGACACCACCCTAGGATAAATCATGGTTGTCATTCGTCTTTCTCGCGGCGGTTCTAAAGCCCGTCCTTTTTTCAACATTGTTGTGGCCGACAAACGTGTTCGCCGCGATGGTCGCTTTATTGAGCGCATTGGTTTTTACAACCCAATCGCTAAAGACACTGAAGAAGGTCTGCGCGTTGTGCAAGACCGTTTGACTTACTGGACAGGCGTTGGCGCACAAGTGTCTCCCACTGTCCAACGTTTGGTCAAGCAAGCTGCTGCTAAAGCGGCTTAAGTTGCTTCAGTCTTTCTAGGCTTCGCCTAAGGCTCTGCCGTGCTACCCCAACTAGAGTTTGCCGAAATGCCGGCAGACGCCATTGAGGTGGGGCGCATTGCAGATGCTTGGGGCATCAAAGGCTGGTTTAAAGTCTTGCCCCACAGCGCCTCGCCCGAGGCGCTTTTTTCTTCTAAGCGTTGGTACCTTTTACCGTCCGATCGAGTGGTCGGTGGCGCCCAATCACCTACAGCCAAGGCTTCGGCCTCCGCGGCAGGGGGGGCAGTCAAGCCTGTCCTGCTCAAAATCAAAGAAGCTAAAGATCATTCCGATCTTGTGGTGGCGTGTTCTTTAGACATCGCCGACAGAAATCAAGCCGAAGCCCTCAAAGGTGCTCGCATTTTTGTACCTCGCTCTAGCTTCCCTACAGCAGCAACCGATGAGTACTACTGGGTCGATTTGCTGGGCCTCGACGTGATCAACCGCGAAGGTGTGGCCCTGGGGCAAGTCAAAGACTTGATGTCTACCGGGCCGCAAACTGTTTTGGTGTTGTCGAAGGCTTCTGAAGAAGCTGGCAAGCCCGACGTTGAGCGCATGATTCCTTTTGTGGCGGCATTTGTCGACAACGTGGACCTGCCTGGTCGCAAGATCACCGTTGATTGGCAGCTTGACTACTGAGCTGGTGAGGTGAGCTGTGCGCTTCGACGTCATCACACTGTTTCCTGAACTTTTTACCCCCTTTACAAGTGCCGGCATCAATCGCCGAGCGTTTGAATCCGGTGCGGTTGAACTCAAACTTTGGCAGTTGCGTGACTACGCTGAAGGTACCTACCGCCGAGTCGATGATCGTCCTTTTGGGGGTGGCCCTGGCATGGTGATGTCGGCCGATCCTCTCGAAAAATGTCTGTTGGCCATTCGTCAAGATCGCAGGGCGAAGAGCCCTTCCGAAGCACCGGTCCCTGTGGTGCTTTTTTCGCCCATCGGACAAACCTTAACGCACACGGGTGTTGAGTCGTGGTCTCAAAGTGATGGCGCCATTTTGATTTGTGGTCGTTATGAAGGTTTAGACCAGCGATTCATTGAGACCTATGTGAACGTGCAAATGAGTTTGGGCGACTTTGTTTTGTCGGGCGGCGAAATTGCCGCCATTGCCTTGTTGGATGCCGTGGCGCGCTTACAACCAGGCGTCTTGAACGACGAGGGCAGCCACCAAATGGACAGTTTCAATCCTGCCATCGATGGTTTGTTGGATTGCGGCCACTACACTCGTCCAGAAACCTGGCATGACCAAACTGTTCCGCCTATTTTGATGTCTGGGCACCATGCTGATATTGCCAAATGGCGCCGTCAGCAAAGTCTTGCCTTGACCCATCAGCATCGCCCCGACTTACTGGTCGCGGCTAGGGCAAGGGGTCAACTGAGCGTCAAAGATGAACACTTTTTGGCTCAATTGCTAGATGGCGACACCGGCAAAGCCCAGTGATGGCAGTTGATCACGCTAGGTGCTCGTTAGGACTTCCAGAAGGCCCTAAAACAAATATATAATCAAAGGCTTTTCGATCCTCTGCCCGCCGCGGCTGTTGCGGTTGAACCCAGTCCGATAGACCAGGTTTAACAAGCATAGAAGTCGCCTTTAGCGTAGCGTTGTGCATGATCGTTAGATGAAAGAGCTCAAAATGAATTTGATTCAAACCCTCGAGCAGGAAGAAATTGCCCGTTTGGGTAAAACCATTCCTGACTTCATGCCTGGTGACACCGTTATCGTTAGCGTTAACGTGGTTGAAGGTACACGCAAGCGTTTGCAAGCGTATGAAGGTGTTGTGATTGCTAAGCGCAATCGCGGCTTGAACAGTGGTTTCACCGTTCGCAAAATTTCAAGTGGCGAAGGCGTGGAGCGTACGTTCCAAACATACAGCCCCTTGATTGCTAGCATTGAAGTCAAACGCCGTGGTGATGTTCGCCGCGCCAAGTTGTACTATTTGCGTGAACGTAGCGGCAAGTCTGCACGTATCAAAGAAAAGTTGCCACAACGCGCTGTTAAAACAACAGCTGCTGCGTAAAGCAATTCGAAGGTCTTTCGGGACCTTCATAAAAAAACCGCCAAGGCTTTCGCCAAGGCGGTTTTTTTACGCCCCTGTTTTGCAGGGGCGTGGGGTAGGGGAATTAACCGCGTGTAACTTTCAGCACTTTAGCGCCAGTGCGCTTGGGGGCTGCATGGCCGCCAGCGTTGTGTGGCTTGAAGTTGCCAGCACCAACCACTTTAGGGCCACGTGCAAAACGATCGCCTGCACCACCGCGTGCGTTGTCACGGCCGCCAGGTGCACGTGGTGCGCGGCTGTCACGTGAGTCGAAGCGGTCACCGCCACGGTTGTCAGGGCGCTGATCACCACGAGGTTCAAAGCGACCTTCGCCACCGCGAGGCGCAAAGCTGCGTTGCTCGCCGCGGAATTCGCCGCGGGGTTCGAAACGACCTTCAGGGCGACCTTCTGGACGGAACTCACCACGGCCTTCAGGACGGCCTTCAAAGCGAGGAGCAGGTGCGCCACGGTTTTCAAAACGATCACCACGACCTTCGAAGCGATCACCGCCGCGGTTGCCTTCAAAGCGAGGCGCGCCACGTGATTCAAAACGATCGCCACCGCGATTGCCGCCGAAGCCACCGCCACCGCCAAATGGACGGCCACGGCCACCACGGTCGCCGCGGTCATTGCCACCACGGCCTGAGCGGGTTTCGGGGAAGTTGAGTTTGGGCTCCATGCCTGGAATCACTTCAGCTTTGAATGGCTGACGGCTGTAAGCCTCGATGTCCATAATTTTGCGACGGTCACGAATTTCGGCGAAGGTGATGGCCAGGCCATCACGGCCGGCACGGCCTGTACGACCAATACGGTGTGTGTAGTCTTCAGCTTTCATGGGCAAGCCAAAGTTGAACACGTGGGTGATGGTGGGCACGTCAATGCCGCGCGCTGCCACATCGGTGGCCACCAAAATTTGAACTTGGCCATTGCGCAAAGCCATCAAGCGGCGATTGCGCAAACCTTGGCTCAATGCCCCATGCAATGCAACGGCATCAAAGCCATCTTGCTGCAAGTCTGCGGCCAAACCATCGCACTCAATTTGGGTGCTGGCAAACACAATGGCTTGATTGATGGAAGCATCACGCAACCAATGGTCGAGCAATTTGCGTTTGTGCTGTGCGTTGTCGGCCCAGAACAAAACTTGCTTGATGTTGCTGTGTTTTTCTTGAGGTGAATCGATTTGGATTTTCTGAACAGAAGAACCACCGTCGTGCATCACGCGCATGGCCAGTTGTTGAATGCGTGGCGCAAACGTGGCGCTGAACATCATGGTTTGTTGGCGCTGGCTGGTCATCTGGTTGATGTCGGCCAAGTCGTCAGAGAAGCCCAAGTCCAACATGCGGTCGGCTTCGTCGACCACCAAGAACTTGACCTTGTCGAGTTTGATTTGCATGGAGCGCTGCAAGTCGAGTAAACGGCCAGGCGTGGCCACTACCAAGTTGGCATTTTGCAACTTGGCAATTTGCAACTGGTAAGGCATGCCGCCCACAATGTTGGCAACGCGCAAACCGCGGCAATGCTTCACCAGATCGATGGCATCGTGGGCCACTTGCTGGGCCAGTTCGCGTGTGGGGCAAACAATCAAGGCGCCAGGAGAAGGGGCTTTGAAGTTGCGGGCGTTGGTCGGGTCTTTGCGCTTAGGGCGTTTGGGTGCTGGCTCGCCGTTGGCGGCTGCATCGGCACAGGCTTTAGCAAAAGCAGCGCGCTCGGCTTCTTCTTCTGCGGCCAGTTCTTGCAACAAGGTGTGCAACACGGGCAACAAGAAGGCGGCAGTTTTGCCTGAACCTGTTTGGCTAGACACCATCAAATCGATGTAGCGGTGTGCTTCGCCCAGGGTTTCTTTGGGCAGAGCCAAGGGAATGGCTTTGAGCTGCACAGAAGTGGGTTGTGTGTAGCCGAGGTCGGCCACAGCTTGAACCAACTCAGGGGCCAAGCCCAATTGCACGAAGCCATTGGGTTGCTCAGGCGTGATGTCAGTGTCGGAGGTTTCGTGGGCATCGGCAGCATCAAGTGCCAAAGTTTCAGTCACGAAAGTTTCGTTCGTAGAGGATTCCGCAGGCGACAAGTCGGCCTGCACTTCAAAAGCGTCAGTCATATTTTTTCTCGCACGGACGTCCGCAAGATTTGCGGTGGCGCCGTTCATGGTTAAAAAACATCAACCATCAAACGGAGCTCGGTGCTGTTTGAAGAGAGTGGGTGAGACGCGAAGTCTGGGCCCATCTCTTCCAGTCGAGTGACTCTTATCAGTGAGTCAAAGGCATGAAGGGTGATGCACAAGGGCTGCGGCACGAAGCCTGTTTGCAGCACAGCAGGCGATTATGGCACAGATTTTTGCGCTTGTGCGGGTTTTCCCTGAAATGATTTCAAAGTGCTTTAAAGCTTGATGAAATGTTCTCGGTAATGCGCTAATTCCTCGATGGATTCATGCACGTCCGCCAGAGCCGTGTGCTTTTGTTGTTTCTTGAAGCTGTTGAAAACTTCAGGTTTCCAGCGCTTAGAGAGCTCTTTGAGCGTGCTCACATCCAAGTTGCGGTAGTGCAAATAGGCTTCCAATTTGGGCATGAACTTAACCAAAAATCGGCGATCTTGGCTGATGGTGTTGCCGCAGAGGGGCGAGTTGTTTTTAGAAACGTATTGTTTGATGAAAGCCAAAATTTGCGCTTCTGCATCTTCCTCAGTCGTGGTGGATGCTTTGACTTTGTCAATCAGGCCGCTGCGTCCATGGGTCCCTTTGTTCCAGGCATCCATTTTGTTCAAGAGCTCATCGCTTTGGTGAATGACGCAAACCGGGCCCTCTATGCGGGGGCTGAGGTTGGGGCCAGTGACAACCACAGCGATCTCCAACAGACGCTCTTTTTCAGGGTCGAGTCCCGTCATTTCACAGTCGATCCAAACCAAATTGTCATCCGACTTGGCCAGTGTTGTGTCTGGGCTCTCGGAAGGGAGGTGTGTGTGTGTGTGCGCAGTCATTTCAAAATATGGCTTTTCGTGAAGGCTCTGATTGTCGCTGATGTCAGCTGATCTACACTTCGGTCTATGAATCCGACTTTGACTCTGACTTATTTATTGGTAGGCGCGCTGCTGACCAATGTTGTTTTGAAACTTTGGCTCAACGCCAGACAGGTTCGGCATGTGGCCAAACACAGGGGTGAAGTTCCCCCAGCGTTTGCCAGCCAAATTTCTTTGAGTGACCACCAGAAAGCGGCAGATTACACCTTGGCCAAAGCCAAAGTGGCTCAACTCGACTTCTTGATCGATGCCTTTGTGTTGGTGGGGTGGACCTTGTTGGGCGGCTTGAGTGCCTTGAACGCAACCGTCTTGTCGTACATGGAACCCGGCCTGTTGCAACAGGTGGTGCTGGTGCTGGCATTTACGTTGGTGGGTGGTTTGATTGATTTGCCCTTGTCTTTGTACCAAACCTTTGTGTTGGAGCAAAAATTTGGCTTTAACAAAATGACTTGGACGTTGTGGCTCAGCGACTCGGTCAAGGGTTTGCTGCTGGGCCTAGTGTTGGGCGTACCACTCATTGCCATGGTCTTGTGGCTCATGCAAGCTGGCGGTGCTTACTGGTGGCTTTGGACCTGGTGTGCCTTGGTGTTTTGGCAGTTGTTGTTAATGGCCATTGCACCCAACTTCATCATGCCCCTGTTCAACCAATTCACACCCCTGGAAGATGACGCCTTAAAAGTCAGAGTCAATGCGCTGATGCAGCGCGCTGGTTTTACGGCGAAAGGCTTTTTTGTGATGGACGGCAGCAAGCGCTCGGCCCATTCCAATGCGTTCTTCACAGGCTTTGGCGCTAGCAAGCGGGTGGTCTTTTTTGATACTTTGCTCAAACAATTAACGCCCGCCGAAATGGAAGCTGTCTTGGCGCACGAATTGGGTCACTTCAAGCACCGTCATATTTTCAAAATGATGGCCACCAGCTTTGTCATGACATTGTTAGGTCTGGCTTTGCTTGGCTTTGCGTCGCAACAAATTTGGTTCTATACAGGCCTGGGTGTGATGCCCAATTTGTTGGGGGGTAACGAAGCGGTGGCTTTGTTGCTGTTTATGTTGGTGGTGCCGGTGTTCACTTTCTTGCTGGCGCCGCTGTCTTCTTGGCGCTCTAGGGTGCAAGAATATGAAGCCGATGCTTATGCTGTGTCGCAAACGCCTGCTTCTGATCTAAGTTCTGCGCTTCTCAAGTTGTACCAAGACAATGCGTCCACGCTCACGCCAGACCCACTGTATGTGCAGTTTTATTATTCGCACCCGCCCGCCAGTTTGCGTTTAGCACGCATGCAACATGCGTAAGCTGAACACTCGCACACACACCAAAACCAAGGCAGCACAAGCCTTGGTGGCGTCAAACCAAGAAGCCATGCGTACAGGCCTTGTGGTGGCCACGCATGGCCGTCATTGTGTGGTGGAACTGGATGATGGCTCGCGCATCATTTGTCATCCACGGGGTAAAAAAAGTCAGTCGGTCGTCGGCGACTGGGTGCGGTGGGAAGCCGCAGCAGACGAGGGCACCATTGAAAGTGTGGTGGCTAGAAAAAATCTTTTTTACAGGCGTGATGAAGTTCGAACCAAGTCGTTTGCGGCCAATCTAGACCAAGTCTTGATCTTGCTAGCGGCTGAGCCAGAGTTTTCAGAAACGCAATTGTCGCGTGCCTTGATTGCAGCCGAAGCTGAGCACATTCAGCCCTTGATTGTTTTAAACAAAAGCGATTTGGGCGATGCGTTTGACTCAGCTTGGCAACGCTTGGCGGCCTACCGCCACATGAATTACAAAGTGCTGCCGCTTGAATTAAAAAGCGACGTTGAAAGCAATGAAAGTTTGAAAGCGTTGTTCGCTGCGATGCAGCGCAAGACCACCTTGATTTTGGGTCCTTCAGGTGCTGGTAAAAGTACTTTGGTCAATGCCTTGGTGCCCAACGCGCGCGCATTGACGGGTGAAATTTCGCAAGCTTTGAATTCTGGAAAACACACCACCACCAGTACGTCACTCTATTGGGTGGGCCAACGGCCTGAAACTGTCATGGCGGGTCACGCTGGAACTGCGATCATTGATTCACCCGGTTTTCAAGAGTTTGGTTTGCAGCACATTCCGCAAAACCAACTGGCGGCGTGCATGCCCGATTTAAAGCTGCATGTGCAAGATTGCAAGTTTTACAACTGCACGCATCTGCATGAGCCAGGTTGTGGTGTTTTATCGGCTCTCCAAAAAGAAGAATCGACGGCTTTGTTGGCGACCGAAGTGAGCATGAGACGCCATCGAATTTATACGCAGCTGTTTGAGGAATTGGGTCAGCAGCGCTGGTAACTTGCGGCAGTTCACTGCAAAATTCGCAACCCAATAAGGGTGTGGGTCTAGCCCAATAAGTTGGCCAGTGACAGCAGGGCTACCAGCACCAACCACATCACCACGGTTCGCCAGACCAGTCCCACCACTTGTGCGAAGTGAGAAATTTCGGGTGAACGTCCGGGCGTGCTGCTGCTACCTGGTGCATCGGGTTGAAGCGCAGCCCCGCCCAGTTGAATATTGATTGCACCCGATGTAGCGGCCAAGATGACCCCATCGTTATCGTCCGGAAATTTTTCAGCATGGTGACGCCAGCCATCCATGGCATCTTCAAAGCTGCCCATGATGGCAAAGCCCATGGCCGTGGCTCTGGCGGGCAGCCAATCAATGGCATGCCATGCTTCTTGCATGACCGATTTCAGTGAATCACTGATCCAATGTTGCTGTGTGTTTTCATTGGGGTTGGCAGGTTGTGACAATGAGGGGGCACTTGCACCATAGCGCTTGGCAAATTCAGCCACCCTGTAAACCACGGCACCCACAGGGCCAAGGCCAATGACCGATAACAAAGCGTAGCTGAAGAAAACACCAAAGACATGACGGTGCGCGGACAGCACGGAGTGTTCGATGACATGACGAACAATTTCATTGCGCGGTAATTCTTGAACTTCGACTTGCTGCCACTCTGCCAACAGTTTTCGGGCCAAGGTTTCGTCGCCTTCGTTCAAAGCATCTCGAATGCCTGTGAAGTGATGGCTAAATTGACGAAAACCGAGAGTGACATACAGCAGGGCAACATTCCAAGCCACAGCAAAAAACCAGCCCAGAAAATAGGCCAGCAACCAATGAATGATGACGGCCAAGCCGGCCGGCACACCAATGAGCAAGCCCCAAGCCAACCAAGCTTGTGAACGCGAACCACCGTCTACTTGGGAGGTGATCCAGTCAGCCCACTTGCGCAGCCATTGGTGCAGGAAATGCGACGGACTCATGGGCCGTGCTTGTTCAATGATGAGCGCTAAAAAAATGGAGAAAAAACTCATGACCACATCATAAAGAATTCGCGGCCAATAGGAAACGGTAAAAATTACGAATCATGCCTGCGGTTGCACCCCAGATGTATCGCTCCATGGGATCTGATGATGGATCCTTGCTTGGTTCCATGTAAGGCATGGAATACCAATACCTCGAGATGCCATCTCGCTGCCACTGGTGATATCGGTGGTTGATGGGGTTCATCAGGAAAGACAGAGGCACTTCAAACACAGCATCCACCTCGTGTGGATTGGGCGTGATCATATGATCGGGGGATACCAAGCCCACCACAGGCGTGATGTGAAAAGATGTGCCTGTGACATAGCTGGGCAGAGTCCCCAAGACTTCTACAAAGCTGGGCGCCAAGCCTACTTCTTCTTCCGCTTCACGAAGTGCAGTATGTTCAATAGAGGCATCTTCATCATCGACTTTGCCACCCGGAAAAGCGACTTGGCCAGCATGTGAAGAAAGGTGATGTGTTCTTTGAGTAAGAAGCAGATGGGGGTCTGATCCTTGCAGACCTCTTAGCACAATGGGCACCAAAACGGCCGCAGCTTTGGGCGGGCGATTGGCGAGTGCAGGTTCTTTTTTGACTTCAGGTGTCCATTCGGGTGGATTTTGAAAGACACGCTTCAGCGCTTCAGCTTGCAAGACCTCTACAGGCAAGGCTGGCCATTGCCCTTCTTGGACGATCCAAGGAATGTCGCGGGGGTCAAAACCCAAAGAGCTTTTCATAGGGGGTGTGAGTCACAAAAAGAATGATGAATCAAAACGGTGTTTGATAGCTGGGGCATTTGAT
>JBDLWA010000055.1:0-3317 GCA_039804505.1 Pseudomonadota bacterium
TCCAAGTCATTGGAGGGTTCGTCCAGCAGCAACACGTTGCCGCCTTCGATCAATGTTTTGGCCAAGTGCAAACGACCGCGCTCACCGCCGGACAACATGCCGACTTTCTTTTGCTGGTCGCCACCGTTGAAGTTGAAGCGGCCGCAATACGCACGGCTTGGCATTTGGAATTTGCCAACGGTCATGATGTCGAGACCACCCGACACATCTTCCCAAACGGTTTTTTCGTTGGACAAGTCGTCACGGTTTTGGTCGACAAAGGCCATCTTGACGGTTTGGCCAATTTTGACCGTGCCGCTGTCGGGTTGCTCTTTGCCAGCAATCAGTTTGAACAGCGTCGATTTACCGGCACCGTTGGGGCCGATGATGCCGACGATGGCGCCAGCAGGTACCTTGAAGCTGAGGTTGTCGATGAGCAAACGATCGCCAAAGGACTTGCTAACGTTGGTGAACTCAAACACTTCATTGCCCAAACGCTCGGCCACAGGGATGAAAATTTCCTGCGTTTCATTGCGTTTTTGGTAATCGTAATCGCTCAGCTCTTCAAAGCGAGCCAAACGCGCCTTGCTTTTAGCTTGGCGGCCTTTGGGGTTGGAACGGGCCCATTCCAATTCTTTCTTCATGGCTTTTGAACGAGCGTCTTCAGTGCGCTGCTCTTGCTCCAAGCGGGCTTCTTTTTGCTCCAACCATGTGGAGTAGTTGCCTTTGTACGGAATGCCATGGCCGCGGTCGAGTTCCAAAATCCATTCGGCGGCGTTGTCTAGGAAGTAGCGATCGTGGGTAATGGCCACCACGGTACCTGGGAAGCGTTGCAAGAACAATTCGAGCCAGTCAACACTCTCTGCGTCCAAGTGGTTGGTGGGTTCGTCCAGCAACAACATGTCGGGGCGACTGAGCAGCAAACGGCACAAAGCCACACGGCGTTTTTCACCACCCGACAATTTGCCAATGACAGCATCCCATGGGGGCAAGCGCAGCGCGTCAGCCGCAATTTCCAATTGGTGATCGGAAGCGTCACCTGCTGTGGAGATGATGGCTTCTAGTTTGGCTTGCTCTGCAGCCAGCGCATCAAAGTCTGCGTCTTCTTCTGCGTAAGCGGCATAGACTTCTTCAAGTCGGGCTTGCGCGGCTTTGGCTTCGCCCATGCCGCCCTCAACCGCTTCACGCACGGTTTCGTTGGGGTCCATTTGGGGCTCTTGGGGCAGGTATCCAATTTTGAGGCCCGCCATGGGAATGGCTTCGCCTTCAATTTCCTTGTCGATGCCGGCCATGATTTTCAGCAAAGTAGATTTGCCGGAACCGTTCAAACCGAGCACACCAATTTTGGCGCCGGGGAAGAAGCTGAGAGAAATGTCTTTAAGAATTTGACGCTTTGGCGGCACGATCTTGCCGACGCGGTTCATGGAAAAAACGTATTGGGCCATGGCTGGGATGCTCTTCAAAAGGGAGGGGAAACTAACTTTCCGAAAGGGAAAAGATCATTTTCCCGAACCCACGATTATCCCAGTCTTTAGGGCGGGTCTCTACCCTTTTGAGCCCCGAAATCCGTCAAATTACAGGACTCGATCGCCTGATTTGCCACTTCGGCTGGAAAATTGTACGAAGGCGTCTTGGGTTTCTAGGCCAATTCGAGCGGCTCGGCCGCCATAAACCTCAGATTTCAGCCATGCGGCTTCCGCATCCAAGGCTTCGGCCGATTTCACCGCGGTGTACCAAACCTTGGACTCACCATCCCAGCGATAACCGCGGGCTTTGAGCTTGTCTTTGGTTTCGAAGGGCGAGCCAAAGGCTTTGACCACAGTCCGTGCGTTTTCAGCGGCCTTGAACAACTGCTGAAGGCCTGTGATCTGATCACCGGCGCCATCGCCTTTGAGCGGTGAGGCCAACACGCGGAGCAGTGCATGACAGTCGACTTGCGCGCGGTGGGCATCGTAAAACCAACCCAACTCATTGCACAAAAATTCGAGTTTGGCCGAACCCAAGCCTTGGGCTTTCCAATCAATGCCTTGGAATGAACACGCCCACGCTTTGTGTTGAAACACCTCTAAACGGTTTTCGACAAAGGGCCGGTCAAAGCCTGCGTTGTGCGCCACGATAAGGTCGGCACGTTCCACCATGTCTTTGATGCGTGCCTCGTTCAACGTTTGCCCTTTGACGTCCTTGCTGGTGATGCCCGTGAGCTTCACAATTTCGGGGGGGATGGGCCGACCTGGGTCTTCAAAATCTTCGTACACCGCCACCTCACCCACAGGTTGACCTGTGTGAAGGTCAACATCCACCGCCAACATGGCCAACTCGATGATGCTCTCAGCGCGCCAATCCAAGCCCGTCGTTTCGGTGTCCAAGATGAGGACTCGCTTGGTGGGGCCGCCCGTTCCAGGGCCAAAATTCAGAATGGGCACCAAGCGACGCTTCACTTTGTAGTCAGGGTGTGCAGATAGCCTGTTGGCCAATTCATCGAAATTCATATCGGTCTCTTGGGATTGTTGAGCCACCGCTAAGCTTGCTTTGCTAGGGGCTGTGCTGGGGTTGGGCGCAATGGGTGCAATGGGTGCAATGGGTGTGCTGGGCGCGCTGTCATCCAGATCAAATTGAAGTTGGGTCATGGTTCAACATTATTCATTCTATTTTGACCCATGAAACAGTCGATCGGCCAAACCACCACTGCGCGTGACGCGCTGACCGACAGAATTGAACAACACGGCCTGGCTAGGCACCCACCAAGTGAGCCTTGCTTTGGCTCGCGTGACGCCGGTGTAGAGCAATTCACGTGTGAGCACGGGGGCATCACGATCGGGCAAGACCATCAGCACGTGTTCGTATTCTGAACCCTGCGATTTATGAACCGTCATGGCCCAGACGGTTTCTACGGCATCAAGCCTAGACGGCAAGACCCAACGCACGCCCCCTTGACCATCAGGAAAGGCTACTCGCAAGCCTTGTGCTGTGGGTAGACATTGACCCACGTCGCCATTCATCAAACGCAAGTGATAGTCGTTGCGCGTGACCATCACGGGGCGACCCACAAACCACGCATCTTGCGCCGATGTTTTCTGAAAACTGCGCTCTGGTATTTTGGACAAACCCAATGCAATGGCAATGGCGTCGTTCAAAGCTTGAACACCCCAAGCGCCTTGACGCAGCGCACACAAGACTTGGAATTGACTGAAGCTGTTCAACAACTCAAGTGCTTGGGCATTGGTACAGACAGCTTGCGACTTCTGCAGGGGTTCTAAAGCCCTTAACCAATCGGCCCAACCATTTCGCAAGGCATGGACCACGCCCGGGTGCAGTTGGCCATTTTTTCGTTCACGCCA
>JBDLWA010000056.1:0-4112 GCA_039804505.1 Pseudomonadota bacterium
AACAGCCTCTGCTTAAGATGGCTCACAAAAGAACGGGCGTTCTTTTTTCAAAACGTCTCAGAGACAAGCAAGACAAAGAGGTGAAAGATGAAATCCATGAAGTGGAAACTTGCACTCCTCACCACAGCAGCCGCGGCCATTTTGGTCGGTTGCGGTGGCGGCGGTGCAGACTCAACCAGTCAGCGTGCTGGCATTACATCGGTCAAAGTGATGGGCGACAGCCTCTCTGACAGCGGTGTCTTCAAAGGCCTTCCCACTTTTGGACGCATGTTCTCGGTGCAAGACAGCGCCAGCGAACCCAACACCGTCTGGACTGAGCGCATTGCCGCCATTTTGGGCATGTCTCAGTTGTGTAATTTCTACAAATCTACTGGAACCACCTTTGTGCCCAACCCTGTGGCTGGTTGCACCAGTTTTGCGGTGGGTGGTGGGCGCATCAACAACATCAATCCACAGACAGGTGCAGGCAACTCACCCTTATCTATCACCTTCCAATTGCAGCAAGCGGCTACCATTACAGGCAATTACAAAAGCTCTGACTTGTTGCTCGTCGATGGTGGCGGCAATGACGCGGCCGACTTGGTCGGCGCCTACTTGGCGGCAGCCACCGACGGTGGTGCCAGCTATGCGGCCATGACAGGCACCTTGATTCCCATGACCACACTGGGCCCCATGTTGGCAGCCGGCCCCTCAGGTTTGGCACAAGCAGGTGGCGTTTACATGGTGGCTTTGGCCGACAAGTTTTATGACAGCATCAAAACATCGGCCTTAGACAAAGGTGCTGAAAAAGTGGCTGTGCTGAACATGCCGGGCATTACCAACACACCGCGCTTCCAAATGGTCTTGGACAGCATCTCCCGCGCTTATGGCGGCGGTGCCACTGGCGCTGCAGCTCGCGGCCAGTCTGAAGCCTTGTTCAAGTCTTGGGTTGAGGC
Organism: Pseudomonadota bacterium; assembly: GCA_039804505.1. Lineage (GTDB taxonomy): Bacteria > Pseudomonadota > Gammaproteobacteria > Burkholderiales > Burkholderiaceae_C > Limnohabitans_A. The sequence goes on from JBDLWA010000056.1 coordinate 936, forward strand.
CTTCAACGCACGTCTGGCCGCTAAAGTGGCTGGCGACAAGCGTGTGGTCTTGGTCGACTTCTACACCGGTTTCAACGATCAAATTGCCAACCCAGCGCAATATGGTTTGACCAACGTTAAAACACCGGCTTGCCCTATCGCAGGCCTTGGCTCTGACGGTCTGCCCACCTACAACTTCCAAACCTGTACTGCCGCTGCCTTGTCTGCCATGACACCGCCAGCCGGTGCAACGGGTGGCACCAACTGGTGGCAAACCTATGCCTTCTCTGATGGCTTCCACCCCACCCCATTGGGTTATCAATTGCTAAGCCAATTGGTTGCTAAATCTTTGGCCACAGCTGGTTGGCTGTAACGCGTCGCAAAGGAGAACTCTCATGAAATCTAAATTCTGCTTTGCGCTGTCGGCTTTGACAGCACTCACTGCTTTGTCTTTCGGCACAGCCGCTCAAGCGCAATCACAAGGCAGCTGGTTGGTGCGCGGTGGCGTGATGCAACTGGCCCCTCAGGTCAGCAGCGGCACGCTCACGGCCCCTTCCTTGCCAGGTGCTCAAAGTGGTGTGAGCAACAGCACGCAATTTGCGGGCGGTGTGACGTACATGCTCAGCAACAACTTGGCCATCGACTTGCCTTTGGCTTTGCCCTTTGAGCACGATTTGTATGGCGCAGGCTCTATTGCTGGCGTCGGCAAAATTGGTTCTACAGAAGCTTTGCCCGCTACATTGATGTTGCAGTATCGCTTTGGCGAAGCGGGCGGTGTGTTCCGTCCGTACTTGGGCATTGGCGCCACCTATGCCAAGTTTGACAGCGAGCGCAGCACTGCAGCACTGTCAGCACTCACGGGCGGCACACCCAGCAATCCCACTCGCTTGTCCATTCAATCCAAGTCTGCGGTCACCTTTCAAATCGGTGGCACTTACAAAATTGACGAGCGTTGGTTCATTGATGGTGCCATTACCAAAACACCGCTCAAAACGCGCAACACTTTGTCCACCGGACAAACACTCGACATCACACTCAATCCTATTGGTGTGAGTTTGGGCATGGGCATGCGCTTCTAAACCAAGCGCTTGCACCCACAAAAAAGCACCTCTTGAGGTGCTTTTTTCTTGCGCTTAAGCGGCGGCCCTTTTGAGTCTGTCGCGCACACCTTCCCACTCGGGCGTGTCGGGCGGTGTCTCAATCCAAATGGTGCGAACACCGCGCGCGTCAAAGTCGCGCAACACGCTGAACAAATCGTGCGCGGCTTGCTCGGCCTGCGATGGCATGGCTCGCCACACCAAGCCTGCCCCCATCAAGTCTGGCGCTGGTTTGGCTACAGACCACAACGCCAAGTTTTGGGTGTGCGGCCCCAAGGCCAGCAAGGCTTGTTGCCAATCATGGGTGCTCATCAAACGCACCTTGGCGGTGGGCGCGTAATGCGATTCCAAAGTGCCCGAAGCGCGTGGTGCATCAGAGTTCAAGGCTTCTGGGTTGAGCAGTGATAAGCCACAAGCTTGTTCAATTTGCGTTCGGCTAATTTGACCGGGGCGCAGCAACACGGGCACACCGCGCGTGCAATCGACAATGGTGGACTCAATGCCCACATCGCATTCGCCGCCATCCAAAATGAGCAGCGTGTCGCCAAATTCCGATTGCACATGTGATGCACGCGTGGGACTCACACGGCCAAACAAATTGGCACTGGGCGCCGCCAAACCCCAAACGCCTTGGGCTGCGCAGGCTTCGAGTACAGCCAAGGCCACGGGATGAGAAGGACAACGCAGGCCCACAGAATTTTGGCCGCCAGCTGCTGCTGCCGCCATGCCTTCTTTTCTGGGCAAGATGAGTGTGAGCGGGCCGGGCCAAAATGCCATCATCAGCGCTTTGGCAAATGCAGGCACAGTGTGTGCAAACTTTTCGACGGCATTGGCCGAGTGCACATGAACAATCAAGGGGTGATTGGGCGGGCGGCCTTTGGCTTGAAAAATTTTGGTCACTGCCATTTCTTGGCTCGCGTCTGCAGCCAAGCCATACACAGTTTCGGTGGGCAATCCCAAGAGTTCGCCAGCACACAACGCCTGGGCGGCTTGTTGCACGTGCGCGGGGGTGTTGCCAGAAATGATCATGAAATAGAAGAACCGTGAGGGCGCATTTAAAAAGCTTCAATGCCCAAAATAGCGGCCGCCTTCAAAGCCACTTCGCGAACTTGCGCAAGCGATGCGCCCGTGACATTGAGATGGCCCATCTTGCGCGCCTTGCGCGCTTCGGTTTTGCCATACAAATGCAAATGCGTGCCTGGCAGAGCCAAGACAGCCGCCCAATCGGGCAAGCGCATGTTGTTGCTGGCATCAAACCACACATCACCCAACAAGTTGAGCATGATGGCTGCACTGTGTTGACGGGGTTGCGTTAAAGGCAAACCCGCCAAGGTGCGAACTTGCAAATCAAACTGCGATTGATCACACGCATCTAAGGTGTAGTGACCGCTGTTGTGAGGGCGGGGTGCCATTTCATTGACCACCATGCTGCCATCTTGCAAGACAAAGAACTCAACACACAACACGCCCACATAGTTCACGCCCTCGGCGATAGAACGGGCAGCCGCCACAGCTTGCTGTTGCAAGGGCTCCGGCAAATGGCCTTCGTAAACTTCGGTGACGGCCAAGATGCCTTCGCGATGCAAATTGCGCTGCACCGGAAAATTCACCAACTGCCCATCGCGTCCGCGCGCCACAATGACAGAGCACTCCAGCGCAAGGGGCAACATCTTTTCAAGCACGCAAGGCACTTGTTTCAAGTCTTGCCACGCTGTGCGCAAAGCATCGGCATCTTTCACACGCACTTGACCTTTGCCGTCATAGCCCATGCGCGATGTTTTCAAAATACCTGGCAATAAGTTTTGCGACAACGCGGCTTCTAATTGCTCAGCAGTTTCAATCACCGCAGAAGGTGCACAAAGTACACCGCAAGCTACAAAGTGAGCCTTTTCGGCAGCGCGGTCTTGCGCAATCGCCACCGCATCGGCACCCGGTGACACGGGCCTCAGCTTGGCCAATTCACGCAGCGCAGGCGCGGGCACATTTTCAAACTCAGTGGTGATGGCCGCGCTGCAAGCTGCCAATTGTTTTAAACCTTCTGGGTCGGTGTAATCCGTTTGAATGTGACGATGGCTCACACGGCCAGCAGGGCTGTTGACGT
>JBDLWA010000057.1:0-2958 GCA_039804505.1 Pseudomonadota bacterium
GCGAAATCTAAAGCCCAAGAGGAGATGGTGACAGGTCGGTTGGGTGCGGTATCGTCGAACCCCAGTTCCAGCAGGATGCCGTCTTTCAAACCTGTGACGGTGACTGCGCGGGGTGAGTAGACGAGCCGAATGCCTGCGCTGCGCATTTTTTCATCGTCAAAGAAGGTGTCCCGCTCAACACTGTCGATACCCGGGATGCGGATGCGTTTTGACAACTCGTCGTAATAAGCACGCCGCGAATCGATGTGCGCAGGTTTGTCCTGGTTGCGCCCTGTTTTGACATCCATGTCAGCAGGCGGCTTGATGCGGATGTCGATGTCTTCTGAGAAACGATGGATGACTCCGAAGCCTTTAGACAGTGAAGTGCCGCCCTTTAATTCGAACACAAAGCCTTGCGCCTGGAGTCCCCAGAGGCTGTGCATGATCCAGTAGTCTTTTTCGACCAACATGGGGTCGAGCGCGCGCTCGTTAGCGACAACCGCAAGCAATTGATCGAAGTCACGTCGTTCGTGAAGAAAGTCAGCCACCGATCCACTCCCGAACGCGTTTGCGAGTTGCCATGTTGCCGTAGTTGTCCAATGCCTCTTGGAGTCGGGGTTGATTAAAAGACATCAGCTTGCTGCGGGCCTGGCTGAGCACCGCGTCACGGTCTTCGGCCAATTCCTCCAAGTTGTTCAGCAGGTCCACATACAGGAATTCGGAAGTTAGTTTTTTAGGGAAGCGAGGCTTTACTCGGAAATTAAACTGTCGGTTGCCCAGTTTGAAAACGCCATGACGCTTGTGGTTGTAGACCAGTGTGCTGTTGTAGAGCTGGGTGGTGCCCAGGCCCACCGTGTTGTATGACGACGGAGAAAACACCAAAAAATCCTTGTCACGCAGAAACCCCCTCACCACCTGTTCGTCAGTGGGAGGCAAGGGACCAAAGTTCGATTGCTTGGGTGCGTAGTAAAGCCCCTGAGCCAATTTTTTGAGCACCCCAGTGGACACCAGTTCATTCAGATGCCGATCCACCGCATTACTCAGGCGAGCAAGATCCTCACGCCGATAGACACGGCCAGCTTGCAGCTCGTCCGCAAGGTGCGCTGTGGCACCCCTTAGGGAGGGCGTTAATAGTGTGGCAGCGGCTAGCATGTAGGATTTTTCATTGAAATTTCATGCATTTTAGCGCTTCTTGCCCTACGTGTCACCCCCTTGATTTGAGTGCATTATTGGGCTGCGGACGCGGATTCAAGGGTGGTTTACGAGCAGCTAAGTTTCATCACTTAGCGGCTTTTTTCTTAATTACCATCAGGACTATCGCAAGCAAAACCTATCGTTATCAGCTAGGTCCAGCTTTCGACTTCCAAACCTTTTACTCGACCAAAATCTTTGACATTATTGATGACGACAGTAGCCCCCAAGGACCGTGCATGAGCAGCAATCATGAGATCTGGATCAGTATCAAACTATTCATTGATGCTATTAAAACTACGATCCTGGCTGGGCATACGTTTACTATCGGCCATGAAGTCATCGGATGCCTTCAAACCTGACGCTAGAAAACTTGACCAATCTGTTGGCCTTGGCGTTAAGACCAAGCTTTCTCCCTCTCGACGGATAAATACCTCGCGCACAGATTTAGGAAATCGGTATCCGAGAGGTATCGTCACTGTCTGCGAACCTTTGTACCAGCCGATTCGCGCAATCGACTTAAGCGTTAGTAATTGGTTTGATGTCATCAAATGAAATCTTTCACCCAAAAATAGCCACGTTCTGCCGCGCCATCGCAACAGGCTGACCATCGGCACTCCAAATGACAATCTCATGCGATGAATAGCCGTTTTGAGAGGTGTCAGCCCTGGCTTGAGCCAACCACCAACCGTTGGTCGAGAAAGGGCGCTCATCCAAAATATCGATCGACCAAGTCATGGTACTGAAGGGCATCATTGCTTTGGACAACACCAGCGATGGAGGTGGCAACGCATCGGCCAGTGCCAACAAGCGTACTAAGCTGGACTCGTCACCCGCATCACGATGACGCAGCCAAATGGTCATTTCAGGTTTTGCATTGGGCGTTCTGGGAAGGGCGCCGCCTGCAAATTTGGCTTCAAAGTGTTTGGCAAATGTGGGCGCTTCTGGTGAGTCGAAGAAACTGAGGCAATCTTGAGGCGCTGCCACCTGGGGCATGGGCAGCGCTTGGTAGTTGTGCGATGAAGATCGGCCCGTACCAAAACACAAAGTAGAGCGAACGGCCATGCCGCTGTCACCTACCATGTCGGCACACACCATGGTGGTGGACTTGCCTGTTCGCAGCACTTGGGCCGTCAGGTTCAAGTTGCCCGATGCGGGTCCCACAAAACAAAACTGTGCTGAGCGCAAAGGCGGCAAATTTTCAATGCTGCGTTGCGTTGCCTCTAAACACAAAGACGCAGATAGACCACCGTATGTGGTTCGTCCTTGCAACCAATCGGGCGGCAGTACGATGCTGTGGCCTTCTGCATTTTTTTGAAGGCTGGCGATTAAGGCTGAAAAAGGTGTCATTTTGATTTCAATGCTTTGATACATTTATTAAATTAACATGGCAGTATCGCAGTGACTCCAAAATCAATGTGGTGTGATTCTAGAGGGGGCCAAAGCACGCCAGCAGTTGCCTAGGCGACTGCGGCGCTTGTCTGGAAAGGTATTTACGAATGAAAGGCGCTGCTAGCCAAGGATGCGTTTCACCACTCCAAATGGCATGGGGCACCATGCGGGGCTGCCCTTGGTATGTGTCCATCAGCACCACCGCTGGCAAGAGTTCTTTGAATTCAACTTCAGCCAAATACCAATCTTGAAGGGTCACTAGCTTGACGATATGAGCCGACTCCGAGCTGGGTGGGCTGTATTCCTGGATGAGCTTTTGAACTGCCAAATACGATTCAGACTTGGCATCAAGCTGCTTCACTTGCGAACAGTTTCGCGTGAGTTGGACCCACTTTT
>JBDLWA010000058.1:0-3507 GCA_039804505.1 Pseudomonadota bacterium
GCAGTCTGGGATCGCATTGGCACCGCTCGCATTTGGAGTTTGGGTTGCCTGAGCGGTGGTCGGCATTGTGGGGTGGCTTGGAATACCTTGGGCTTGGCCCTTGCCACCGCCGCTGGCACCACCATTCTAGGAACGCTCATTGCCTTGTGGGCCGAGCGCAGTGGCACCCGTCTGGGCAAGCCCCTCAATGCCTTGGCGCTCATGCCCATCATCACGCCGCCCTTTGTGGTGGGCTTGGGCTTGATCCTTTTGTTTGGCCGCTCTGGTTTGGTCAATCAAGGTTTGGAGTGGGCCTTTGGCATTCCACCTACACGTTGGTTCTACGGCTTCTTTGGCATTTGGTTGGCGCAAATGTTTGCGTTCACGCCCATTGCTTTCATGATCATGCGCGGCGTGGTGCAGGGCGTCAGTCCCTCATTAGAAGAAGCTTCTCAAACATTGCGCGCCACACGCATGCAAACCTTTTGGCGCATCACCTTGCCTTTGCTCAAGCCGGGCTTGGCCAATGCCTTCTTGGTGGGCTTCATTGAAAGTATGGCCGACTTTGGGAACCCCATTATTTTGGGCGGTCAGTTCTCTGTGCTGTCCACCGAAATTTTCTTTGCCATCGTGGGGGCCGCCCTTGACCCAGGCATGGCTGCGGCCTTGTCCTTGGTGCTCACGGTATTTGCATTGGCCGTGTTTGTCATTCAACGCCAGGTGCTCAGCGGTGCGCAATTCACCACGGTGTCGGGCAAGGGCGATGCTGGCATTCCTCTCAATTTACCACCTGCCGTCCTCAATGTGTGCCGCGGTATTGCGGGGCCCTGGCTGGCTTTTACCTTGGTGGTTTATGTGTTCGCGTTTGCAGGTGGTTTTGTGCAAACTTGGGGTCGTGATTACAGCTTCACTTTTAACCATTTCAAAACAGCCTTTGATGTGCAGTGGGGCGAGTTTGGTTGGGTCTGGGCAGGCACTGCTTGGAACTCTTTGTTCAACACTTTAAGCTTGTCAGCCATGGCTGCCCCCGTTTGCGCGGGCTTAGGATTGCTGATGGCATGGTTGCTGGCGCGCACCGAATTCAAAGGCAAGAACGCTTTTGAATTTGCAGCGCTGCTGACCTTCGCCATTCCAGGCACTGTGCTGGGCGTGAGTTACATCCTTGCGTTCAATGTGCCCCCCGTAGAACTCACCGGCACAGGCTTGGTCATTGTCTTGTGTTTTATTTTTCGCAACTTGCCTGTGGGGGTGCGTGCCGGCACTGCAGCCTTCAAGCAACTAGACCGCTCGCTAGATGAAGCCTCGGTCATGCTACGTGCCAGCACCCTCACCACCATCCGCGAAGTGATCTTGCCATTGCTCAAGCCCGCTTTGGTGGCGGCACTCATCTATAGTTTTGTACGTTCCATGACCACTGTGTCTGCGGTGATTTTTTTGGTCACGGCCAAATACGAATTGGCCACTACCTACATCATTGGCCGGGTGGGCAATGGTGACTATGGCGTGGCTTTGGCTTATTGCACCGTCCTGATGGCGCTCATGGGCTTGATCACTGTGGTGATTCAAAAATGGGTGGGCAGCCGCGAGCTGGGCCGCAGAGAAATGAAAGTATGAACATGACCTCCAACACCCAACCCTCGGTGAACGGCATTGAGTTTCGCCAAGTGACCAAACGCTATGGCGAGGGCAATGCGCCCCTGGTGGTGAAGGGCATTGATTTTGTGGTGCCCAAAGGCACGCTCACCACCTTGCTAGGTCCTTCGGGCTGTGGCAAGACCACCACTTTGCGCATGATCGCTGGCTTGGAAACGGTCAGTGGCGGGCAAATTTTGATTGATGGTCAAGACGTGACACGGTTGGGACCTGCGGAGCGTAATGTCAGCATGGTGTTTCAAAGTTACGCTTTGTTTCCGCACATGTCCGTCATCGACAACGTTCGTTATGGTCTCAAAGTCAGTGGCGTGTCTGTGGCAGAAGCCACCGAGCGCGCGCATGTCGCTTTAGAAAATGTGGGCCTTAAAGATTTTGACCATCGTCTGCCCAGTGAATTGTCGGGCGGTCAGCAACAGCGCGTAGCAGTGGCGCGAGCCTTGGTCCTAGAGCCTTCTGTGTTGTTGTTTGATGAGCCCTTGTCCAATTTGGATGCGCGTCTGCGTCGTTCGATGCGCGATGAAATTCGCAGCTTGCAGCAACGCTTGGGTTTAACAGTGGCTTATGTCACCCACGATCAGAGTGAAGCCTTGGCCGTCAGTGATCAAATCATTGTGATGGATGCCGGCAACATTGCGCAGGCGGGCGGCCCAGAAGATTTGTACGAACGGCCTGTGTCTGAATTTGTGGCCGGCTTCATGGGCGAGGCCATGTTGTTTCAAGGCGAAGCAGATGCACAGGGTCTGGTGAGGGTGGGGCCTTTGCAGTTTCAGGCACGGCAACAGGTGAAAGTGGGCGCCATTACGGCTGCCATTCGGCCTGAAGCCTGGACCGTTGTGCCAGCGCAAGGTGCTGCGCTCACTGGTGTCTTGCAAAAGAAAGCCTATTTGGGCAGTACGCTAGAGTTGACCTTTGACACGGCGCTAGGCTCTTTGTTTGTGGTCACCTCCGATTTGACGCAAGCTTGGGAATTGGGCTCAAGCCTGGGTTTGTCTTTGTCTGGTCGCGGTGTGTCGGTGGTTTCTCGTCTTTAACTTTGAAAGTGGTTCATGGCTGTTGTATTTGATTTGGGTGGTGTCGTCTTCAAATGGAAACCCTTGGAGCTGTTGCAAGAACTTTTTCCCGACCGTGCGTCAGATGAAGTGACGGCCAAAAAACTAGCCGATCAAATTTTTGAAAGTTTCAACCCTGCCAGCGATTGGGCTCAGTTTGATTTGGGCCTGATCGAACCCGTAGCATTGGCGGCCAAAATTTCAAAGCGCGTGGGAATTTCAGAGGACGACATGCATGTGTTGATTGCAGGCATCCCACCGCACATGGTGCCGCAAACCGGCACGGTGTCACTCATTGCCGATTTGAAAGCAGCCGGTCAAACGCTTTACTACTTGTCTAACATGCCAGCCGGTTACGCGCATTATTTGGAAAGCACGCACGATTTCTTCCAACACTTTTCAGACGGTATTTTTTCTGCGCGCGTTCAACAAATCAAGCCCCAAATGCCCATCTTTCAAAATGCCAATCAGCGCTTTGGTGTATCGGGCAAAGAAACCGTCTTCATTGACGATGTGCAACACAACATCGATGCCGCGCATGCGCATGGTTGGACGGGCGTGCGATTTGATGAGCCTGCACAAGTGAGGCGCGACCTTGTGGCGCTTGGGCTTTTGAAGGCCTAAGTGACCTAAATCAGTGGCTTTAATGAAAGCCTTAAGTCCCCCAAAAAGAGACCTAAAGACTAGCCCTTTTTGAGAGGGCTGGTTTTATTCTTTGGCACCCAATGCCAAGGCAAGTTCTTTGGTTTTTGCGGATGCCGCTGCATGGGCGCTGACGGCTTGTACGCTGGTAGGCCAGCCTTGCAGATGCTGCTCGCAAATGCTG
>JBDLWA010000059.1:0-3776 GCA_039804505.1 Pseudomonadota bacterium
CTATCACCAAGTGAACGTGCCGGCATTGCAAAAGCAGATGGAAAAAACCATCAGCAAGCAAAAGGCCAAAGACCTGCGCGAAGAAACTTTGAACAAGTTGTTGCAGTTCCCAGTGGTCACCCAAGCGCAAGCGGCAGAGTGGACCGCCAAAGAAAAACAAGACGAGCTCGACAACAATGCACAAGGCATCTTGGGCTACGTGGTGCGTTGGGTGGACCAAGGCGTGGGCTGCTCCAAAGTGCCCGACATTCATGGTGTGGGCTTGATGGAAGACCGTGCCACATTGCGCATCAGCAGCCAACACATTGCCAACTGGTTGGCGCATGGCGTGGTGACACAAGCCCAAGTGAAGGCCACCATGGAGCGCATGGCGGCGGTGGTGGACCAGCAAAACGCGGGTGATGCTTTGTACCAAAAGATGGCGGGCAATTTCAAAACTTCCAAGGCCTATCAAGCGGCATGCGACTTGGTGTTCAAAGGCAAAGAGCAACCCAGTGGTTACACCGAGCCCCTGTTGCATGCTTGGCGTTTGAAGGTGAAGGCTGCGGCTTAAGGCTTCGTTGTTGACAACGCCCCTTGGCGCCATCGGCGTCTAGAGGTTCTCAGGCGGTATTGCTCCCTGTACAGGGCCGGCAAACCGCCTGTGATTTTTTGGAAGATGCGCCTGAAACTGCCCGTGTCGGCGTAGCCGCAAGCTTGGGCAATTTGCTCAATGCTCAAGTAGGTGGTTTCTAGCAAAACTTTGGCGCGGGTCACGCGTTGCTGATGCATGTAGTTCACAGGGCTCACGCCATGGGTGGCTTCAAAATGCCGTAGCAAAGTTCGGGCGCTGGTGGTGGCCGCCCTACTCAACTTTTCAATGTCGTAGGGTTCGGTTAGATGTGCATCGATGTAGCGGCGCGCCAAATCAACGCTGCCTGCGGCTTGGACTTTAACGTTGACCTCGCTCATCATTTGCTGAACTGTTTGCTGGCGATCTAGATTGGGCAGCAGCACGTGTGACGTGGCGGTGGCCAACTCGGCCAGCGGTGTGGACTTGAGGGCATCCAGCACCAGCTCAGTGGCCAGTACGGGGGAGTTGCAAGTCCAGGTGCGTTGATGCTGTGTCCACATCAAATCGGCTCGCAAGGCGACGTCAGGGCTCAAGCGACGAAAAGTGGGAATGAAGGCCCACGGGCAGACCGCTTCGCCACCTGCGATCAACCCAGCATCACCCAGTGCCGGTGATGCATTGCCAATCGCAATGATCAGGCCGCCCTTGCCGTGTACTTGCAACAAACGCTTGCGCAAAGCCGTATTGCCTTTGATCAGTTCGTCTAGGTGTGGCCCATTTTGGGCTAGCCAGCCGGGCATGACAAACAAGTCGGGCACTTGGCGAGAATTTTTACCTGTCCAAAATTGCCATTGCAGCTCGGGATGGCGCGCACTTTTTTTACGGCTTTGGCTGTCACGCATGACCATCAAGGTCTGGATCATTTTCAACACATCGATGACTGCGTGCACGGGGCCTGCCAAATTGTCAGGAGAAGATTGAATTTCTACTTGAAAGATAGTTGGCATTGGATGAATCTATGTTGGCAAGAAATGCACTTTACCCGATCGCCAGGTCTGCTCTACGATGTGTTCAGTATTCCAAGTGGCATTTGTCGCAGGGAGTGACTTTTGTGGTGCATTCAAGGAGATTCACATGGCATCCATTCCACACGGCCTGACACGCAGGCAGCTCTTGTCCAGTGCGGCTGTATTGCCTGCAGCACTTTCAATGAACGCTTGGTCTCAAAGCGCATCGGCGTATCCCAGCAAGGCTGTCAACATCATCGTGCCCTTCACGGCCGGGGGGTCGTCTGACATCGGCGCGCGCATCTTGGCGGGCGAGTTGAACAAACTTTTGAATGTTGCCTTTGTGGCCGATAACGTGGCAGGTGCTGGCGGGGCCATTGGCATGCAAAAGCTTCTGCGTGCTGCGCCCGATGGCTACACCTTTGCGTATGGTGGCTTGAGCGAGTCTTTGCTCATCCCCATGATCAACAAAGCGGTGAATTACAAAACCGAGGATTTTGTGCCTGTGGCCATGGTGGGTGCGGCGCCTGTGGGCATTGTGACGCGGCCTGATTTTCCGGCCAATAGCATTGACGAGATGATTGAGTTGGTTAAAAAGAGTCCTGGCAAGTTCAGCATTGGTTCTGCCGGCATTGGCTCGTTTGGCCATGTGATGTCTGAGGTGATCAAGGCGCGGACGGGGACCTTCATGGTTCACATTCCTTATCGTGGGGGTGCGCAAATCATCTCCGATTTAATCAGTGGGCAAATCGATTTTGCAGTGACCACCTTGGCCACTGCCGCGGCCATGATTTCTTCCAAGCGTGTGAAGGTATTGGGCGTGTCCAGCAAAGAGCGCGTGCCTTTGGTCAAGGATGTCGGCACTTTTGGCGAGTCGCAGGCTTTGAAAGGCGTCGATATGTTGGTGTGGGCCACCTTGTTTGCGCCCCCCGGCACGCCCGATGCGGTGGTTCAAAAAATGAACCAAGCTATTGTTCAGGTCAATGCGCTGCCCTCCATGAAGGCGCTGGTGCTAAAACTAGGCTCTGAGCTGCCCCCTTCTTTAACGCCTGCGCAAACCAAAGACTATTTGAAGGCGCAACGTGAGTTGTACCAAGTAGCCGCAAGCCGCATTCAACCGGAGTAAGGCATGGCGCATTCATTTCCCTCAAATTACGCAGAAGCACGACAGTCGTTTTTAAAAGCGGCGCATTCAGTGGGGGCGCAAATGGATGTTTGTTTGCATCCCCAAAAAGGCTTTCAAGGTGAAGACATGGCCATTGACGTGGCATGGCTAGGTGCGCGCGATGCCCGCAAAGTGTTGGTGGCCATTTCGGCCACGCACGGCGTGGAAGGTTTGTACGGCAGCGGTTGCCAAACGGCATGGCTGCAAGAATTCAAGCAGGCAAGTTTGCCCAGCGATACGGCGGTGATGGTGATCCACGCCTTGAACCCCTATGGTTTTTCTTGGTTGCGCCGCGTCAATGAAGACAATATGGACATCAACCGCAACCATGTGAACTTTGAAGCCGGACCGCCTGCCAATGAGGGCTACGAGGACATTCACGCTTGGTTGTTGCCTGACGCATGGACACCGGCCAGTCAATTGCAATTGCAGCAACAAATCATGGGGTACTTGGGGCAGAAGGGCGTCCGAGCTGGCACACGCGCTGTGACGGGCGGCCAGTACCGGCATGCTGATGGTATTTTTTACGGCGGCACGCAACTGTGCTGGTCGAACAGGCAGTTGAACCAATTGGCGCAAAAGTATTTGCAACACGCCCACTTGATTGCTGTCTTGGACCACCACACAGGCCTCGGCCCCAGTGGTCATACCGAATTAATTTGCAGGCATCCTGTGGACTCTAGGTCATTGGCGTTGGCGCGTGAATGGTGGGGTGCAGATGTCACCTCGCCTGCGTCCGGTGAATCTGCCTCCGAGGTGATCGACGGCAATGTGCGGATGGCCTTTGTGCATTTGTGCCCGCAAGCCACCGTGGTGTCAATTGCCATGGAAGTGGGCACCCAAGCGCAAACACAAGTCATGTCGGCATTGTTTGCCGACAACTGGCTGTATCAAAAGGGCGAGCCCAAATCTTCGCAAGGCTTGGCAATACGCCAGCAAGTGCGAGATGCATTTTTTGTCGACACCCCTGAGTGGCGTGAGAAAGCCTTGACGCGTGGCTTGGCCATCTGGCAAGACGCCTTAGCAGGTCTGCGCAACACGGTCGTCTAAG
>JBDLWA010000060.1:0-4692 GCA_039804505.1 Pseudomonadota bacterium
CTGCAACTAAGCCTGCCACTAAGGCCAAGCCGAAAGCCTAAGCTTCATGAAGCTGCTGATTGTGGCAGTGGGGCAGCGAGTCCCCGACTGGGCGCAAACAGCCTGGGACGATTACGCCAAACGTTTCCCACCCGAACTCAAAGTTGAGTTGAAGGCGGTTAAAACCGAGCCGCGTGCTTCTAAAACCTACGAGACATTGGTGGCTGCAGAGCGTCAGCGCATCGAGGCGGTTATTCCTCGCGGCACACGCATTGTGGTCCTCGATGAGCGCGGCACTTCTTTGCGCACCACCGCACTGGCACAGCGCCTCAAAGATTGGCAATTGGGCGGTGACGATGTGGCCCTCATCATTGGCGGCCCAGATGGTTTAGAGCCCGCATTCAGGGATGCCGCACACGAGCGCATTCGCTTGTCAGACCTCACGTTGCCGCACGCCATGGCGCGTGTCTTACTCATCGAGCAGTTGTACAGAGCCTGGTCGATCAACGCGAATCACCCTTATCACCGAGAGTGACCTGGTATGAAAAACTTTGTGTATTTGGCTTCGCAAAGCCCCAGACGCAGACAACTGCTGGAACAAATTGGCGTGCAGTACGAGTTGCTGTTGGCAACACCCGAGGAAGATGCTGAGTCCCTTGAAGTGGTGCTGCCAAACGAGGCGCCTTTGACTTATGTGAAACGTGTGACGCAACTCAAACTAGAAGCGGCGGTTCAACGCATGAAACAGCGTGACTTGCCCAATGCGCCTGTGCTTTGTGCTGACACCACGGTAGCTTTGGGACGCAGCATCTTAGGCAAACCAGAAAATGCAGCCGACGCCCTTCGAATTTTGAAAATGCTTTCAGGTCAAACGCATCGGGTCTTGACTGCAGTTGCCGTAGCATCGGGACGCAAACGCGTGTCGGAGGTTTCCATCTCGCAAGTGACTTTTGCCCCCATGACTCTGGGTCAAATGAAAAACTACATTGCCACGGGCGAGCCGATGGGTAAGGCCGGCGCGTATGGCGTGCAGGGCGCTGCTGCAGCTTACATTTCGCAGATCAAAGGTTCTTACACGGGCATCATGGGGTTGCCATTATTCGAAACGGCACAACTGCTGAAGCAAATTTGAAAACGCCATGGCTCGCACATTTACCATTGCACAAGATCTCGTTCAAAGTTACGAAGCTTTAGGGGCCGTTGTGATTCGAGGCGTGCTCAATGCAGATGAATTGAAGCGCCTTGAAAAAGGCATCGAGCACAATTTGTCGCATCTCAGCCCTCTAGCGCAAGTGGCCAGCCAGCAAAACGATCCTGGCCGCTTTGTCGAAGATTTTTGTACCTGGCAGAGCAACCCTGACTATCAATACATCTTGTGTGAATCGTCTTTGCCGCATGTGGCCGCTCAATTGATGCAATCTACATCGGTGCGCGTGTATCACGATCATTTGTTGGTCAAAGAACCCGGCACCAAACAAGCGACACCCTGGCACCAAGACCAACCTTATTACAACGTGAGTGGTCGGCAAAACGTAAGCTTCTGGATTCCGGTCGACCCCGTGTCTGAAGAGAGTACTTTGCGCTTTGTGGCCAAGTCACACTTGGGAACTTGGTACATGCCAAGAACTTTTAGAGACCAACAGGCCAAATGGTTTCCTGAGGGCAGTTTGGCTGAGCTGCCGCCCATTGAAGAAAAACCAGAACGCCATCCCCAATTGGCTTGGGCGTTAGAACCAGGGGACTGTGTCGCATTTCAAATGTTGGCATTGCATGCTTCAAGTGGCGTAGGACCACAGGCAAGGCGCAGAGTTTTCTCTGCGCGCTTCTTGGGTGATGATGCGCGCCATGCGGTAAGGCATTGGCGTACTTCGCCGCCGTTTGACAATTTAGCGGCACGCTTGCCTGACGGCGCTGAAATGTCTGACCCTTTATTCCCTAAGGTTTGGGGCTAAAACCCCAAGCCGCACCGTCGCGCCTTGGGTCGGCGGCACCCGTCCAGCCGGCGTTGGTTCGTTTGAGGAAGCCCATGCCGCTGTTCATATTGACCACTTCTACTTTTTGCCCTTTGGCTTTGAGCGCATCTTCCAATTGAGCTGCTGTGCTGGATTTTTCCAGCTGCACGCGGTCTGCCACTGCTGTTGAAATGTGGCCCTGCGACAAGGCTTGATAAGGGGTCATTTGATTGGCCAACATGCGCATCAAGTTGGCCGAAACGTAGTCCACAATTTGACCGCCGCCTGCAGAGCCGCCCAGCGTCATCAGTTCGCCTTTTTCATCAAACACCATGGTGGGGGCCATGGAGGTGACAGGGCGCTTACCGGGTTCCATTTTGTTGGGCGCAATTTCACCAGGCTTGGGCGAGGTGGTGAAGTTGGTCATGGCGTTGTTCAAAATATAGCCTTGCACCAAAATGCGTGAACCAAAATTCAAGTTGTTGGTGGTGGTCATGGTGACCGCATTGCCATCGGCATCCACCACGGCCAATTGACTGGTGGCATCTGAGCTAGGTGCAACAGCCACTTGAGCCGTCTCGAGGGGGGCGGGTAGGGCACTCAGCGTGAGAGGTTGACCTGCTTTGTAGCTTGAGAGCGTTTCATTTTGAATCAGTGCAGCTCGTTGTTTTAAGTAATCGGCTTTGACCAATGCTTCAGCCGGCACTTTGAAAAACCCAGGGTCGGCCACATACTGATGACGATCGACTTGGGCCAGCTTGCCGGCTTCAGCAAATGCGTGCGCAAAATCGGGTTGGCTGAAATCGACACGGTTTCCCCATTTGGCTTCTAGCATTTGCAAAACTTGAAGCACCACCACGCCCCCAAAAGAAGGCGGCGCCATGACACACACCTTGTATTGCAAGTAAGGCGCGCAAAGTGGCTGACGTTGTTCAACTTTGTAGTTCTTTAAATCATCCTCTGTCATGAGGGAAGGCCTGAACCCCCTCTGGGTGGCGTCCACAAACTCTGCCCCTGCGCCCTCCGCCCAAATGGCAGAAGGGCCTTGTGCGGCTATTTTTTTCAAGGTTTGTGCATAGACAGGATTCAAGATCTTGCTGCCAATAGGCTTGACTTTTTGGGTGTCGTCAAAATACAAAGCCAGGAGGTCAGGGTGGTCTTGCGCGGCTGTGGGTGCCGACAAAATTTGATGCATATAAGCTGGCATGGGAAAGCCATTGGCGGCGGCATCCATGGCAGGCGTGAACAAAACGTGCCATGGCAGTTTGCCAAATTTGGCATGGACTTGAGCCAACAAGGGCAGGGTGCCTGGCACACCTGCACTGCGCCCCCCGCGGCCCATGGCTGCATAAGGCAGACGGCTACCATCGACATCGGTGGTTAAAGAGGCTGTGACTTTTTGAGGCGCGGCCGCCAAGCCGTCAAAGCTGGTGAGCGATTTTTGACGGGCATCCCAGTGCATCAAAAAACTGCCCCCGCCTAAGCCCGACGATTGAGATTCCACCAAGCCCAACATGAGTTGTGCGGCGATGGCCGCATCGACGGCAGAGCCGCCTTGTTGAAGCATCTTGAGTGCAGCTTCAGTGGCAAGGGGGTGGGCCGTGGTCGCTGCGACAGGCGCTGATTTTTGGGTGATGTCAACATAAGTTGATTGACCATGGGCTCCCGAACTGGCCACCCAAAAGGCCAAGCAAAGCACCACCCGATGTTGCCAACCGCATTGGGTCATGAATTGACGCTTCCATTGATGCATGTCAGGATTCCTTGTGCCAGTGATAAATTACCATTCATGCATTTTGTGCCTTACCGCACCCAGCCGTCAGTCGCCTGTCGGACTGCGTGCAAAATACGCCTATGACGACCGAAGTTTCACCCTCTGTTTACCTGACAGCCGCCTTTTACAAATTTGTGGCGCTGCCCGACTTTGCCAGCAAGCGCGCGCCCATTTTGGCTTTCTGTGAGGCTCACAATGTGAAGGGCTTGATTTTGTTGGCCGAGGAGGGCATCAACAGCACCATTGCAGGTGCGCCTGCCGATGTTCATTCGGTATTGGCCTATTTGCGATCTGATCCGCGTTTGGCCGATTTGGAACACAAGGAATCTTTTGCCAGCAAGGCACCGTTTCACCGCATGAAAGTGCGCTTGAAAAAGGAAATTGTGACCATGGGCGTGGAAGGCTTAAGTCCCACCAAGCGTGTGGGGCAGTACGTCAAGCCAGAAGACTGGAATGCGTTGATCACCTCACCCGATGTGGTGGTGATTGATACACGCAACGATTACGAAGTGGAAATTGGCACCTTCAAAGGCGCGGTGGACCCTGACATCCAAAGTTTTTCGCAACTGACCCAATGGGTGAAAGACGCCAAAGAGCTGGCCGAAAAAGAGGGCAAGAAACCCAGGGTGGCCATGTTTTGTACCGGCGGTATTCGATGCGAAAAATCAACCTCGCTGATGTTGGAACATGGCTTTGAGGACGTCTACCATTTGCAAGGCGGTATCTTGAAGTATTTGGAAGTGGTACCACCAGAAAAAAGCCTCTGGGAAGGTGAGTGCTTCGTCTTTGACGAACGCGTGTCGGTGGGGCATGGTTTGGTCCCTGGCCCTCATGAATTGTGCCGTGCCTGCCGCGAGCCTTTGCCAGCAGGTGCCAAGCAGTCGCCTTTGTTTGAGTTGGGTGTGAGTTGCCCAAGATGCCACGCTCACACCACTGAGACGCAAAAGAACAGTGCGCGAGAGCGTCAAAAGCAATGGGAGATTGCCA
>JBDLWA010000061.1:0-4807 GCA_039804505.1 Pseudomonadota bacterium
CGTGATTCATGGCGCTCGGTGGCAATGATGCGCAAGCCGCCCAAGGCTTTGACTTGCTCATGAATCTTGAGCCATTCTGTGCGCAACGCAGCCACTTTGTCTTGGCGTGCTTGTTCGTCCAGCGCCTCATCGGCCTCGATGGCTTGAATGTCTTTTTCAATGTTGCCGCCCAACACAATGTCGGTACCGCGGCCCGCCATGTTGGTGGCAATGGTGATCATGCCTGGACGACCTGCTTGTGCCACGATGTCGGCTTCGCGTGCGTGCTGTTTGGCATTGAGCACTTGGTGCGGCAACTGGGCTTTGGTCAACATCTCAGAAATGAGTTCTGAGTTTTCAATGGACGTGGTGCCCACCAACACGGGTTGACCGCGCTCATGACATTCCCGAATATCGGCAATGGCGGCGTTGTATTTTTCAGGCGCCGATTTGTAAACGCGATCGAGTTGATCTTCACGACGGCTGATGCGATTGGGCGGCACCACCACTGTTTCGAGGCCGTAAATTTCTTGAAATTCGTAGGCTTCGGTGTCAGCTGTTCCTGTCATACCGCCCAGCTTGCCGTACAAACGGAAATAGTTCTGGAAGGTGATGGACGCCATGGTTTGGTTTTCAGCCTGAATGGCCACGCCTTCTTTGGCTTCCACAGCTTGGTGCAAACCATCGCTCCAGCGACGGCCAGACATGAGGCGACCCGTGAATTCGTCCACGATGACAATTTCACCTTCTTGCACCACATAGTGCTGGTCACGGTGATAGATTTGATGCGCACGCAAGGCCGCCGTGAGGTGGTGCATGAGCGCAATGTTGGCGGGGTCGTACAGACTGGCGCCTTCGGGAATGAGCCCTGCGCTGGCCAAAATACGTTCTGCGTTTTCATGACCTTGCTCAGTCAAAAACACTTGGTGTGATTTTTCATCGACCGTGAAATCGCCCGGCTTGGTGATGCCTTCGCCCGTGCGAGGATCGGCTTCACCTTCTTGGCGCGTGAGCATGGGCACCACTTGGTTCATGGCCATGTACTGCGCCGTGTGATCGTCGGCTTGGCCACTGATGATGAGCGGTGTGCGGGCTTCATCGATCAAGATGGAGTCGACTTCGTCGACGATGGCAAAGTTCAAACCACGTTGCACGCGGTCTTTGGCCTCGTACACCATGTTGTCGCGCAAGTAATCAAAACCAAACTCGTTGTTGGTGCCGTAGGTGATGTCTGAGTTGTAGGCGGCTTGCTTGTCTTCGCGTGACAGCTGCGGCAAGTTGATGCCCACACTCATGCCCAGGAAGTTGTAGAGCTTGCCCATCCACTGCGCATCACGACTGGCCAAGTAGTCGTTGACGGTGACCACGTGCACGCCTTTGTTGGCCAGTGCATTGAGGTACACCGCCAAGGTGGCCGTCAAAGTTTTGCCTTCGCCAGTGCGCATCTCGGAAATTTTGCCGTTGTGCAAAGCAATACCACCCAACATTTGCACATCGAAGTGACGCATCTTCATGACACGTTTTGAGCCTTCACGAACCACGGCAAATGCTTCTGGCAAAATTTTGTCAAGTGTTTCACCTTGCGCGACGCGCTGGCGAAACTCATCTGTCTTGGCACGTAGCTGCTCGTCGGTGAGTGCTTCGTAGTCGGCTTCAAGGCCATTGATCAATGCCACAGTTTTGCGGTATTGCTTGATCAAGCGGTCGTTACGACTGCCGAAAATTTTGGTCAGAAAATTGATCGCCATGTTGACACGAGTCTGCTTTTCTTCAATCGCAAAAGCAGCTCGACAATCCTGTCTTAAAGTGGATGCAAAAGGACCTGCGATTGAATCGCAAGTGAACGGTGCATTTTAACTGCTGAGACCCCCCAGATTTCTTGGATTTCCCCCAGAACATCAGGGCTCTCGCATAATGTGGCCATGGCAAAAATCAATCAAGCACTGACACTCATGGAAGCGGCTCAGGAATCGCCCAATTTGGCGCACCTGACCGCCTTGACGCGAGAGTCGAGTCTGCGCCTTAAAACTTTGCAAAGTTTGCTGCCCGCACCTTTACGCACCACCCTTCAAGCGGGCCCCATCGAGGGCACTGAATGGTGCTTGTTGGTCAGCTCCAATGCAGCCGCAGCCAAATTGCGACAAATGCTGCCGGCCTTGGTGGCTCATTTGAACAGCCATGGGCATGCGGTTGAGAAGATCCGGCTCAAAATTCTTCAAAGTCCGCGGTAATCCAGAAGAAATAAGCCAGAACAAATAAGCCAGAAGAAAAGTACAGACGAAAAAAAACCAACACAAGGCTGGTTTTTTAAAATGGTGCCGCTTGTCGGATTCGAACTGACGACCTATCGCTTACAAGGCGAGTGCTCTACCAACTGAGCTAAAGCGGCACGGGCTGAATTGTAATTCAATAATGAGCGCTTTTTTGAAAAGCCGCCTTTGAAAGTTCAGCGAATCTGTCTATTTGATTCGTGTGAGTGTGGGCCGAGTGGGAGCGGGTGTGGGTGGCACCGGATTGTCATCACCTTCTGAAGAGGCCGCAGCACCAGAAGCACCCGCAGCACCTGAAGATTCAGAAGGCACTACAGACATCACTGATTCAGGCTTGCTTGAAGGCTTGTTCAACTGATCCATGCCCACCACCGTTTGACCCAAAGGTGAATCCGTCACAGGAAAGGACATGCCTTGGCCATTTTCACGGGCATAGATAGCCATGACCCGATGAATGGGCACCATGATGTCGCGCGGCTTGCCACCAAATCTGGCTTTGAATTCAATGAACTCATTGCCCAATTGCAAAGAACTGGTGGCATCAAAACTGATGTTGAGCACAATTTCGCCGCCCTGCACAAACTCACGTGGCACCTGAACCGAGCCATCCACTTTGACCGCCACATAGGGCGTAAAAGAATGGTCGGTACACCACTCATACATTGCCCGAATGAGGTAAGGGCGAGTAGAGGGTGACTCGAGTGCGTTCATGACCATCTGTGTTAGCCGTTCTTTGCTTGCTGCGGCAATTACTTGCGCATGACTTTCTCAGAAGGCGTGAGCGCTTCAATGTAGGCAGGGCGAGAGAAGATGCGCTCGGCATACTTCAGCAAAGGCGCTGCATTTTTGCTCAGGTCAATGCCATAGAAGTCCAAGCGCCAGAGCAAGGGGGCAATGGCCACGTCGAGCATCGAGAAGTTGTCACCCAACATAAACTTGTTTTTCAAGAACACGGGCGCCAACTGCGTCAAACGATCACGGATGTGTGAACGGGCTTTTTCCAAAGCTTTGTCGTTGCCCTTGAGCGTGCGGTTTTCCAAAGTGGCCACATGCGTGAACAACTCTTTTTCGAAGTTGAGCAAGAACAAGCGAACACGTGCGCGGTCGACGGGGTCGCCAGGCATGAGTTGGGGGTGTGGGAAACGCTCATCAATGTATTCGTTGATGATGTTGGATTCGTACAAAATCAAATCGCGCTCGACCAAGATAGGCACTTGGCCATAGGGATTCATGACATTGATATCTTCTGGTTTGTTGTACAAATCGACATCACGAATTTCAAAATCCATGCCCTTCTCAAACAGCACAAAGCGGCAGCGATGAGAAAAGGGGCAGGTTGTTCCTGAGTAAAGCACCATCATGGTGAAGGCTCCTAAAAATCAAAAAGAGTGGGAAGCCACCGGGTTGGCGGGCCTGCCCACTCCATCAATTCGGGCAAGGCCCGAATCACGAGTTCTTACTTGATGTCTTTCCAGTAAGCAGCGTTCAAGCGCCATGCAATGTAAGTGAAGCCTGCCAAGAACAGCAAGACCCATATACCTAGGCGAACGCGGTTGTTTTGTGCAGGCTCGGCCATCCACTGCATGTAATTGACCAAGTCACCCACCGTTTTGTCGTATTGCTTTTGAGAAAGCGCTCCGGGTGTCACTTGCTTCCAGCCCACAAAAACCTGAGTGGTGTGACCATGCTCTTTGCGCTCTTCATAAACGGGCTCGCGCTCGCCTTGCAATTGCCACAAAGGATTGGGCATACCCACATTGGGGAAAGCCAAGTTATTCCAGCCAGTTGGCTTGGTTTCGTCGCGGTAGTAAGTGCGCAAGTAGGTGTACAGATAGTCTGCACCTGTGCCGCCATGACCGGAACGTGAACGAGCGACCAATGTCAAATCGGGAGGAACCGCACCAAACCAGTCTTTGGCTTGCTTGGGATCAATGTTGGCCTTCATGGTGTCGCCCACTTTGTCAGTGGTGAACAAGAGGTTGTCTTTGATCTGTTGGTTGGTCAAACCGATGTCTTGCAAGCGGTTGTAACGCATGAATGCCGCAGAGTGGCAGTTCAAGCAGTAATTGACAAACGTCTTGGCACCGTTTTGCAAAGAAGCCAAATCGGACGTGTTGATGGGCGCTTTGTCCCAAGCAATCGTATTACCGCCAGCAGCTTGTGCACCTGTTAAGGATGCAACGGCCAGACACACACCCAGTGCAAATTTTTGAATTGATTTCATTTTCAAATACTCCTGGGCTTAGTGCGCAACGAAAGTAACGCGGTCAGGTACAGGCTTTGGTGTACCCAACTTGCTCCACCATGGCATCAACAAGAAGAAGCCAAAGTAGAACAATGTGCCCACTTGTGAAACACGCTCACCGATGGGTGAAGGTGGCTGTACGCCCAAGTAGCCCAAGATCAAGAAATTAATCACGAACACGGCGTACACATACTTGTGCCAATCGGGACGGTAGCGAATGGACTTGACAGGGCTGTTGTCGAGCCATGGCAAGAAGAACATGATGACAACCGCGCCACCCATGACCACCACACCCCAGAACTTGGCATCAATG
>JBDLWA010000062.1:0-9627 GCA_039804505.1 Pseudomonadota bacterium
GGTGATGGTCATTCAAATCGTCTCTTTTCTCGCAGGATGTCTGCGGTATTAATCCCCATGAGGAGAACCATGAAAAAATTCAACAAAGTGGCAATGGTGTTGGCTTCAGCTGCCTTGGCAACAGCCGCAGGTGCTCAATCCGTAGACAACTGGCGCAATGGCACAGGCGAACTCGCCTGGAAAAACGGCACCAATGAACTGTGCTGGCGCAATGCCAACTGGACACCCGCTACTGCAGCCGCTGGTTGCGATGGCGCGATCGTTGCACCTAAGCCTGCTGCTCCTGCACCAGCACCTGCTCCTAAAGCTGCTCCCGCACCCGCTCCTAAAGCTGCTGCACCTGCACCAGCCCCCGCTGCTGCCACCAAAGTGACTTACGCTGCCGATACATTCTTTGACTTCGACAAATCAGTGTTGAAAGCCGACGGCAAAGCTAAGTTGGACGACTTGGCTGGCAAAGTTAAGGCCATCAACTTGGAAGTGATCATTGCTGTGGGTCACACTGACTCTGTGGGCTCTGACGCTTACAACCAAAAGTTGTCTGTCAAGCGTGCTGATGCTGTCAAGGCTTACTTGGTGACCAAAGGCATCGAGAAAAACCGCGTTTACACAGAAGGCAAGGGCGAGAAGCAACCCGTTGCTGACAACAAGACAGACGCTGGCCGTTCTAAGAACCGCCGCGTGGAAATCGAAGTTGTGGGTACACGCCCCAACTGATCAACCCCAGGGTTGAATCAAATCAAGCCAACGCTTGAAAATTAAAAAGCCTCCCTCGGGAGGCTTTTTTACTTTCGGAGACAATGGGGCTTATGAGCACACACAAAGCATCACAATTTTCTTCTGCCAATGTCGACCCAGCCGAGCTGGCCAAGTTTTCAGATTTGGCCCATCGTTGGTGGGACACAGAATCAGAATTCAGGCCCCTTCACCAAATCAACCCCTTGCGCTTGAATTGGATTCAAAGCCTGGTGCCTTTGGCAGGGCTCAAGGTGGTGGACATCGGTTGTGGTGGTGGCATTCTTTCCGATGCCATGGCGCGACAAGGTGCGCAAGTGCTGGGTGCCGACTTGGCAGTCAAGTCCTTGAAGGTGGCTCAGTTGCATGCCCTAGAAGCGGGTACCCAAGGGGTGCAATACAGAGAAATCAGCGCAGAAGATTTGGCAGAAGAGCAGCCCGGCCAGTTTGATGTGGTGACCTGCATGGAAATGTTGGAGCACGTGCCCGATCCCGCTTCTGTGGTCAAAGCCTGTGCCAAGTTGGTCAAGCCTGGTGGTTGGGTTTTCTTTTCAACTCTGAATCGCAATCCCAAATCATTCTTGTTTGCTGTGGTGGGCGCTGAATACATTTTGAATTTGCTGCCCAAAGGCACGCATGAATATGCGCGCATGATCAAACCCAGCGAGTTGGCCGATTGGGTGCGCGCTCAAGGTTTGGATGTGATGCACATGAAGGGCATGACCTACAACCCGTTCACACGCGTGTACGCCATGGGCGCAGACACCGATGTGAATTATTTGATGGCCACTCAAATGCCATTGACCAACTAATTGTTGTTAGCGCATGAAATTTGAAAATATCCAAGCGGTGCTGTTTGACTTAGACGGCACCCTCATCGACAGTGCGCCCGATTTGGGCGCCGCCGTCGACCAGATGAGAGTTGAGCGGGGCATGAGCTCATTGCCTCTAGAACATTACCGCCATATGGCGGGCGCAGGCGCACGCGGCATGATTGGCTTGGCCTTTGGTTACACACCTGAGCACCCCGAGTACGAGGCCATGAAAGAAGAGTTCTTTCGCAATTACGAAGCTTGCATGACAGAGCGCACCTTTGCCTTTGAAGGCATTGCCGACATGATTCAAGCCTTGGTCGACATGAACATGCCATGGGGCGTGGTGACCAACAAGTCCAAGCGGTTTGCAGAACCGCTCACGCAGGGCATGCCCTTGTTTGCAAGTTGTGCTGTGGTGATCAGTGGCGATACCACACCGCATGCCAAACCTCATCCTGCCCCTTTGTTGGAAGCCGCCAAGCGTCTCAACATTGAGCCCTCAAGCTGTGTGTATGTGGGTGACGATGAACGCGACATTGTGGCGGGCCATGCCGCCAAGATGAAAACCGTGGCAGCCACCTATGGTTACCTCGGGGCACAAGCCGATGTCTCAGCTTGGCAGGCGCATGCACACATTGATTCGCCGTTGCAGCTTTTGAATTTATTGTCCAAGTAAATCGCTTGGCAAGCATGCGCATCATTCAAGATGTCTCTGTCACACATCCATGAAATCCGCGACCGCTTGCGTCGACTGGGCGCAAGGCCTGCGCACGAGCAACGCATTTTGCGTTTGTGGTCGCAAGCCAAACCACAAGACAGTGGCAGCAGGCCTTTAGAAAGTTTCATGCCCACCGCTTTGCGCGAAGACCTGCCGCAACTCAGTGAATCGTTAAACCAACTGCTCAGCTTGCAGTCTGCACATCCTGCAGAAGATGGTTCGGTGCGTTGGTTATTGGCCTTGCAAGATGGCCTCACGGTGGAAACGGTGGGCTTGCCGCGCGATGGTGTGTGTGTGTCTAGTCAGGTGGGCTGTGCAGTGGGCTGCGTCTTTTGCATGACTGGTCGCGAAGGCTTGATTCGGCAAGTGGGCAGCGCAGAGATTGTGGCGCAAGTGGCCTTTGCACGGCTGCACCGCCCCGTGAAGAAAGTGGTGTTCATGGGCATGGGCGAGCCAGCACATAATCTCGACAATGTGATGGAAGCCATCGATGTGCTGGGCACTGTGGGCAACATCGCGCATAAATCTTTGGTGTTCTCCACGGTGGGCGATCCTAGAGTGTTTGAACGATTGCCGCTGGGGCTGGTGAAGCCTGCACTGGCAGTTTCTTTGCACACCACCCGTGCCGATTTGCGAACTGAACTTTTGCCCAAGGCGCCCAAAATGACGCCGGAAGAATTGGTGGAGGCGGCTGAAATTTATGCGCGCCAAACAGGCTATCCCATTCAGTACCAATGGACCTTGATTGAAGGCGTGAACGATACGCCGGAAGAAATCGAGGGCATCACGTGCTTGCTCAAAGGCAAATACGCATTGATGAACATGATTCCGTACAACACCATTGATGATTTGCCCTTCAAACGCCCTTCATGGGAACGCGCGGCAGAAATTGCTCGCACGCTCCATCAGCGCGGTATTTTGACCAAGCTCAGAAACTCAGCGGGTCAAGATGTGGAAGGCGGGTGTGGCCAATTAAGAGCCAGAGCCTTGAAGTCACAACTCCTTGAATCAGGTCAACAGAGGCAAGAGGCGCCGCTTCATTTTGTCAAAGCAAAACCTGCCACATGGGTTTAGTGGTCTGATGATTTTGATTTAGGCAAAAGTCCACTCGACAGTGCTGTACCAAACACAACGACTAAGCCTAGAATCATCATGCCCCAGGTCACCGTTTCGTTCAAAAATGCCACGCCATAAACCAAGGCGAAGACAGGGATTAAAAACGTCACGGTCAAGGCTTTGGCCGGGCCGGCGCGGTTGACCAGTCTGAAGTAAAGAATGTAGGCAATGCCTGTGCACGCCACGCCCAAAACCACCAAAGCGCCCCATGCTTTGGGGCTGGGCATGGCAGCAGGCAGGGCCCACAAAGCCGGCAATGTCAGCGCCAAACTGGCGCCCAGTTGACTACCCGTAGACGATACCAAGGGCGGCATATTGGGCATGTATTTTTTTGTAAAACTTCCCGAGATGGCATAGCACAGCGTGGCAAGCAAGCATGCGGCAATGGCTGTGTATTGCCCCCACAAGCTGGTGTCTGGGTTGGCGGCACTGTGATAACTGGTTTGGTTGTTGGCCAACAAACTGACACCGATAAAACCAATGAACAAACCGGCAATGCGCCATTGGTTGAGTCGATCGCCCAACCAAATCCAGGCCACCAGTGCCGCAAACAAGGGCACAGAGGCATTCAATATCGCTGACAGTCCGGTTGAAATGTGCAAAACCGCATAGGCAAACAGCGCGAAGGGCAGGGCCGAATTGAACACCCCAAAGCCCAACACCAGCTTCCAATGCTTTTTAAAAACGGGCCAGTGACCTTGTTGCAACATGAGTGGCGCCAAAAACAAGGTGGCCACCAACACACGAGTCCAGGCGGTGGCCAAAGGGCCGAACTCGGCAGCGCCCATGCGCATGAATAAGAAAGAGGAGCCCCACAAGGCGGCCAGCAACAAGTAATCAACTCGCCAATCTTGCGAGTTGTTGGATTCAGAATTCATGATGGGGTGAATACAGAGTTTGAGGCACTTATTGCATTTTCAAGTTGCAACAAAGCCTGCTTGCGCCAGATGCCCCCTGCATAGCCCGTCATTTGACCCTGACCACCCAAAACACGATGGCACGGAATGAGGATGCTGAATGGGTTGCGGCCAATGGCGGTGCCTACAGCGCGAACCGCACTGGGGCGGCCTATGGCGGAGGCCAACTGGCCGTAGCTACACGTTTGGCCCATGGGAATGCTCATCAAGGCTTGCCAAACGGCTTGTTGAAATTCGGTGCCAGCAGACAAGTCCAAAGACAGAGTTTTGAGACAATCGCTAGCCGACTGACCTTGAGGCCATTGCCCTTCAAAATAAGCATTTAGCAGGGCTTCTGCTTGGAGGATGTTGGGGTTGTGGGGCTCAGACACCCAAGCTTGGGTCTGGGGGTAATGCTGCTGCCCCTCAAACCAAATGCCAAACAAACCATTTGGACTGGCAGCCAAGGTCAACTTGCCCCAAGGACTGTCCATGTATTTGTAAGAAATGTGGGTGTGCAAAAGCATGGCCGAATCCTATCCGATTTCAATGGCCGCCACTTACAATAGGGTAGTTCCAATTTCTATCATTGAGACGCCCACAAGACGGTCCACACGCCTTGCAAGTCTCTTCTGCGCTTATCCTTTATGCAAGTCACTGCCTCCATTTTCAAAGCCTACGACATTCGAGGCACTTACCCCCGCACCTTGAATGAAGCTTTGGCCGAAGGCCTAGGCCGAGCCTTTGGCACCTTGGCCTTGAAAGAAGGCCGCAGTACGGTGGCCGTGGGCCGCGACGGCCGTTTGAGTGGCCCCACTTTGTCGGATGCGCTCATGCGCGGTTTGGTGTCTGTGGGCATTGAAGTGATTGACGTTGGCTTCACCACCACCCCTCAGCTTTACTTTGCTGCCAACACCGTGTGCGACAGCGGCATTCAAGTGACAGGCAGCCACAACCCCAAAGACGACAACGGTTTCAAAATGGTCTTGGGTGGCCGTGCCATTTACGGCGACGAAATTCAAGCACTCCGAAACATCATTGAACAAGAGTCTTGGGTCTTGCGCGCAGACGGTACCACGCGCAAAGTGGACATCTTGCCGGCGTATGTTGAACGAATTGTGTCGGGCATCCAACTCAAACGTCCCATGAAAATTGTGGTCGACTCTGGCAATGGCATTGCCGGTGCCAGTGCCCCCG
This sequence comes from Pseudomonadota bacterium, assembly GCA_039804505.1. GTDB lineage: Bacteria > Pseudomonadota > Gammaproteobacteria > Burkholderiales > Burkholderiaceae_C > Limnohabitans_A. The sequence goes on from JBDLWA010000062.1 coordinate 5,478, forward strand.
CTATTTTCCGCGCGCTAGGTTGTGAAGTCATTGAGTTGTTCAGCGAAGTCGATGGCAATTTTCCGAATCATCACCCCGATCCCAGCAAGCCAGAAAACTTGAAGGATCTGATCGCCACATTGAAAACCTCTGGCGCAGAACTGGGCTTGGCTTTTGATGGCGATGGCGACCGTTTGGGCATTGTGACCAATGATGGCGAAACCATTTACCCCGATCGTCAAATGCAAATGTTTGCAGAAGATGTTTTAAGCCGCGTGCCCAATGGCACCATTTTGTTTGACGTGAAATGCTCACAACGTTTGGCGCCCGCCATTCGTGCGGCCGGCGGTCAGCCCTTGATGTTCAAAACTGGCCACTCGCTGATCAAAGCCAAAATGAAGCAAATTGAAGCCGAAGGCGGGCAAGCGCCTTTGGGTGGCGAAATGAGCGGCCACATCTTTTTCAAAGAGCGTTGGTATGGCTTTGACGACGGTACCTATGCCGGTTGCCGTTTGTTAGAAATTGTCAGCCGCAGTGCCGATGCCAATGTGGTGCTCAAAGCCTTGCCCACCAGCTTTAGTACGCCCGAACTCAATGTGGCTTGCAATGAAGGTGAGCCGCATGTGTTGACTGCGCAATTGTTGAAAGTTGCGTCGCAACACTTTTCTGCGCCTGCCGAAATTTCAGACATCGACGGCCTGCGTGTTGATTGGCCTGATGGCTTTGGCCTCATTCGTGCGTCCAACACCACCCCTGTGTTGGTGTTGCGTTTTGAAGGGCACACCGAAGCCGCCTTGCACCGCATTGAGCACGACATGCTGGCCTTGCTCAAAACGGTCAAGCCCGATGCTGCTTTGCAAAGTGCGGCGCACTGAGTGCAGCTCAACTTTCAAGACTTGGAACCCTCAGCGTGAAGGCTGCTTTTTCTCTTGGGGTCTATGGTCTGTTAACGCAGTTGGTCAAGCCCTTGCTTCGCCGCAAACTTCAGCGAAGAGCCCAGCTTGAGCCACTCTACGGTCAGTTCATAGAAGAACGTTTTGGGCACTACAACCTCGCTCAATTAAAAAGTCTCAACGCTGAGGCCAACCGGGGTCAGTGGATTTGGGTCCATGCCGTGTCCTTGGGCGAAACACGCACTGCGGGTATTTTGATCAAGCAGCTGCGTGCTACTTTTCCCGATCTCAAACTCTTGCTCACACATGGCACCGCCACAGGTCGTGAGGAAGGGCTCAAGTATTTACAGCCAGGCGATTTGCAAGTGTGGCAGCCCTGGGATGCAGTCGATGTGGTGCATCAATTTTTCAAAACTTTTCAACCGCGTGTCGGGCTCATCTTGGAGACCGAAATCTGGCCTAACTGTGTCAAAGCCGCTTCTGAATTCAAGGTGCCCCTCGTCTTGGTCAATGCGCGCTTGAGCGAAAAATCACTGCAGCAAGCCATGAAGTGGTCATCACTCATGCAGCCCGCCTATGCCGGTTTGACGGCGGTCTTGGCTCAATCTGAAGCCGATGCCAGCAGGCTCAAGCGGCTGGGTGCCAGAGTGCAGGGCGTCTTCGGCAATTTGAAGTTTGATGCGCAACCCGACCCTGCACAAATGACTCAAGGCCAAGCTTGGCGTGAGCTCGTTGATCAGCCTGTGGTGATGCTGGCCAGCTCAAGAGAAGGCGAAGAAGTCTTGTGGTTGGATGCATGGCAGACCAGTTTGCAAAACGCTGCATCCACAAAAGTGCTGGGCATGATCGTGCCCAGACATCCTCAGCGTGTCGATGAAGTGGCGGCTTTGATTCAAGCCAAAGGCTTCAAGGTGATCCGGCGTTCGTCATGGGGGCAAGGTCCTTTGCCTCTTGCCAGCATCGATGCTCAGACCATTGTGTTGGGCGACTCTCTGGGTGAGATGGCGCTGTATTACAGCTTTGCTGATGTGGCCATGCTTGGGGGAAGTTTTGAACCCTTAGGGGGGCAAAATTTGATTGAGGCTGCGGCGTGTGCTTGTCCTGTTGTGATGGGCCCGCACACTTTTAACTTTACCGAGGCCGCAGCGTCTGCTGAAAAGGAAGGCGCATCCTTCAGAGCCGTCAATATGCTGTCAGGGGTGCAGATGTCTCTGGCCATGGCCACAGATGCCAAAGCGTTGATGCATGCGTCCGAACAGGCCCAACAATTTGCGCGCCAACATGGCGGCGCAACGCAACGCACAGTGGCCGCTGTGCGTGAGTTTTGTCTTTGAATTAAGGATTCAACAGCGCGTTGATGGCAGCCAAGTCGGCTTCCGTCAATGTGCCTGCGGCTTGACGCAGTTTGAGTTGGCCTAACAACACGTCGTAGCGCGCTTTGGCCAAATCACGTTTGGTTTGGAACAACTGGCTTTGGCTGTTCAACACGTCGATGTTGATGCGCACGCCCACTTGGTAGCCCAACTTGTTGGCATCCAAAGCGCTTTGGCTTGAAGCCTCAGCCGCTTGCAAAGCATTGACCTGGCCAATGCCTGATTGCAGGCCAAAGAAGGCACTGCGAGTCGCTTGTGCCACGCCGCGCTCGGCCGCATCCAAATCGGAGCGGGCTTTGTCTTCCAAGGCCACAGTTTCTTTGATGCGGTTTTGTGTTGCAAAACCAGCAAACAGGGGCATGTTGAAGGCCAATGTGACGGTATTGGTATTGGTGTCGACTTGTGACGTATTCAGACCCTTGCCGTTTTTGTAGCGGGTGGGCGTGTAGCCAGCCACCAAATCCAAGGTAGGTTTGTGGCCTGCTTCAGCTTTAGACGTTTCAAGCTTGGCAATGTCTAAGGCCGCGCGGCTTTGAATGACAGACGGATTGAACTCGGCCGATTGTTGAACCCACTGTTCCAAACTTTGAGTGGCAGGGGCTGTGAGCTTGGCCTGCGCTGACAAAGACTTGGGTTCGATGTTGTTCAAGCCCACCAATTGATTGAGGGCCAAACGCTTGATGCGCAAATCGTTGTCTGCGGCAATCTCTTGCGCCAAGACCAAGTCATAGCGCGCTTGTGCTTCGCGTGTGTCGGTGATGGTGGAGGTGCCCACTTCAAAATTGCGTTTGGCAGCTGCCAGTTGCTCGGCCACAGCAACTTTTTGCGCTTTGACAAATTCCAAGCTTTCACGCGAAATTAGCACATCAAAGTAAGCCTGACTCAAGCGAACCATCAGGTCTTGCTCGGCGGCCTTCAATTGAACAGTCGCCAGTTCGAGTTGGCGCTGGCCTTGTTGGTAGCTGGCAAAGTTGGCGGGGCGGTACAAAGGTTGTGATGCACTGACCGTGGCTGCTTTGCTTTGTGAGGTCACTGATTGTGCGGCGGCAATCAATTCAACATCTGTTTTGTTGACGTTGGCAGACAAACCAATGGTGGGCAAGAGCAAGGCTTTGGCTTGATCGCCTTTGGCCAAGTTGGCTGTGTACTGCGACTGCGCGGCTTTGTAAGTGGCATCGTAGCTGCGTGCGGTTTCAAACAGGGACATCAAGCTTTGCGCCTGAGCAGAGCCAGCGAAAGCTGCGGTGATGGCCAAAGTGATGGGAAGAAAGCGCAGATTCATGAAAATCTTTCGTGGCATTTGCCAATTGAAATTAAAGAGCAATCAATACACAGGCACACTGGCATCGACTTGGCTAGACCAAGCGTGAATGCCACCGCTGATGTTGGTGACGTTTTCAAAACCGTGGTGTTCAAGGAAGGCGGCCACTTGCATGCTTCTGCCGCCATGGTGGCACAAGCAAGCAATAGGGCGGGTCTTGTCGAGTTCATTCAAACGTGCAGGCACAGTTTGCATGGGCATGATTTGAACTTCGCAACCTTCGGGGGCAATGCTGGCCAACTGGCATTCCCAAGTTTCACGCACATCCAGCACCAAAGGGAGACCTTGTGGGGTGGCTTGTGTAAGCCAGTCTTTGAACTGCGCAGGGCTGACTTCTTGCATGTTTGAACGGTAGTGAATTAGAAAGAGAAACGATTGAGTTCGGGGAAGCCCTGCAGGCGAGGGGCCACTGTGTCCCAAGGCTCAGAGGTTTGCCATTGTTGTTCGCCCGTGCGTGTGATGACGCTGGCGCGCATGACGGGGTCTTCACCCACCACGGCCAACAAGCGACCCCCGATGGCCAACTGATTGAGCAAGGCTTGTGGCACTTCGGGCACAGAGCCACTCAAGAAAATAACGTTGAA
>JBDLWA010000063.1:0-9376 GCA_039804505.1 Pseudomonadota bacterium
CCAAAGTGGTCCGTCCTCAGGTCAAACTGATCGACGCCCAGGGCAAAGAAGTCAAGATCCCCGGCACCGACCACTCGGTGACCATCGGCTTCCAGGTCGGCGCGCTGATTCAAGTGCGCGACGGTCAGGATGTAGGCCCCGGCGAGGTGTTGGCCCGTATCCCTGTGGAAGGTCAGAAGACCCGAGACATCACCGGCGGTTTGCCCCGTGTGGCCGAGCTGTTCGAAGCCCGTTCACCCAAAGACAAGGGTGTGTTGGCCGAGATGACCGGTACCGTGTCCTTCGGTAAAGAAACCAAAGGCAAAGTGCGCTTGCAGATCACCGATCCAGAAGGCAAAGTCTGGGAAGAGCTGATTCCGAAAGAGAAGAATCTCTTGGTGCACGAAGGCCAAGTGGTCAACAAAGGCGAGAACGTGGTGGACGGCCCAGCCGATCCACAAGACATCTTGCGTTTGCTCGGCGTGGAAGAGCTGGCCCGCTACATCGTGGACGAAGTGCAAGATGTGTATCGCTTACAAGGCGTGAAGATCAACGACAAACACATTGAGACCATCGTGCGCCAGATGCTGCGCCGCGTGGTGATCGACAATGTGGGCGACTCCAGCTACATCGCTGGTGAGCAAGTTGAGCGCTCACAACTCTTGGATGCCAACGACGCTCTGCGCGCTGACAACAAGATTCCTGCAACCTTCACCAACCTGCTCTTGGGTATCACCAAAGCCTCGTTGTCTACTGACTCGTTTATCTCTGCGGCTTCTTTCCAGGAAACCACCCGCGTGCTCACCGAAGCTGCCATCATGGGCAAGCGCGACGAGTTGCGTGGCCTCAAAGAGAACGTCATTGTGGGTCGTTTGATCCCTGCTGGTACGGGCTTGGCTTATCACAAAGCTCGCGCTGCCAAAGACGCGATGGACGAAGCAGAACGCCGCGCCATCACAGAAGCTGAAGCCGTTGAATTGGCCGAAGCCCAGCAGTTGACCGAAGACGCAGCCAACAACGCTGCCGATTCGAACGCCTGATCAACATCCGGCTTGCGCCGGATGATTTGAAGAACGCCTCTGAACCGTCCCTACGGCCAGAGGCGTTTTGCTGTTTGAACTTGAATTCATACACAATGTCGACACCATGTCTCTCTTGATATTTAGTGCTGTGTTGGCGGTCCTGTTTTTTTGGGCTGTCGGCGCCTACAACCGTTTGGTGGTGTTGCGCGCTAGCGTGGCCAAACAGTTTTCAGCCGTCGATGCGCAATTGCTCCGCGTGTTGGTGTGGATGCAAGGCAATTTGCCGGCCTCCATGCGCGACATGTTGAGTGAAATGGAAGAAGCCGCTTTGCCCGAGGCACTTCTGAAAAACGAGCGCGATTTAAATCTGCTCAAAATTTTGGAAGATTTGTCGGACAGCTTGGATGTGGCCAGAACACAGCCTTTGTCGGCTGCCGCCATGACGCGCGTCAACCAAGACCGATTGGCGTTGGCCGCTTGGGCCAAGGCAGAACTGCGGGCCGGTCAAAGCGGTGAAGCCACTTGGTTCATCGACCCCTTGCCGCACAAGTTTGATCGTCTCAAAGCGCAGGCCTGGCCCTTGATGGACGCCTACAACCAATCTGCTTTGCGGTACAACGAGGCCGTGTCTCAATTTCCCGCCAGTTTGCTGGCCAAGCAAGTCAATTTTCAAGCCGCACAAATGTTGGACCATGCCGACCTGCTGGCCTAATAGGCGCATACTTTTCAATGGCAGCCCCACCTAGTTCCAATTTACAAGCACCGCTTTGGCAGTTGCTCCAAGCCACTGCGGGTGTGGCATTGGCCGTGCAGCAGGGGCGCTCTATGACGGCCGCCATTGAGAGCGTGGCCAAAGAGTTGCGACCTGGCGCACAAGCCTTGTCGTTTCAAACCATGCGTTGGTGGGGACGTGCCCTTGCCATCCGTCAACAATTGGCGCGCAAGGCGCCACCCGCCGCTGTCGATGCTTTGCTGTGCACGGCACTGGCACTGTCGTGGCGTGACGACATTTCCCCCTATGCCGTCCATACCTTGGTCAATCAAGCCGTGGAAGCAGCGCGCAGACACAAAGACATGCGTGCGCAAGCGCCGTTTGTAAATGCTTGCTTACGTCGGTTCTTGCGTGAACGCGAGGCCTTGCTTGGCAGCACAAGTCAAAATCTGACGGCGCAGTGGAACCATCCGCTGTGGTGGGTCAAGCGCTTACAAGCCGACCATCCTACGCAATGGGCCCCTATTTTGGAGGCGGCTCAATCGGCTGCCCCCATGACATTGCGTGTCAATGTGCAGCACCAAACCGTGGCCCACTTCTTACAAGCGTTGGCAGATATCGGCATCCCAGCCAAGCCCGTTGGCGCTACGGGCGTGCAATTGGCCAAAGCCGTGCCCGTGCATGTGTTGCCGGGCTTTGAGTTGGGTCATGTGTCTGTGCAGGATGCCGCCGCTCAATTGGCAGCCCCCTTGCTGTTGGAGGGCTTGACCAGCACTCAGGGCGCTTTGAAATTGTTAGATGCTTGCGCGGCACCGGGTGGCAAAACAGGCCACTTGCTGGAGTACCAACCTCAGGCCAAAGTGCTGGCCTTGGACGTAGACCCCAAGCGCTGCGAGCGCATTCAACAAAACACAGACCGCCTAGGCGTGCAAGCGCAGATCTTGGCCGCCGATGCCGCAGCCCCCGAAACATGGTGGGACGGCGAACACTTTGATGGCATCTTGCTCGATGCGCCATGCACAGCTTCGGGCATTGGCCGCCGCCATCCCGATGTGCGTTGGCTTAGACGCGAGACCGATGTTCAGCAACTGGCCGCTATTCAGGCCAAGCTTCTCAAAGCCTTGTGGCCCCTGGTCAAACCAGGGGGGCGACTGCTGTATTGCACCTGTTCAGTTTTCAAGGCCGAGGGTGAAACGCAAATCCAAACGTTTGTTCAACACAACACCGATGCCTTAATCTTGCCCTCTCCGGGCCATTTAACCCCCTCAATTGCCACATCGGACGCCAGTCTCCGCGACAATGTGATGGGTGAACATGACGGCTTTTATTACGCACTGTTGGAAAAGCGTTCAGCATGAGTTGAATGGCAGAGGGCGCACAGGCTTTTGGCTGGGTGCGTTTTTGATGTTTGCCGTCTTGATGCTGGCATTTGCAAAGCCTGCCAACGCACAAGCCCCCAACAGCACCCCCGTCGAAATCACTGAACTCCGCTTGGAGCGCTCTGAGGGGGCCTTGCTGCTTCAAAGTAGCCTCAAGATAGAGCTGAGCAGTGGTGTGGAAGATGCCTTGCAAAAAGGCATGCCCATTTACTTTGTGACAGAGGCCGAACTTACCCGCGACCGTTGGTATTGGTATGACAAAAAAGTCGGTGCGGTGGCCCGTCATTACCGCTTGGCGTATCAACCCCTAACTCGCAAGTGGCGCTTGAACGTCTCGCGCGAGCCCATTGGCACAGTGGGTTTGGCCAGTAGCTTGTCGCAAACTTTTGAAACATTGCCAGAAGCCATCGCTGCCATTCGCAGAACTGTGAACTGGAAGTTGGCCGATGTGTCCGACATCGACGCCGACCAAAAACTCACCCTCAATTTCAAATTCCGTTTGGACGTGTCGCAATTGCCGCGCCCTTTCCAAATGACAGCCGGAAGTCAAGCCGAATGGAATTTGAGTACGCAAAAAACCTTGCGACTGACCTCTGACTTGGCCCGATAACACGCGCCACCCATTTTCACTATGAATCGGAATTCTGAAGACCGCATCGCCACGGGCGCACAAGTCTCCAAAACAGTTCGCTGGATGGTGGGCATTGGTGTCACCATTTTGTTGACCATTGGCCTAGGCCTCTTGGTGCTGCTCACACAGGCAACCAGCAACCGTGCGCTTTACGATCGCAATTACGAACGCCTGTACATGGTCAACACCGTGGTGGCCGTGTTGCTGTTGCTGGGTTTGCTGTGGGGCTTAACCCGACTCATCATTCGGGTTCGACAAGGTCAGTTTGGTTCCCGCCTGCTGGTCAAATTGGCGGCCATTTTTGGTTTGGTGGGGGTGGTGCCCGGCGTGTTGATTTACGTCGTGTCTTACCAGTTCGTGTCGCGCTCTATTGAAAGCTGGTTTGACGTCAAGGTGGAAGGCGCTTTGGTGGCGGGCTTGAACTTGGGCCGTGCCACCCTAGACACCCTGTCGGGCGATTTGGCCAAACAATCCAGAGTGGCTGCGCAGCAATTGGTGGATGTGCAGGAGGCCAGCGCACCACTCATGTTGGACCGTGTGCGAGAGCAAATGGATGCCAACGATGCGGTGCTGTGGACCTTGGATGGTCGACTGATTGCCTCGGCTGGGCAATCGCGGTTTGCCATTCGCCCTGAGCGCCCCACAGCGACCCAATTGAAGCAAGTGCGCAACAAACTGAGCGTAGAAATTGTGGAAGGCTTGGACGAAACCGCTGGTGTGCCCAGTGGCCGCATCAAAGTCTTGACCTTGGTGCCGCAAAACAGTTTGAGCTTGCGCGACGACCCCTGGGTTTTGCAAATTTCGCAAGAGCTACCAGCCACTTTGGTGGCCAACGCCTTGGACGTGCAATTGGCCAACCGTGAATACCAAGAGCGCGCATTGGCCCGCGATGGCTTGCGGCGCATGTACATCGGTACCCTCACGTTGAGCTTGATCATGGCGGTGTTGGCCGCGGTGTTGTTGGCAATTTTGCTGGGTAATCAACTCGCGCGCCCCTTGCTGCTGCTAGCCCACGGTATGCGTCAGGTGGCGTCGGGCGACTTGACGCCTAAATATGCATTGCAAGGCAAAGACGAACTGGGGGGCTTGACGCGCTCATTTGCAGAAATGACGCAGCAGTTGTCCGATGCCCGAAGCGCGGTTGAGCGCAGCTTGATGCAGCTCGATGCTGCGCGGGGAAATCTCCAAACCATTCTGGACAACCTAACCGGTGGCGTCATTGTGCTCAACGCGCGCGGCATCATTCAATCGTCCAACCCAGGCGCCACCCGCATTTTGAAGGTGCCCTTGGCGGCGCACGAAAAAGCCCCATTTTTGAGTCTGCCCAATTTGCAGAATTTTGCGATAGGGGTGCAAGAGCAGTTCGAACTATTGAGCGCCGACAAAGACCGGCATGAGCTGGACCATTGGCAGAAGTCATTTGAAATTCATGCCACGGGGCAGGGCTTAGAAGCCACTTCCGTGACCTTGGTGGCGCGAGGTGCCATCTTGCCCGATGGCATGCGATTGCTGGTGTTTGACGACATTTCTGAAATTGTGTCGGCTCAGCGTTCTCAGGCTTGGGGCGAGGTGGCCCGCAGGCTGGCGCATGAAATTAAAAATCCGCTGACCCCCATTCAACTGTCGGCCGAGCGTTTAGAGCGCAAGCTAGACGGCAAGCTAGACATGGCCGAGCAGACGGTGTTGTCCAAATCGGTCAAAACCATTGTGGAACAAGTGGCCGCCATGAAGCGCTTGGTCGATGAGTTCCGCGATTACGCGCGCTTGCCTTCCGCCGATTTGAAGCCCCTCGATCTGAATAACCTCATCCTGGACGTGATGGGCCTTTATGCGCAAGAGCCCTCAGAAACAGCTTCAAGAGCGCAAGTCTTTATGGATCTAGACCCTACGCTGCCGATGATTGATGGTGATGCGCAGCAACTCAGGCAAGTGGTTCACAACCTTTTGCAAAATGCCCAAGATGCCAGCGATCCTCAGTCGCATGTGATGTTGATGACACGGTGGAGTCCAGCACGCAAGCGCGTCAAATTGACGGTTTTAGACGATGGTCCTGGCTTTTCTCCCAATATTTTGCAACGGGCGTTTGAGCCTTACGTCACGACCAAGTCCAAAGGCACCGGCTTGGGCTTGGCCGTGGTCAAGAAAATAGCCGATGAACATGGGGCCCGTTTGGACATTGCCAATCGAGTTGAAGAGGGGGTCGTCAAAGGGGCCCAAGTGTCGTTATCATTCAGTGTTGAGAAATTAGCGCAAGCGTGAAGAACTTTGCGCAAAAGAGATACGATACAAGCACGGTAGATGCAATTTAGAGGCAACTAAGAGCAACATGGCAAACATTTTGGTAGTGGATGACGAGCTAGGCATTCGTGATTTGCTCTCGGAAATTCTGAACGACGAAGGGCACACGGTTGAGCTGGCCGAAAACGCAGCGCAAGCGCGTGAAGTTCGTAGCCGCATGCGCCCCGACTTGGTCTTGCTCGACATCTGGATGCCCGACACCGATGGTGTGACCTTGCTCAAAGAATGGTCGACCAGCGGCTTGCTCACCATGCCCGTCATCATGATGAGTGGCCATGCCACCATCGACACCGCTGTCGATGCCATTCGCATTGGCGCACAAGCCTTCCTAGAAAAACCCATCACGCTGCAAAAGCTGCTCAAAACCGTCGAGCAAGGTTTGGCGCGCGAGCAAGTGCGGCAAGCTGCTGCGGCTTATCAAGCGTCGCAAACTTCGCAAAGCACCAACACCGTGGTGACAGGACATGCTGCCAGCGTGCCTGACGCTTCGCCACAAGTGTCACAAACTTTTGATTTGGATTTGCCACTGCGCGATGCGCGCGATGCCTTTGAAAAAGCGTATTTTGAATTTCACTTGGCCAACGAAGGCGGCTCCATGACCCGCGTGGCCGACAAAACAGGTTTGGAACGGACGCACCTGTACCGCAAGCTAAAACAACTGGGCGTTGACCTCACCAAGGGCAAGCGCGCTGGCGCATGACAAGGCGCACAGCCCGTGCGTTGATACAGCCCATCCAGCGCACCCATCTCCGTGCCCACAATACGGCAGTTCATGACTCGGTTTTGACGTTTCGTCGCAAACCAGGTGCGCCGCATCGTTGAAGTTTCTACATTAGGCCCATTCCTCACAACGCACACAGTGCTCACAGCAAGGCCTTATGAACACCCCTCATTCTTCCTCCCACTCTTTGTCGCCAGCGCCGCTGCCTTCTAAATGGCAGCCCTTCAAGGATACTTTCCACGACTACGCCAAGTGGTTGGTCAGCATCAGCTGGAAACTGTTTGCCGCCATCTCTTTTGTGGCCATGATGGCGGGCGCCATGTTGTTGATTCCGCAGGTCACGGTGTTGTTGATCCTCACATCGATCGTCATCAAAGCCAGTTACAAACAGCAAATTCAAGCAGAAGAGAAAGCCACCGCCGCAACGTATTTGGCAGAAGCTGAACAGCTCAAGCGCCAGTTGGTCGAGGCACGCATGGCCACCATGCAAGCCCAAGTGGAGCCGCATTTTTTGTTCAACACCTTGGCATCCATTGATCACCTGATTGAAACCGATCCGCCACGAGCCAGCTTGATGCAAAAAAGCTTGATTGCTTTGTTGCGTGCCACCTTGCCAGCCATGCGCGAGAGCAGCTCAAGCCCTGTGCGATATTTGGGTCAAGAGTTGGCCGTGATTCGTCCTTACCTAGACATTCAAAAAATGCGAATGGAAGACCGACTTCAAATTTCGTGGGATGTGCCCGATGGCTTGAAGACGGCAGAGATGCCCAACATGATGGTCTTGAGCTTGGTGGAAAATGCTTTCAAACATGGTCTAGAACCCAAGGCAGAAGGCGGCAGCTTGGTGCTGCGTGCTGAGGTGGTTCATGGCAAATTGGTCATGACCGTCAAAGACTCGGGCGTGGGCTATTACCCGGCCGAAGCCAATGTGGTCACTGAAGCTTCGGGCAGTGGATTTGGCTTGAAGAACATTCGCGAAAGATTGGCGCTTATTTATGGCGACCAAGCCAGCTTGAGCATTCGTGCGCTCGAACCCTTTGAAGGCTCGGGTACTTTGGCGCAGATCACGGTGCCTTACAAAGTGGTGCCGGTTGAAGCCCCATGAACTCTCCAATGAAGCACCACCCAATATGACCCCTGTCCATCCGCGAGCCGTCATTGCAGACGATGAGCGATTGATGCGTGATCAATTGCGAACGCGCCTGCAACAAGTTTGGCCCGAGCTGGAGGTGGTGGCTGAGGCCAAAAATGGCTTGGAGGCGGTAGCGGCAGTCAGTCAGCACCGACCCGATGTGATTTTCTTAGACATCCGCATGCCAGGCTTAACGGGCGTGGAAGCCGCCAAAGAAATCGCGCAACTCGATGTGGGTGAAGACAGTTTGCTGCCAGAAATGGTGTTCATCACGGCCTATGACCAATACGCCATTGACGCCTTTGAGCATGGCGTGGTGGATTATGTTTTAAAGCCTGCTGAGGCAGAGCGTTTGCAAGTGACGGTCAAGCGAATTCAAGGGCGCTTGTTGCAAAGAGGGGTGGGCCACGCTGAGGCTGCATCAGCGTCCACATCATCGCCCACGTCATCACCTTCAGTGCAGCAATTGCTTCACCATTTGACCGCCCAGATGAGTGGCCATCAGCCCACTTATTTGGCATGGCTGCAAGCCTCGGTGGGTCAAACCATTCAGATGGTGCCTGTCGAGGAGGTCCTTTTTTGTATCAGTGACGAAAAGTACACCCGTGTTCAGACCGCAAAGCAAGAGTTTTTAATTCGAAAGCCCATCAAAGAGCTGGTGGAGGAGTTGGATCCCCAGATCTTTTGGCAAATTCACCGAAGCACCTTGGTCAACGTCAAAGCCATTGCCGGCGTTCAAAGAGACGAACGCGGTCGGCAAGAGGTTTTGATCAAAGGTCGAACCGAAAAACTGTCCGTGAGCCGAAGTGCCGCCCATCTGTTTAGAAGTATGTGAGTCGGCAGCAGAAAAGTGCTTATCATTGGCGCTGGCTTTAACAATTAGGCAACGACGGACTTTTCTGAGACATGAACGAATCGCTTGATCCCCAGGGTGCATCGAGTTCTGAATTCTTTTTCAGACCGGCAGACCGCTTGCAATTGGAAAGCTGCATCACGGCGCTGGCCAAAGAAGGCAAAAATGTGGTGATGTACAGCCGTTCCAATGAGCTGTTGGACTACTACGGTTCCAGTTTTTTGCGTCGCCTTAAAAAAGAACTGCCCACCAGTTCTATTGAAGTTTTCATGCCGCCCGATACCGAGGCCATGCTCAACAGATTCAACCTGTTGCTCAGCAACTTGTCTTTGGATGTGGCCACCAAACCCAGAGCGGGCAAAGCGCCTGAAAAATTGTGGGTGGTGCACGATGCCAGCGTTTTGGGCGCTCATGAGTTGGAATTGTTTGCGCGTTTGGTCATGCAATTTCCTGGCTGTGGCGTCAGCGCTGTGCTGATGTTTCCTTCCGAAACCGCGCCCAGTGAATCACTCACCAGTCAAAACAAGAAGTTTGTCTCGTGGGGCCTGGAGATGCCCACGGACGAACAAAAACTCAACACCATTCAGCAAGCGCGCAAAAGTGGCAACGAAGAGGAAGCTGTGGCTTTCTTCAATCGCATTGCCAAAGG
>JBDLWA010000064.1:0-27548 GCA_039804505.1 Pseudomonadota bacterium
ACCCACATGACCGCCATGAGAATTCAGAAGCACCAGTTTGTGAAGGCCGGCCGCTTTGACCGACTCTGCAATATCCGTCCACAGTCGAATGAGGGTTTCTGGGCGCAGGGTTAAGGTGCCTGGAAACGCCGCATGCTCAGGACTCAAGCCAATGTTTTGGGTGGGCAAAAACAGAACGGGAACTGCACCGCGAGTCGATTGTGAAGGCGCGTTGAGGGTTTGCAATTGCTGAACGGCGGCTTGGACAACGCCGTCAACGATGTCGGTATCAACAGACAAAGGCAGGTGCGGGCCATGTTGCTCAGTGGCCGCCAAGGGCAAGACGGCAATGGCGCGAGACTTGTCCAGATTGGCAAAGTCTGTGGTGCGCCATTGAGACCAATAATAGGAGGATGACTTGTCTGTCGTGCTTTTCATAACGGCAGTTTAATAGAGGTGTCCCCATAAAGGGGCCAATTTTTAAAGGACATGGTTTTGAGGTGTAGAGTTCGACTTTGACTTTCATTGATTTCCTAGGACACGCCGAGCTTATGTTGCTGCCTCTTTTCCACGCTTTCAAACAACACTGCCACACCTTGGTGTGGCTCGTTGTCAGCCTGATGTGGGCAGTGACGGGGCACGCACAAACCCAGTTGCTCGGTTCAGCCTCCCCCCAAAGCACGGTCAAAACGCCACAGGTGCAGGCCACCTTACTGGCCGACGCCCCCCAAGGCGTGGTGCCTGGACAAACCATTTGGCTGGGTTTGCAACTGCAACACCAAGCCCATTGGCACACCTACTGGCGCAATCCGGGTGACTCGGGTCTGCCCACAGAACTGAAGTGGACTTTGCCCCCAGGCATGGTGGCAGGCGACATCATTTGGCCCGTGCCTAAAAAGATTCCTATCGGCACCATGGCCAATTTTGGTTACGAAGACGCTGTTTTATTGGTCACGCCCATCAAAGTTAGTGCCAACTTTAAAGCGCCTTCAGCCAGCGATTCGATCCCCATTCAACTGCATGCCAATTGGCTGGTATGCAAACAAGAGTGCATCCCCCAAGAAGGCGATTTTCAAATCTCGCTGCCATTAAAAGGCGCCACTGTTCCCGCCCACCCTGCCTTTGAAAAGGCACTTCAACTTCAGCCCCAAGAACTCGCTGGTAAACACAGCGCAAAGATCGCCCAAGATGGGCGCACCTTAACTTTGAATCTGGCCGCATTGCCGCCCGCGCTAAAAGATGCAGCGTGGACTGTGTTTCCGCAGACCGGCAATGTGATTCAAAACAATGCCGTGCCGAGCATTGAAAAAGCTAGTGCCACTGATCAGGCCACCCGCGTTCAGATTCGGGTTTCAAGCGAAAGAATGGACAGCCCGCGTCAAATGTCTTGGTTGTTGGTGGCAGGCAAAGCCGAATCGCCTTCGGGTCCACAATGGACTGTGACAACGCCCGTTCAAGGGACATGGCAAGAGTTCACAGACCCCGTGCCTGCGCCAGCCCTCAATACGTCAACGGCCAACTTCACAATGCCCATTGCTGCGCCAGCGCCCATGGGCACGTGGGCGTGGGCCCTCTTGGGCGCACTGCTGGGCGGCCTGCTCCTGAATTTGATGCCCTGTGTGTTCCCCGTTCTGGCCATCAAGTTGATCAGCATCACACAACATTCCGGCAGCCCCAAAGCCATGCGGCAATCGGCTTGGGCCTTCAGTGCGGGCGTGCTGATGTCATTTTTGTTACTGGGCGGTTTGATGCTGGCCCTGCGCGCGGCAGGCACTCAAATGGGCTGGGGATTCCAGTTGCAGTCGCCCTGGGTGGTCGGCGCTTTGGCTTTGATGTTTGCCGTGATGGGTTTGAATTTGTCGGGCATGTTTGAGTTTGGCTCGTTTGTGCCCAGCTCGGTCGCCGGCTTTCAATGGTCTAGTCCTGTTCTCAATGCCTTGTGGTCTGGCGTATTTGCCGTGGTCATTGCCTCGCCTTGCACCGCGCCATTTATGGGCGCCTCACTGGGGCTGGCCATTGGTTTACCCGTGTGGCAAGCCTTGCCTGTGTTTGGGGCCATGGGGCTGGGCATGGCGCTGCCCTTTCTGGCGGTGTCGGTGAATTCAAATTGGGTGAAACGTTTGCCACGGCCCGGCGCCTGGATGGTGACCTTCCGTCAATTGATGGCCTTCCCCATGTATGCCACCGTTATTTGGCTGGTTTGGGTCTTGGGTCAACAAGTGGGGCAGGATGGTGTGGCTGGTTTCTTGGCTTGCTTGCTCAGCGTGAGTTTGTTGCTTTGGGCCCTCAACCAACAAGGCCGATTTGGGCGTGTGGTTCAGGTCTTGGCTACGCTGTGCTTGGTGGCTTCTTTCTGGCAATGGGCGCCCGCTTGGACACAAGCGGAAGCACCACCGACATCCACAGCGATGCCATCTGCCACACCCTCTTCATCGACAGCTTCGAGCTCATCCAAAGCGCTTCAATGGGAGCCCTGGTCTGAAGAAAAGCTGGCCAGCGCGCGGGCAGCCGGCCGACCTGTCTTTGTTGACTTCACGGCCGCTTGGTGTGTGACATGTCAGTACGTCAAGAAAACCACTTTGAGCGATGCCTCTGTCATGTCGGCATTTGCGAGCAAGGATGTGTTGCTGCTGCGCGCCGATTGGACTCGCTACGACCCGGCCATCACGCGGGCTTTGAATGCTTTGGGTCGCAATGGTGTACCAGTCTATGCCTGGTACGCGCCAGGCAAGAATGCCGCACTGCTCTCCGAGTTGCCCTCCGTGGCCGAGATTCAGAATGCCTTGAGCCAAGTTAAAACTTTGCCATCTAGTTGATTGAGCGCGCAACAATTGCGTCTGCTCATGACCTGAGCACTCGTGCAGTCTGCGAGAATGCGTTTGCTTTGACAGATCCGCTCAAGAAAGTCTTTTTTCAATGACCTCTAACAGTTTTGCGCCTTTGGCCAACGACACCTTTTTGCGCGCGTGCCTGCGCCAAGCCACCGACCACACCCCTGTTTGGCTGATGCGACAAGCGGGCCGTTACTTGCCCGAGTATTGCGCCACGCGCGCCAAAGCAGGCAGCTTTATGGGCTTGGCCACCAACGTTGACTTTGCCACTGAAGTAACGCTTCAACCGCTAGAGCGCTATCCGCTCGATGCGGCTATTTTGTTCAGCGACATCTTGACGGTGCCTGATGCCATGGGCCTCGGTCTGAGCTTTGCACAAGGTGAGGGCCCGCGCTTTGAAAAATCTGTTCGCAATGAAGCCGACGTGGCGGCATTGCAAGTGCCCGACATGGCCAAGCTGCGCTATGTGTTTGACGCGGTGACGTCCATTCGCAAAGCGTTGAATGGTCGCGTGCCCTTGATTGGGTTTTCAGGCAGCCCTTGGACATTGGCTTGCTACATGGTGGAGGGCAAAGGCTCTGACGACTACCGTATGGTGAAGTCACTGCTGTACAGCCGTCCCGATTTGATGCACCGCATTTTGGACATCAATGCGCAGGCCGTGGCCACTTACTTGAACACGCAAATTGAGGCCGGCGCGCAAGCCGTCATGATTTTTGACAGCTGGGGCGGCGTACTGGCCGATGGCGCATTTCAAGAGTTCAGCCTGGCCTACACCGCCAAGGTGCTGGGTTTGCTCAAAAAAGAACACCTGGGCGTTCAAATTCCTCGCCTCGTCTTTACCAAAGGCGGCGGCTTGTGGCTTGAGCAGATGGGATCATTAGATTGCGAGGTGCTGGGCCTTGACTGGACCATGAACCTGGGCAAAGCCCGTCAGATGGTGGGCGGCGCCGTGAATGGCCCGGGCAAAGCACTGCAAGGCAACATCGACCCCAATGTGCTGTTTGCACCGCCTGCGCACATTCAAAAAGAAGTGATTCGAGTTTTGGACAGTTTTGGCAAGCCACACACTGACACCCAAACCACAGGCCCCACGCACATTTTTAACCTAGGCCATGGCATCAGCCAATTTACGCCCCCAGAACATGTGTCTGCGCTGGTGGAAGCGGTTCACAGTCACTCCAAGGCCTTGCGACGTTGACCTAGCAAGTGACCATTCACTACAGCATTCAAGCCCTTAAAAAACCCAAAAATATTTAAATTTTTGGGTTTTTTCTATTGACTTATGCACAAAAGTTCTTTTCTTAGATTTTAAAATTCTTGCAGGAAATACGCCCACCACAGCGCCCTCCAAGAATCTCTAAGTTGTTGATTTAATTTGGTTTTTAACTTTTGCTCAGTTCGCAAGCAATCCAATCAAAGCCTTATTTTTCAAGGCTTTGCGGGCCATCAGGCAGAGTTTTCAACAAAGTTATCCACAGTTTCTTGGGACTCCTTCTAAAGATCATGAAAAACAACAACTTACCTGCGATTCCAAGAATATTTATGAGCAAGAAAATGACAGAATGCAGGCTCGCCTTCCCAAAGCTGGAAGTGCACAGGAATTTGAATGCAGAAGTGGTTTGACGTAGCCGTCTCAGTGCCCGCCCACAGTCAAGTGGGCGGCCTGCTGACGTACGCGTCAGAACTGGATGCCGCGGTAGGCCAATTGGTCCGTGTGCCTTTTGGCAAACGAGAAGTGTTGGGCGTGGTCTGGGCGGTGCACGAAGCCGCCCCTGAGAACATCAGAGCACAACTCGAGACAAATGCGGTTCGCAACATAGCGGCTGTGCTGGAAGGGGTCGCCCCTTTATCGACCCATTGGCTACAACTGATTCAATTTACGGCTCAGTATTACCAAAGGTCTTTGGGAGAAGTAGCGCTGGCTGCCTTGCCACCGCAATTGCGCGATTTGAATGTCGTGCAATTGGCGCGGCGTTTGAAGAAACACAAGACAAGTGACGAGTCTCTGGCGACATCGCTGGCATCGCCTTGGCCTTTGTCAGAACAGCAAGAACAAGTGTTGTCGCAAATGGCGGCGGCCCCGGGGCCCTTTCTGATTCATGGCGCCACCGGCAGCGGCAAGACCGAGGTTTATCTGCAAGCGGTGGCGCGCTGCTTGAACGAAGACCCTGAGGCACAGGCCTTGATGATGGTGCCGGAAATCAACCTCACACCGCAACTGGAAGAGCGCGTCAAAGCGCGCTTTGGTGAGGCGGGTGTGGTCTCCATGCACAGTGGCATGACCGGGCCACAGCGATTGAAAAGCTGGCTGGCGGCACACCAAGGCACGGCGCGCATTGTGTTGGGCACACGGATGGCCATCTTTGCGTCCATGCCCAAATTGAAATGGATTGTGGTCGACGAAGAACACGATGCCAGCTACAAACAGCAAGAAGGTGCGCGCTACTCGGCACGCGATTTGGCCATCTACCGCGCCCGCTTAGAAGGCGCGAAAGTGGTCCTAGGATCGGCCACACCGTCTATGGAGAGTTGGCATCACAGCAGGCCTGCAGCAGAAGGCGGGCGCTACCTTCGTTTGAACATGCCTTCGCGCATTGGGGCAGGACAACTGCCCTTTGTGCGACGCGTGGACATGAACCATCAACCGCGCAAAACGGTTTTGTCCGGCCCTTTGATGGATGCCATTCAATCGCGCGTGGCCAAAGGTGAGCAAAGCATGTTGCTGCTCAACCGCCGCGGTTATGCCCCTGTGCTGCATTGCGCTGATTGCGGTTGGAAAAGTGAATGCGCACATTGCAGTGCCTTCCGGGTCTTTCACAAAATTGACCGCACCCTCCGATGCCACCATTGCGGTTTTACAGAACGTGTGCCGCGCGCATGCCCTTCCTGTGGCAATGCGGATATTGCACCGATGGGCAGAGGTACCGAACAACTCGAAGAACATTTGGCAGAATTGTTAGAAGGGGTGAAACGGCCCGATGGTCAAGCGGTGCGCATCATGCGCATCGATGCCGACAGCACCAAGCTCAAAGGCGCCCTAGAAGCGCAATTGGCGGGCGTGCACAGTGGTGAAGTGGATGTGTTGGTGGGCACGCAAATGATTGCGAAGGGCCACGACTTTAGGCGCATCACTTTGGTGGCGGCCATCAATCCAGATGGGGCACTTTTTTCAAGCGACTTCAGAGCGCCAGAACGCTTGTTTGCTTTGCTCATGCAAGCCGGCGGCCGCGCAGGCCGTGACGCAGCACAAAGTGCTTCTAGCGAAATGTGGGTGCAAACCTTTCATCCCTCACACCCCTTGTTTGAAGCGCTGAAGAAACACGATTACCCCGCGTTTGCAGAACAACAACTCACCGAGCGTTTGGAAGCCGGCTTGCCGCCCAGCAGTTTTCAAGCACTGCTCAGAAGTGATGCCAAAACACAAGCTGTGGCACAAGCTTTTCTGAACCATGCCAACACTTACTTGCAGTCTCTGGCTTTGAGTGATGCCGAGGCCGCCCTGCTGGCTGAGGTGAGTCTTTATCCTGCTGTGCCCATGAGCATTCAGCGTGTGGCCAATGTCGAGCGCGCGCAAATGTTGATTGAAAGTCCCTCGCGCAAAGCATTGCATTGGGTTTTGTCTTGCTTGCAACAGGTGCTGCACGACTCACGTGCCATGCCCGAACACAAGGGCTTGATTCGGTGGTTGGTGGATGTGGATCCACTGGCCATTTAAGGTTGTCGTCAAGCGTTCAAAAGATTCAAAACGCTGGATCGGGCGTTTACTGCAGTAAAGCAACAGCCCCCGAGAACGTGAGAAAAGCCGCCGCGGTTGACACCAAGATGATGCGCGCAATGCGGCCGTTGTCGGCGCCAAATCGTTCCGCCAACATCGAGACATTGCTAGCGCTAGGCAATGCCGCCACCAACACCATCACCTTGAGCGTGAAGACGTCGATGGGCACGCCCATGGCAATCACGGCCAGTCCCACCACCAAAACCAAAATGGGATGCAAGAACAACTTGATCAAGGCCACTGGCACATAGTCTTGCCAAGTCAAAGGACCATGCTGCGCGTGGTGTGCAATTTTTTGCGAGCGTGCCAGCACAGCGCCAATGGTGAACAAAGCAACGGGTGACGCGGCTTCACCCAGCAGGGCCACCGTTTTAGCCACTGGCCCAGGCAACTCGCCTTGAAAAGCCGAAAACAAGGTGCCCAACAAAATAGACCAAGGCATGGGATTTTTGACCATGCCCAGCAACGCATTTTTGGCAGCCTGCCCCACGCCGTGCTCACCCGCACCATCTAAGCGAGACAGCGCAATGCACAAAGACGTGGTGATGACCATGTCGATCACGATGGTGACGATGGCCGGGCCTGCCGCCGCCGAGCCCAGCAAGGCCACCAACAAAGGGACGCCCATAAAACCGGTGTTGGGAAAAGCACCCACCAGTGCACCAAAGGCCGCGTCGTTCCAGCCGATGCGTTTGTTGAGTGTGACGGCCACCACAAAAGCCACCATGACCAAGGCGCAGAACAGGTACATGAAAAATGCACCGGCATCTAAGAGCTGCGCAATGGGGGTGTTGGCGCCAAAGCGAAACAGCATGCAAGGCAAAGCGAAGTACAGCACAAAGCCATTCAAGCCGGGGATGGCCTCAAAAGGCAACATCTGACGCCGTGCCGCCCAATAGCCGCAAAGAACCAAGGCGAAGAATGGAAAGGTGACTCGCAAGACATCTAGCATGGTTCACATTGTGCCTTGGAAATTGAACCCCTTTTGCCCGCTATGATCCATGACCGCACCACTTGCTCAAAAAGCGGTGCTCTATAGAACAGCATGTCCTCTCCCACCCTCGGTTTAAATCCGGCCCAACTAGAGGCCGTCAATTACGTCAAAGGCCCCTGCCTCGTCTTGGCCGGCGCCGGCTCGGGCAAAACACGCGTGATCACGCAAAAAATTGCCCGCCTCATTGAAGTGGGCCTTGAACCCAAACGCATTGCCGCCATCACATTTACCAACAAGGCGGCCACAGAAATGCGCGAGCGCGCTAGAAAGTTGATTGGCAAGGGCGCGCAAGAGGTCATGATCTGCACCTTCCACGCATTGGGTGTTCGCATCATGCGACAGGATGGCCATGTGCTGGGACTCAAAGCACAGTTCAGCATCTTGGACTCTGACGATGTGGTGAGCATTCTGAAAGACTGCGGCGGCGGTTCCACCGACGTCAACACGGCACGTCAATGGCAATGGGCCATCAGCGCTTGGAAAAACAGTGGGCTCAACAGCGCACAAGCAGAAGCCATTGCCAAGAACGACAACGAGCGAGTGCTGGCGCGCATCATGGCGCGCTATGAAGAGCGCCTGGCCGCCTACCAAAGCGTTGACTTTGATGATTTGATTGGCATGCCGCTGAAGCTGTTGGCGCAGTTTCCAGAAGTGCGTGAACGTTGGCAAGCCGCCATGGGGCATGTGTTGGTGGACGAGTACCAAGATACCAATGCCACGCAATATGAAGTGCTCAAGCACTTGGTGGGCGAGCGTGCGCGGTTTACGGCCGTGGGTGACGATGACCAATCGATTTATGGTTGGCGCGGTGCCACGCTCGACAACTTAAAACGTTTGCCACAAGATTTTCCTCAACTCAAAGTGATCAAGCTGGAACAGAACTACCGTTCGACCAGCGCCATTTTGCGTGCGGCCAACAATGTGATTGAGCCCAACCCCAAGTTGTTTCCCAAAACATTGTTTTCTGAATTGGGTGAGGGCGAGCCCGTGCGGGTGGTGGATGCCGACAACGAAGAGCATGAAGCCGATCGTGTGGTAGCGCGCATTCAGTCTTTGCGCGCGGGCACGGCCACCACCGCAGGCGGTGTGCAATACCGCGACTACAAAGAGTTTGCCATTTTGTACCGCGCCAATCACATGGCCAAACCCTTTGAGAAAGCGTTGCGCCGCGCGCAGATTCCCTACAAGGTATCGGGTGGCCAAAGTTTTTTTGATCGCGCTGAAATCAAAGACTTGTGTGCGTGGTTTCGTTTGTGGGTGAACAACGACGACGATCCCGCTTTCTTGCGCGCCATCACCAGTCCCAAGCGTGGCATCGGACATCAAACCCTGGCGGGCTTGGGCACGCTGGCCAGCCAATACAAGCTGAGTTTGTTTGAAGCCTTGTTTTCCAACAGCTTGGGCACGCGCTTGTCTGCGCGTGCGGTCGGCAGCCTGCATGAGTTTGGTCGCTTCATGAACGACTTGGAATTTCGCGCCAAACAAACGCATGGCGCCGAGGATGCCAAAGCATTCTTATTGCAATGGCTGAAAGACATCGGCTACGAAAAACATTTGTACGATGGCGAAGACAATGAGAAAGTGGCAGCCGCCCGATGGACCAATGTGCTGGAGTTTTGCGATTGGATGTCGGGCCGATGTGGCGGCAGCATTGACGATGCCGCTGGCGTGAGTGTGGCGGCAGAAACCAAATCTTTGCTGGAAGTGGCACAGACCATTTCTTTGCTGTCAACCCTCAATGAAAGAGAGTCGGATCCCAATGTGGTGACCTTGTCCACCCTGCATGCCGCCAAAGGTTTGGAGTGGCCTCACGTGATGTTGGTGGGCGTGACCGAAGGTTTGTTGCCCTTCAAGATGGACGAAGACAATCAAGAAGGTTTGTCCGCTGAAGTTCATGCCGAGGGACAACTGTCGCGCCTTCAAGAAGAGCGGCGCTTGATGTATGTGGGCATTACGCGTGCGCAAAGAACGCTGTCGGTGAGCTGGACCAAGCGGCGCAAAAAGGGACGCGAAACTGTGGCGGCATTGCCCAGCCGATTCATTGCTGAAATGGGCTTGGACAAATCGACGGTGAAAGAAGACCCAAGAGAAAAGCTACGGGCATTGCGCGCCGAATTTGCCATGAAGGCGGCGGCGACCGCTAACTTAAAAGACTGAGGCGCTGAAGATCAGCGCCGCATCACTTGCGCTGCGTTGAAGCGCGCACCATCAGTTCACTGTTGAGTTGACGCGAGCTAGGTTGGCGGCCTTGCATCACCTCTTGCAAACATTCAAGCAGCGCACGAGCCGCCAAGTCCAACGGTTGATGGATGGTACTAAGGGGCGGGAAACTGTGACGTGCGGCATCCACATCGTCGTAGCCCACCACTGCGATATCTTTGGGAATGCTGAAGCCGCGAGCCGTGAGCACGCCCATGGCATTGATAGCGACCAAGTCACTGGCGGCAAACAAGCCATCAATTTTTATTTTTTGATCACAAAAATGATGCATGGCCTGTTGCGCTTCTAAGGGCGTAAAGGGCGAAGGAATCAAGAGCTGAGGGTCCAGTGCTATTCCGTTTTTTTCTAGCGCCTGGCAATACCCTTCGAAGCGAAACTTGGCTTCACCCGAGCTGAAGTCACCCATGAAAGCAATGCGTTTGCGGCCTTTTTGAATCAAATGTTCTGTGGCTTCAAAACCACCTTTGAAATTGTCGCTGCCTACACTGCAATACAGTTGGTCAGGCAACATGGCCCCCCAGACCACCAGGGGCACGCGGCGTTTGGCCAAGGCATTGAGCTGGTCATGGTGGTCCCACTGCCCCACCACCACCATACCCGCCACACGGCCCGATTCATAAAGTGCAGCGCACTCGTCCAAGTGATCGGCATTCACACGTGACAGCAACAAGTCGTACTGAGACTCTGTCATGGCATCGGCCAAGTGACCCAACATGGACAAGAAGAAGGGGTCGGTCACTTGCATGCGCAAGGAAGCACGATACGGAATGACCAAACCTAAGGTACGGTTCTCACCACTTCGCAAATTTTTGGCGCCCGCATGCACGGTGTATTGATGCTCTTGAGCCAAGGCCATGATGCGTTCACGCGTTTCAGGCCTGATGGATTCACTGCCATTGAGGGCGCGGGACACCGTGGCGGTCGAGACGCCCGCCAATTTGGCGATGTCCGCCATTTGCAGTTTTCTTTTGTCCACAGAATGCGATGATGAGTACGTTGGGCTTGATCAGTCGCAGAAAATTATTTGGCAACTTCAGGCACCTGCTGCCAGAATTTCCAGAGTTGGGCAATGTCTGTCGCGGTAGGGTCGCCCTGCGCGCTGTCCCACATTTTGATGGCCTCTGCTTTTTGACCTGCTTTGGACATTGCAATGCCCGCATGCAAACGGGTCTCTGCTTCGCGGCGCAGGCCGCCCATGCTCAAAGCTTTTTCGTAGTGCGCCAGCGCCAAATCCCATTTTTGTTTAGACGCGTAGACATCCGCCAAACTGGCAATGGTGTTGGCATCTTTGGCTGACTTCTCTAATGCTGGCAGCGCTTTCTCATCTTCGGTTAAACGCTGCTGCGTTTGTTGTTTTAATTTTTGGTGATTGGCAGCATCGCTGCCTTTGCCAAACAAGCCTTCTGAATAGGCACGCTCCACCACACGCGCAGCCTCTGCAGGCAAGCCCGCCTTGAGTGCCAAGTTGGCCATGTCATAGAATTCAACGGTGTCTTCCATGTTGCCAGTGGCTTCTAGCAATCTGTACAAGTCCAAATCAAAGCGCGCGTTGAAAGAGGCTTGGCGCGCCAGCCTTGGAATCATTTCGCCAAAGTAAGCCTTGGTAGGATAGTTTTGCAGCAGCCACTTCAAGGTTTGTGTATAGCCCGCGTCGTCTTTGAGTTGGCGCTGGCTGATGGCCATGATGCGCATCTCGTTTTCAGGGGTTTTGAGTTTGGCCATTTCGTCCAAACGCATTTTTTCTTTGACCTCTTGCACCACCTCGTCATGACGCTTCAACACCGACAAGGTTTGAATGAGGACGGGACGAACCGATGGGTTGCTGCCCTCTAACTTTAAATAAGTGCGCGCCCATGACACCACGCGTGGCAAATCTTGCGCTTGCTGGCTCGCACTCAACAAGGACTCCATGAGCTGGAGTTTTTGTGCCATGGGGGTGCTGTCGGGTAATTCCTGAATTAGGTTTTCCAGCGTACTGATGGCCAGCGGGAAATTTTTGGTTTGCATGGCCGCCACCGCCAAGGTGCGCTGGATGATCGGTTTTTCTGTCGCCGTGATGCCCGGCAAGGCCATGGTTTGTTGCGCCAAGGCCAAGGCGCTGTCGAGCTGGCCAGCCTTTAAGGCGTCTTGGGCGGCTTGCAAAGACTTCACCACTTCAGGGCGGAGTACCACGGGTGCGGCAGCAGGTGCGGCAGTGGTTGTAGAAGCGGGGGCTGACGTTTGTGCCTGTGCTGTGATGAGGCAAGCAGACAAGCTGCAAAAGGCAATGGCGGTCCATGTTTTCTTCAAGGTGCCTGGCATCTTGACGGAGAGGGACACTTTGGCAGGCTTGGAAGACGTTGGAAGAGAGTTTGTGAAGTTCATGACGCGTGTCGAAAAATGAATCTGGTGAGGATATCGAAGTTTGGTTTTGTAATTTTGGTACAAGGTTCGAGATTTTCCGCTATTTTCAAACGATTGCAAAACTTTTAGACCTCGGAATTTAGCTCTTAAGTAGTCGTTTTTAAACGGTTTTATTTAAACAACAGCTAGGGTTTTTCCCAAGTGAAAGATCATCTAGTTTTACTACACAATCACTTCGTGCAATCGTTTACATGAAGTTCAGAAGATTGCCATTTCCCCTTTATCCCAAAATTTAAGGTCAAAAGAATGACACAAACCAATCAAAAATCGCGCAAAGCGGTGAGACAAAGCGGCTTCACAGTCAGCCCCGTGGCGGCTGGCTGCGCAGTTTTGTTGATCAGCGTTGCAGGCGCTACCCATGCGCAACAAGCCAGTGGTGAAGTGGTGGTGACGGGTATCCGTGCTTCCATCGAGAGCGCCATTGCCACCAAACGTAACTCTGACGGCATTGTTGAAGCCCTGTCTGCTGAAGACATTGGCAAATTGCCTGACACCACAGTGGCTGAATCTGTTTCACGCCTGCCTGGTGTGACGGCTCAGCGTAACAAATCTACTGGCCGTGCTCAGTCTGTGAGCGTGCGCGGTATGTCTCCCGACTTCAACGGCGCTTTGCTGAATGGTCGTGAACAAGCTTCGACGGGTGACAGCCGTGGCGTTGAGTTTGACCAGTTCCCCGCAGAACTGCTGGGCTCTATCGTGATTCACAAGACACCAGAAGCGTCTTTGGTCGGTCAAGGCTTGGCCTCCACCATCGATCTGCGCACCGTGCGTCCTTTGGATTTCAACAAGCGCACCTTCTCTGCCAACGTTCGTTCACAGCGCTCTGGCATTGACTCCGGCGCTGGCGAAGGCAAAGGCGATCGCCAATCCTTCTCTTACGTTGACCAATTCGCTGACCGCACTTTGGGTATCGCTTTGGGTTACACCAAGTTGAAAGACGAAGGCGCTGAGCAACTCAAGTTCAACTCTTGGGGTGGTTGGAACCGCGACCTGACTTACAACGGTCAAGCCGTCAAGATTCCTGGTGGTTTTACAGCTGACACAGAACAAAGCTCGTCTAACCGCGAAGGTTTGATGGCGGTGATTCAGTTCAAGCCCAACAAAGACTTCGAAACTGTCTTGGACGTGTTCTCCTCTAAAGGCACTTTTGCTTTGAAGAAGACCGGTCTTGAAGGCGCTTTCCTCGAAAACGGCGCTTATGACCCAGCAGGTACACTGACCAACGCGACTGTGAATGCAGCCGGTTTTGTGACCAGCGGCACCATGACTGGCTACAAAGGCGTGATCCGTAACCACGTTGAATCGGGTGACGACAACCTCGACTCTTTTGGCTGGAACACCAAATTCAAAGTGGGTGACTGGAAAGCCAATGCTGACATCGCTCAGTCTAAAGTTTCCCGTTTGAGCCAACGTTATGAAACCACAGCCGGCTTGCCTGGCAACGGCAACACAACAGGCCGTACCGACACCATGTCATGGACTGGTTTCAACGGCAACAACTTGGGCGATACCAAATTCACAACTGGCCTGAACTACGCTGATCGCGCAGTCATGAAGTTGACAGACGTGAACGGCTGGAGCGGTGGCGCATCCTCACCCCAAGCTGGTTATGTGGCGTTGCCATCTGTGACCGACCAAGTGGACAACATCCGTTTCTCTGGTCGCCGCAGTGTTAACTACGGTCCCGTTTCTTCTATTGAAATCGGCGCCAACCTCTCTGACCGTACCAAAGTTCGCACCACACAAGAAGGCCGTTTGGTCATCAAGGGTACTGATCCCTACGCTGGCGCAGCTGTGCCCGGTACAGCAACTAGCCTTGCTGGTACCACTGGTTTGTCAGTCGTGTCTTGGGACCCACGTGGCTCACTGGGCACCGTTTACGACTTGGCCAAGAAAGTGGACGCAGACATCCTGAACAAGGACTGGTCTGTGAGCGAGAAAGTCACCACCACTTACGTGAAGGGTGATCTGGACGGTACTTTCATGGGCATGGCCTACCGCGGTAACGTGGGTGCGCAAATGGTCAACACTGACCAAAGCTCCACAGGCTTCAACGTGAACCGTGCGACTTGCACTGGTAACACAGCAGCCACCTGCCCAGGCATCTCCATTGGCAATGGCAAAACATACAGCGACTTCAACCCCAGCTTGAACCTGAACTTCGACGCTGGTAACGATCAAGTGTTGCGCGTAGGTGTTGCCAAAGTGTTGGCCCGTCCTAACATGGGCGACATGCGTGCCAGCATGGGCATGAGCTACGACAGCACCAAGGGCATGTACACCGGCGACGGTGGCAACCCAGAGCTGGAGCCTTTCCGCGCCAAATCGTTTGACGTGTCTTACGAAAAATACTTCGGCAAGAAGGGTTACGTGAGCATCGCTGGTTTCTACAAGAACCTCGACACTTACATCTTGAAGACAGCCACGCCCTTTGACTTCAAAGGCTTGACACCTGCCGGCTTCACATACCCCACCATGGGCATGTTGACACGTCCTGTCAATGGTCAAGGTGGTGATATCAGCGGTGTGGAATTGGCCATCAACGTGCCATTCTCCATGTTGACACCTACTTTGGACGGCTTCGGTGTGATGGCTAACATGTCTAGCACCTCTAGCAACGTGAGCTTGCCCACCAGCGCATTCAGCACGAATGACATTGGCAAGGACAAGATCCCATTGCCAGGTTTGTCTAAAAACGTGAACAACTTGCGCTTCTACTACGAGAAGAGTGGCTTCCAAGTGGCCGTGGCAGGTCGTCAGCGTTCAGACTTCTTGGGCGAAATCAGCGACTTCCAAGACAACCGTCAGTTGACCTTCATCAAAGGCGAAACTGTGGTCGACTTGCAAGCTGGTTACGAGTTCCAACAAGGTCCAGCCAAAGGCTTGTCAGTGATGTTGCAAGTGAACAATGCCAGCAATGCACAGTTCAAGCGTTACAGCAACACGCCTGACAACATTGTTGAGTCAGTCAAATACGGCAAGATCTATTTGATGGGCGCAACCTACAAGTTCTAATTTGAATTTGTCATTTAACCTTCCTCAAACCAGTGGGTTTGAGAGTCGTTAAAGTAAGGGGAGGACTTGTCCTCCCCTTTTTACATTCTTGGTATTGAAGATGCAAAATCCGTTAATTCAAAACATCGTCATTGTGGGCGGCGGCACCTCAGGTTGGATGACCGCAACGGCCTTGGCCAGTGTGCTGCGCGGCAAATACAACATCCGCTTGGTGGAGTCTGACGAAATTGGCATTGTGGGCGTGGGCGAAGCCACCATCCCCATGATTCAACGCTTCAACAAAGTTGCTGGCATTGATGAAAACGAATTTTTAAAAGCCACCTATGGCACGTTCAAGTTAGCCATCGAGTTTGTCAACTGGGGCCAAGTGGGCGATCGCTACATGCATGGTTTTGGCGCCATTGGCCAAGACCTCTGGACGGTTCCTTTTGAGCAGTACTGGCACAAGATGCGTGCAGCGGGCAAGGCTGCAGACCTAGGCAGCTACTCTATTACGCGCGCTGCAGCGCGTGCCAACAAATTCATGCGGCCCGATTTATCGGTGCCCAACTCACCACTAGGCGATATCACTTACGCTTACCACTTCGATGCCAACCTTTACGCCAAGTATTTGCGCAAGCTGTGTGAAGCGCGCGGCGTGGTGCGCACCGAAGGCAAAATTGTGCAAGTGTCGCAACGTCCCAGCGATGGTCATGTCGATGCGGTGGTTTTGGAAAGTGGCGAACGCGTCGAGGGCGACTTGTTCATCGACTGCTCTGGCTTCAGGGGCTTGCTGATTGAAGAAACCCTGAAGACGGGTTATGAAGATTGGACCCACTGGTTGCCATGCGACCGCGCACTGGCTGTGCCTTGCGAGTCCGCTCCCAAGCTCTTGCCTTACACACGCTCTACCGCGCACCGCGCTGGGTGGCAGTGGCGCATTCCCTTGCAGCATCGCATTGGCAACGGCCATGTGTTTTGCAGTCAATTTGTGAGTGAAGACGAAGCGGCGGCTACCTTGTTGTCAAATTTGGATGGCAAGCCTTTGGCCGATCCACGCTTGATCAAATTCAACACCGGCATGCGCAAAAAAGCGTGGAACAAAAATGTCATTGCCATTGGCCTGTCGAGCGGCTTCTTAGAGCCCTTGGAGTCCACCAGCATTCACTTGATTCAAGCCGCGGTGGCGCAGTTGATTGACTTCTTCCCAGACCAAGGCTTTAGCCAGCTGGACATTGACACCTACAACGCGCAAAGCCGTTTTCAGTTTGAACGCATTCGCGACTTCATCATCCTGCATTACCACGCCAACCAACGCACCGACTCAGAGTTTTGGAAAGCCTGCGCCCACATGGCAGTGCCAGAGTCACTCAAAGAGAAAATCGCCTTGTATCAAACACACGGCCGAATCTTCCGATTCAATGAAGAATTGTTCTCACAAGTGGGTTGGTTGCAAGTGATGGAAGGTCAGAACTTGAAGCCTGCACGTTACAACCCCTTGGTGGATTTGCAAGACGAAGGCAGCATTCAGGAGTATCTGGAAAGTGTGCGCACTGTGATTGCAAAGTGCGTGGACTTTATGCCAGACCATGCGGAATACATTGCAAAGCATTGCGCTGCGCCAGCTATGTAATCTAGCCTCTGCCCGCATGCGACAAGTTGCTAGCCGGCCCGTCGCATGCGCGTGCTCAATTGGTTTGAATTTGATATTCCCAAGCGCTTAATTTGCGCGGCTTGCCGTGCAAATTAAAGCTTTGGTTCTGTGCACTCAAGTTCACCTGAACCGACACCACATTGATGCCCTTTTGACGTCTGAAGGCCAGGACGTTGTTATTTTCCACTTCGAAAATTTCAACGGGCGCACCCACTGAGCCGTTGTGCAAAGCCGGGTGTTTCTTCTTCAAGGCCAACAAGGTGGTGTAGAGCTTTTCAAATTTGAAGCTCTGCCAATCTATCGCGTCTTTTTCAAAAAACGACAGCTTCTTGTTCAAGCCAGATTCTTGGCCGCTGTAGACCATGGGCATGCCAGGCAAGGTGGCCGCCAGCACGGCCATGGCGGGGAAGGCGTCGCCAAAATGCGCGGCATCATGGTTGTGCCATGAATTGGTATCGTGATTGGCCGTGAAGGTCATGCGGTAAGCGTCAGCGGGGAGCTGTTGTTGCAATGACTGGACATAGTCCTTCACATCTCGAACATCTGCTTTGCCTGCCGCGATCTTTTTCAACACCTCTTGCAAGGACCAGTCGTAGGTCATGTCAAAGCCATGCGCATGCAACTGTGGGTCGGCCGACTCAGCCAACATAAAAACAGGTTTGATGGCATCCAATTGAATTCTGGTTTGCTTCCAAAACGCGAGGGGCAACAAGCTGGCCACATCACAACGGAAGCCGTCGATGTCGGTCGTTTTGACCCAATGGGTCATGGCCTCGGTCATGGCTTTCCAAACGGCGGGCTGTGCGTAGTCTAGGCCCACCACATCGGACCAGTCTTCAATTTCAGTGCCGTTGTCGTAGCGATAACTGTGAATTTCGCCCTTCTCGTTTTTCAAGTACCACTCGGGGTGCTGCTTGACCCAGACGTGATCCCAAGCGGTATGGTTGGCCACCCAGTCGAGGATGACTTTCATGCCCATCTCGTGGGCTTGTTTGACCAAGGCCTTGAAATCGTTCAAGGTGCCAAATTCAGGATTGACTGCGGCGTAGTCAGACACCGCGTAATAGCTGCCCAACTTGCCTTTGCGCTTTAATTTGCCGATGGGCTGAATGGGCATGAACCATAAAATTTGCACGCCCATTTGTTGCAAACGGGGCAGGTGCGCAGCAAACGCATTGAGCGTGCCCTCGGGGGTGTACTGCCGAACATTGACTTCGTAAATATTTGCGCTGCGCGACCAGCCAACGTGCTCAAAAAAATTCATATCTCTCAGATTACCTACTTTGAAGCCGAATTTGTACCCCAGACCCCACCACTCATCGGTGGCAGGGTGATGGTCATTTGCGAGCCTTGACGTTTGACATCGCCCTGGCCCCACCAAACTGCGCCTTCTTTTCCACGAAGCTCCGCAGGCAATTCAAACGTATGGGTTTGCACTTGCTCGCTGTTGTTCACGGCGATCAACGCAAAATCACTCGCCCATTGCCTGGCCAACACCACCACATGTTGGGTACTGAGCAGTGGCGCAGTTAAAGCACCTCTGCGCAGTACCTTTTTGTCATGCCGAAGTTTGAGCAAGGACTGGAAATCTTGACGCAATGCCATGTCTGGCTGACCGCCCTGATCGGCCCACGGGTATGGCATGCGATTGTAAGGGTCATCGCCACCGGTCAATCCCACCTCGTCACCGTAGTAGATGGTGGGTGAACCTGGCAAGGTCAATTGGACCAAGGTGGCCAACCTGAGCTTTTGCTTGGCCACTTGCATTGTCTCGGGTGAGGCATCGAGCGGGCCACCCAAAACATGCAAGGCGCGCGCCTGATCGTGGCTCGAAAGCAAATTCATCAGGGCATGAAACGCTTGCGGGGGATAGGCCTCGCGTAAATGCTCCAAATTGGCCACCAGCGTGCGGGCATCGCTGCCATTGGCAAAGTCCAAAATGGCGTTGCGCAAGACGTAGTTCATGGTGGCATCAAAGGTGTCACCCAAGAAGTATTTGGAAGCATCAAACCAAGTTTCGGCAATGGTGACGGCTTCGGGCTGTGTTTGCTTGACCGCTTTGCGCCATTCACGCCAAAAGTCATCGGGCACCCAGGGTGCAACGTCCATGCGCCAGCCCGATGCGCCCATCTGCAGCCATTTGCGAGTGACCGAGTCTTTGTCGCCGTAGGCAAACTGTCGCCAAGATTTGGAAGACTTGTCGAGTTCGGGCAAGTCGGCCACACCCACCCAGCCCTTGAACTGTTTGTCGGGCTCTGTTTGCGAGGCATCTAAGGTAAACCAACTGGCATAAGGCGACTTGACTTGAATGCGGTTGTTGGCAAAAGCGCCAAGGTCTTGCGAAGTGTAATTACCAAACCGATCGAAGTACCGCGAGTCGGCGCCCACATGATTCAAGGAGGCATCGGGAATGATGCGAATGCCGCGCTTGGCGGCCTCTTGGGTCAGTCGCTTGAAGTCGGCATTGGTACCAAAGGCTGGATCGATTTCATGAAAATCGGCGGTGTCATATTTGTGGTTACTCGCGGCTTTGAACACCGGCGTCATGTAAATGGCATTGGCACCTAAATCTTTGATGTCATCCAGTTTTTGAATGATGCCCTCAAGGTCGCCGCCAAAAAAGTCATTGTTGTAATGCGCATCCGAACCATCACCCGTGCCAGGCTTGTAGGGCTTGTCTAACCATTTGGAATGCACTTCTATGTTGTGGCTCTGGTATTTGCGTTGCCCCACTTTGGGGTCATTGGACACATTGCCATTGCGATAACGTTCGGGAAAGATGAAGTAATACACAGCATCTTGGGTCCATGTGGGAACTTTGAAGGCAGGGTCGTACACCGTCACGCGAAAACGCCTTAGGCGACGCTCATGTTCCAGCGCGGCACTGACTTGCCCCACACCGCCACTGCCCTTTTCTTGCGTCCAATAAATGGGGTTGGCATTGTTGTGATAAACGTATTGAACGCCGCCTATGATGACTTCAAACCAATAGCCATAAATGGCTTTGTCTTTGAAGGTGTAACTGGCTTTGAAAAGTTCCTCATGACCTTGCGGGGTGCGCTGCATGTTGATGCGCGTCAAATTTCGGTATTCCAAAATTTCTTGATTGCCCTCCAAGCGGCGCACATCGAGCACCAAGGTGGCTCGATCGACCCCTGGCAAAGCCTTGAGCGCCCACTGTACTGCTTGATGCTGTGGCACCGCACCAAAAGGTTTGCGATACGTTAAATCGCGTGAATCGTGATGCAAACTTTTGGCAACAGGATGGGTGACCGCCACTTGGCGCGGATCGGCAAATGTTTGCGGCAACAATTGCAGCAAGGCATGCCCACTTTCCAAACTGACACGTACCGTATGCGCGCCAGAAAATTGAAGCTTTGCGGCAGGGCCGCCGGCTTTGTCGGGCAACATGGCCAAGGTGTTGGGTGCGCTGGTCACCTGCCGGTCGGGCACAGCCCAACTGCTACTGGCTTGCCATTTGGCATCGGCCAACTTGAACTCATGCAAGCCCTGCAAATTGACGTTGAGATAAAACGCATTGCAATCCCAGACAAACTCAAAATCGTCTTGCGCCGTCCAGCCATTCATGCTGCCTCGCAAAAAGAGTGGCGGTATGTTTTTGGGCGCGGCTTGGCACGTGGCGTTGGTGCCTTGTGCCACATTGGTGCTGGGTGGCGTGGTTTGCGCTAGGGTGGCACTGCAAAGCAAGAGACCGCCCATCAACAGGCTGAGATTTAAATTGGCAAACTTCATTATTTTTCAACCGCAAAGACTTGAACGGATTGTGCTGGCACCGTGATCTGCAAACCCTTTTGATTCGCAACACCCTTGCTGGGGTAAAGCGCTCGCAAGCTTGAATCATTGGCCAGCCCCTCTAAGGTGATGGGTGTAGGCTGCGCGCCGTAGTTCACCACCACCACCGTGTGTTCTGTTCCTGCTTTTCTTTGGTACGACAGCACCTGCCCTTGTGCATTGGCGTTTTCATAACTGCCTCTGGCCAGCGATGTGCGTGAGTGGCGCAGCGCCAGCATGTCGCGGTAGAAAGCCCACAGGCTGTCAGCGCTCGTTTTTTGAGCTTGAGCGTGATGCGTCGTAACGTTGCCTGAAATGGCACGATAAGGCTGACCCGATGTGAAGCCTGCATTTTTCTCGTTGGGCTGCCAGCTATACGGGCCACGAATGAAGGGGTCATCGGTCAAACCTTTGGCGCCCGCCATGCCTATTTCTTCACCGTAGTAAATGAAAGGGGTGCCGGGCAAGAGTAAATACGTGGCCGCAGCTAACTTGTAGTGCGCTTCGTTGCCATTGACTTGATCCCACACGCGTTTGCCTGCAAATTGATCGTGATTGGACGCGAAGCTGGCCAGTGTATGGGGCGCTTGTGTGTAGTACTGCGCCACTTTTTGAATGGCGTCAGTTTCACCTTTGGCTGCTTTGGCAATTTGATTTTCTAAACCGAAAGCAAAGGCGCCGCCACAAATGTCTTCGCGGGCATACACCTTGGGTTCTGCTGTGGCTTCGCACACCACATACTTGTTGGGATAGGACTTGATCAAGCGGGTGAAGTGGCCTGTGAGTTGGCGACTTTCGGGTTGATCGTTCCAATCTTTGGCGTTGTTTTCAATGAGGTGCGGTACAGCATCTAAACGGAATCCATCGATACCGCGGTCGAGCCAAAACTTCAAACTGTCTTCATGATATTTGACGACATCAGGGTTGCGCATGTTGAAGTCAGGCATGTGGGCGCCAAACGTGGCCAAGTAGCTACCATTGGC
This sequence comes from Pseudomonadota bacterium, assembly GCA_039804505.1. GTDB lineage: Bacteria > Pseudomonadota > Gammaproteobacteria > Burkholderiales > Burkholderiaceae_C > Limnohabitans_A. The sequence goes on from JBDLWA010000064.1 coordinate 21,629, forward strand.
AACACTCACCCAAGGGTCGCGCCCCCAGATATCCCAGCCCACCGGTTTTTCTTGTCGCCATTCGTACCATTGGCGATAAGGACTCTCCGGATTTTTGAGGGCTTCTTCAAAGAAGGGGTGCTCTTTGGCGCTGTGATTCAAGACGTAATCCATGATGACGCCAATGCCGCGCTTGTGCGCTTCTTGGATGAGCTCATCAAAGTCAGCCAAAGTGCCGTAGTCGGGGTCGATGTTTCTAAAATCGCGCGTGGCATAACCATGGTCATGGTCTGCACTGGCGGTGATGGGCATGAGCCAAATGCCTTTGATGCCCAATTCTTTTAAATGGTCTAGCGATTGCGTCAGACCTTTCAAATCGCCTATGCCGTCACCATTGCTGTCTTTGTAACTGCGCACAAAAATTTCCATGAAGGCGCCGTGATGCCAGCCCTCTTGTAGTCTCTGATTTTTTTGCTGCACATAAAGGGCCGCAGCCACCAGGGCTGCGATCACGAGCAGGCCAGCGATGGCCTTGTTCAATTTGGAAAAATTCATCGACTTAGTTTTTCTTCAAGACCAGAAAAGATTGGGCGGGCAGGCTCAGTTGCATGACGCCCGTTGCGTTGACGGTGTTGGTGGTGTTGGTGCCTGTTAAAGACGACCACGTGTCGCCCGACACTAAATTGGCAACGCTGAGGTTGGCACTGGCCGTGTCGTAGTTCAAGAGGAGCATGACTTTTTCATTACCAGACACACGTTGAAAGCCCATTGTTTTTTGGTTGGCCCAAGCGCCTTCATAAGTGCCGCTGCTGAATGCGACTTGCGAGTTTCTCAAGGCCAACAGTTTTTTGTAATGCTGTTGAAGAGAATTGCTGTCACTCAATTGCTGCGCAACATTCTGTGTACTGATGTTGCTGGAAAGGGCTCTGAAAGGGCTGCCGTTGCTGAAGCCTTTGGCATCGGCAGTCCAACTCATGGGGGTACGAATGGACCAATCGCCTGTCAAAGTATTGGCGGCCGCCATGCCAATTTCTTCACCGTAATAAATGAAGGGGGTGCCCGGCAACAACAAATAACTAGCGGCAGCTAATTTGTATTGCGCCACGTTGCCTTGAACCTGATGCCACAAACGGTCTCCCGCAAATCGGTCATGGTTGGACACAAATGGGGCTAAGGTAGCGGGCCTTGTTTTGTAGTAATCGGCCAATTTTTGAATGGCCGCCACTTCACCTTTTGCGGCCCCCACAATGCTGCTCGACAAATCGAAGGCAAAGGCACTGCCACATGAATTGCTTTGCGCAAAAGCAAGGGAGTTGGCAGGCGCCTCGCACACCATGTAACGCTGTGAATACTGCTGCAGCGTTTGGCGGACGTTGTTCATCACGACGTGGTTCTCAGGCTGAACTTCCCAAGCCGATGCGCTGTTCTCCACCAAGTTGCCCACGGCATCAAACCTAAAGCCATCCACACCCTTGTTCAACCAGTAGCGCAAGTTGTCATGGTGAAAGGTAGAGACCTCCGTAGCACGCCAATTGAAATCGGGCATGGTGTTGGAGAAGCCCGCAAAGTAAAAACCATTGGCCCAGTTGCTGGCATACCAAGGGTCTTGCCCGTAAATTTGCCAGCCTGTTGGCTTTGGGTTTTGCCACACAAAGTAATTTCTTTGTGCATGGGTGGCAGATGAAGACGAATTTAAAAACAAGGGGTGCTGGTTGCTACTGTGATTGATCACAAAGTCCATGATCACCCCCATGCCGCGCTTGTGCGCTTCAGCCAAGAGCAATTCAAAATCGGCCATGGTGCCGTAGTCGGGTTCGATGGCACGAAAGTTCTTCACGGCATAACCATGATCGCGGTCTGAACTCTCTGTGACAGGCAAGAGCCACAAACCCTTGATGCCCAAGTCTTGCAAATAATCCAAGCGCTGGATCAAGCCTTTCAAGTCACCTTTGCCATCGCCATCGCTGTCTTGGTAAGCCCTGACATAGATTTGCATGAAAGGCCCTTGAGACCAGCCAGCGGCCACCGCACTGCTGGTGGCGCCCACACTGACCGAGCCCCTATCAGGGACCGACAACTCAGTCCCCCCGCCCCCCGATCCGATGGGATTGGTGCTCGCGCCAGACGACCCACCCCCACAACTGGCCAAGACCCAGGGTGCGCAGAGGAGAAGGCGGCGCGATGCCTGCATGAATCCACGCACGAGCTTGTTCAAAATGAATTCATTTGTATTCATCGTCGATTTAAAGAGAAATAAGAACCGGAGAAAACCCAGAAGATGTAGAAAAGCTACAGATTTTGAAGCCTTAGAAAATTCGAATATTCGGTATTTACCCTAATTCAATCGATTACATGGTGATTTTTTGTAGTTTTCTTACGATAATTTGCATTCTTTTGCAAAATTAATCTGCCAATGAATCAACTTTCTCGCTTTGCACGCTGGGCTGTCCTCCCGTGCCTGTCTATGAGCCTGCTAGGCGCGGCTGCAGCAGCGGGAAAAACACAGCTTTCAGAAGCCTCTCAGGCCATTTGCAATGCGCCTTTGGGCCACCAAGTCCTCACGCCCAGTGCCTTGAAGTTGCCCGCGTCGGCCATTTGGCAAAACAAACAACAAATTCTGGTGTCCGCAGACGCGCTCGGTTTGACACCTGCCAGCGCGCCTTCCACCTGGCGGCTACTCAGTGCCCCTCAAGGCAGCTTGAAAATTGAAACAGGGCAAGTGGCATCTGGTTTTGAGCAAGCCCTCACGCTTCAGGCGTCTTCGCCTCAGTTGTTGAACTTGCCAGCATTGACGGATGCCAAGCTTCGCAAACTACATGCCTCTCAATTGGTGTTGGTACAAGAAGACACGCAAGGTCGCGTGCAAAGTGCCATGCGCATTCAATCGGCCAAAGCTTTGGATGAATTGTTTGCACCTGCCGCGTTTTCTCAAACTTTGGGCGTTCAACTGAACGCTGGCAAAAACACGGGTGGCAAAAAAGCAGCTCCCGTTAAAGGCGCCGAGCTGAGTTTGTGGGCACCCACAGCACGCGCTGTGAGCGTTTGCATTTACCCCAATGCCCAAGCGGCCGCGGTGGCGCACACCCCACTGAAGCTCGATGAAGCCTCAGGGGTCTGGCGCACTCAGTCAGCGCTTGCCAAACCTGGCACCTATTACAGATACGCCGTCGAAGTTTTTGTCCCTGGTATGGGCTGGGTGTTGAACCACGTCAACGACCCCTATGCAGTGAGCTTGAGTGCCAACTCATTGCGAAGCTATGTGGCAGACCTCAACGCGCCCCAACTCAAACCCGCAGGCTGGGACCAACTCCGTGCCCCACAAACTGTGAAGCATGCGGTCGAGATGGTGATCTATGAGTTGCATGTTCGCGACTTTTCGATCAACGACACAACAGTGCCCGCTGAGTTGCGCGGTAAATATGTCGCGTTTACGCAAGGCCAGTCACAAGGCATGCAACATTTAAAAGCCTTGGCCAAAGCAGGCATGACCGATTTGCATTTGTTGCCCGTGTTTGACCTGGCCACCGTGCCCGAGAAAAATTGTCAAAGCGATGCACGTTCACCGCAAACCACACGCGCCAACGATTGCTTCAATTGGGGCTACGACCCCTTGCACTTCAATGCGCCCGAGGGCAGCTACGCCACAGACGCCGACGATGGTGCCAAACGCATTCTGGAGTTTCGCCGCATGGTGAAGTCACTGCACGAAGCCGGTTGGCGCGTGGGCATGGACATGGTTTACAACCACACCTCGGCCTCTGGCCAACATGCGCAATCGGTGCTCGACCGTGTGGTCCCTGGCTACTACCAACGCTTGAATGCGCAAGGCGAAGTGGAGCGCTCGACCTGCTGCGACAACACCGCCACAGAAAATTTGATGATGGCCAAGCTGATGTCCGACTCGATGTTGTTGTGGACACAGCAGTACAAACTCGATTCATTCCGGTTTGACCTGATGGGACACCAACCCAAGCAAGTGATGGTGGACATTCAAAATCGTTTGCAAAAGACTTTGCGCAAGCGCATTGATTTTGTGGGTGAAGGATGGAACTTTGGTGAAGTGGCCAATGGTGCGCGCTTTGTGCAAGCATCGCAGTTGTCTTTGAACGGCACAGGCATTGGCACCTTCAACGACCGCTTGCGTGATGCCATTCGCGGCGGTGGTGCGGGCGATGCTGTTGAAAATTTGATGAAAGTGCCCGGCTTTGTCAGTGGTCGTGAAACATCTGGCCGCGTGGCCGATCAAATTCGCGCCGGCTTGGCAGGCTCGCTCAGAAACTATCGTATGGCCACCGCAGATGGCACTGTCCAAGCGCTTCAAAACATCCCGTATGGCGACCAGCCCACGGGCTATGTCAGTCAGCCCAGCGAAGTGGTGAACTATGCCGAGAACCACGACAACCTCACCTTGTTTGACAGCTTGGCTTATAAGTTGCCACGCGCCACTTCAAGTGCTGAACGCGCCAGGGTTCAAATGTTGGCAGGCGCTTTGGTGGCCTTCAGCCAAGGTGTGGCGTATTTTCATGCGGGACAAGAAATTCTTCGCTCCAAGTCTTTAGATGGCAACAGCTACGACTCGGGTGACTTGTTCAATGTGTTGGACTGGTCTTATCAGAGCAACCGATTTGGCAACGATGTGCCCGACTTGCAAGGCTCGCCAGAAGCCAACGCCATCAGTCGTGCCCTGCTCGCAGACCCCAAGCTCAAACCTTCTGCAGCCGACATTGTGTGGACACGCAATGCCCATTTGGACTTGCTCAAAATTCGCAGCAGTTCCAAATTGTTTCGATTAGAAACGGCGCAAGATGTTCAAGTGCGTTTGACATTTTTCAACACAGGGGCCGAGACCGACGCGCGATTGGTGGTGGGCCATTTGCAAGGTCATGACCTCAACGACTTTGCTGAATTGGCTTATTTTGTGAACGTCTCTGAGAAAGCACAAAGCATCGACATACCGCAACTGGCGCAACGCGCATTTGAGCTGCATCCCGTTCAAGCTTCGCCACAAGCGGCTGACGCAAGACCGCGTGAGAGTGCAAAGTATCAAAAAGCAACGGGGCTGTTTGACATCCCCGCAAGAAGCGCCGTGGTGTTTGTGGTCAAAGGATCAAAACAATGAAATTCCTCCCCCTCTTACTGATCAGCGGTGTGTTTGCCAGCTTCACAGCGAAGGCTGTGGAAATTACCATCACATGCGGCCCCAGTGGCAGTGACGTGGAATTTTGTTTGAAGCATGCGCAGGCTTGGGCTGCCAAGACCGGCAATACCATCAAGAACTTTTCACCACCCACCAGCCCGACCGAAAAATTGGCGCTCTATCGCCAATTGTTTGCGGCCAAATCGGGTGACATCGATGTGGTGCAAATTGACACCGTTTGGCCAGGCCTGCTCAAAGATCATTTGGCCGACCTCAAGCCCTATACCAAGGGCGTTGAGGCCGAACACTTTCCCGCCATCATTGCCAACAACAGTGTGAACGGCAAGCTGCTGGGCATGCCTTGGTACACCGATGCCGGTCTGCTTTATTACCGCAAAGATTTGCTGCAAAAGTATGGCCTGCGTGTGCCACAAACTTGGGAAGAACTGACGCAAAGCGCTGCCAAGGTTCAAGCCGGCGAGCGCGCCAAAGGCGACAGCGATTTCCATGGCTTTGTCTTTCAAGCCAAAGCCTATGAAGGCCTCACCTGCAACGCCATTGAGTGGGTGGGCGGCCAAGGCGGCGGCACGGTGGTCAATGCAGACGGCGAGATCACCATTCGCAATGCGCAAGCCGCCAAGGCCTTGAACTTGGCGGCCTCTTGGGTGGGCACCATCAGCCCCACCGGCGTGTTGAACTACGAAGAAGAAGAAGCGCGTGGCGTGTTTCAAAATGCCAACGCGCTGTTCATGCGCAATTGGCCCTACGCCTGGTCTTTGCTGCAAAAAAATGACAGCTTGGTCA